>JBHELH010000051.1:0-40415 GCA_046263215.1 Gemmatimonadaceae bacterium | reverse complement strand
GATAATCTATACTGACGTCACGCCCCCAGTGCGGGGGAAGGCGGAAGGTTGTAGTGAGGGCCTCATACATTCGACAGGGCTTCACAAAACCCTCTTCGTTCCGTCATCTTCGAGCCCCGTGGTTCACGCCACGGGGTTCGTTTTTTGTGGGGGATGATCCATGCCCGAGGTGACTGTCACGCGGCGCATGCACTTCAACGCCGCGCACCGCGTCCACAACCCCGATCTGTCCGACGAAGAGAACGAGCGCTTGTTCGGCAGGTGCAACAACCCGAACTGGCACGGGCACAACTATGTGCTGGATGTCTCGGTATCCGGTCCCGTGGACACGCGCACGGGCTACGTGATGGACCTCGCGGCGCTCAAGCGCGTCGTCCAGGAGGCGGTCATCGACCACGTCGATCACCGCAACTTCAACGTCGAGGTCGAGTTCATGCGCGGCGTGATCCCGACGGCGGAGAACATCGTCGTCGGGTGCTGGCAGGTGCTCGCTCCGCGCGTCGCGCCGGCTCGCCTCGTCCGGCTCGTGCTCTGGGAGACGCCCAACAACTATGTCGAGTACGAGGGGCGGTGAGCCGGCGCTCGCCGGCCACACCGCACTCGTAACCGGCGCCTCGCGCGGCATCGGGCTCGCGTGCGCGCGCGCGCTCGCCGCCGCCGGGGCGCGCGTGGCGATGATCGCGCGCACCGAGGACCCGCTTCGTGCCGCGGCGCGCGAGATCGGCTTGCCGGCCCTGCCGATCGCCTGCGACGTGTCGAGGCCCGACTCCGTGCATCGCGCCGTCCAGGAAGTGGAGAGCGCGTTCGGCGGCGCTCCGGACGTGCTGGTGAATAACGCCGGGCTGTTCACGCTCGCCCCGTTCGACGCGACGTCGCCGGCCGAGTTCGTCCGCACCGTCGACACGAACCTCGTCGGGGCGTTCACCATCCTCCACGCCTTCCTACCCGCGATGCGGGCGCGCCGCTCGGGCCACGTCGTGACGATCGGGTCGATCGCCGACCGCCACGCGTTCCCGGAGAACGCCGCGTACGCCGCGAGCAAGTTCGGCGTCCGCGGCCTTCACGAAGTGCTGCGTGCCGAGCTGCGGGGAAGTGGGGTCCGTGCGAGCCTCGTGTCTCCTGGTCCGGTCGACACGGCCCTCTGGGACGCCGTCGACCCCGACCAGCGACCGGGCTTCACCCCCCGCGCGATGATGCTGCCGCCGGAGGCGGTTGCCGACGCCGTCCTGTACGTGCTCACCCAGCCTCGGGAGGTCAACGTCGACGAGCTTCGCCTGTCGCGCAGCTGAGGCCCGAGCTCCGTGTTCATCGAGCTCGTTGACGATCTCCGCTGCCCGCGCGCGCACGAGGAAACGTGGCTCGTCGCAGCCGCTGAGCGGACCGAGGGACGCGACATCATCGAAGGAACGCTCGGGTGCCCGATCTGCCGCGCCGAGTACCCGATCCGCGCCGGGGTCGTGTGGTTCGCGCCGGCGGCGCGCGCGGAGGCGCCCGCAACCGCGGCGCCAGCGCATCATGACGACCCGGAGCTCGCGATGCGTCTCGCGGCGTTACTGGACCTCAGCGACGCTCAAGGCTTTGCGCTCCTCGCCGGCACGTGGGCGTCGTGCGCGCAGCCACTCCGCGATCTCGTCCCGACGCATCTCGTCGTGCTCAACCCGCGCCCGCTCGGCGACGTGAGTGTTGGCATCTCCGTGCTCGAGATCCCGGGCTCGATCCCCCTCGCGGACGCCACCTGCCGCGGCGTCGCACTCGACGAGGCGCACGCCGATGCCGCGCACCTGGCGGCGGCCGTTCGCGTCCTTCGACCCGGCGGCCGCCTCGTTGCCCCGGCGTCGACGCCGACACCGTCGGGAGTCGCCGAACTGGCGCGCGACGAACGCGTGTGGGTTGCCGAACGGGAAGCGCGGCCGCCGAAGCTGGTGGCGCTACGCCCGCGGGGGATGTCGTGAGCTGCTCTTCCTCACAAGCTCACCAGCTCTTTCTCTTCCTCGTACAGTGTGTCGATCAGCCCCTTGTACGCCTTGTCGACCACGCGCCGCTTCACTTTCAGCGTCGGCGTCAGCTCGCCACGCTCGACCGAGAACTCGTGTTCCAGCAGCCCGACGCGCTTCGGCATCTCGAATCGCGCGAGGTGCTGGAGCTCGCCCAGCACCTCGCGCTCCATCTTCTCCTTGACCGCGGAGTTCTGCAGCAGCTCGCCGCGGCTCGTCCACGTCACGTTCTTGTGGCGCGCCCACTTCTCGAGGTTGTCCCAGTTCGGGACGACGAGCATCACCGGATATCGCCGGCGATCGCCGATCATAACGGCTTCGGTCACGAACTTGTTCTGCTTGACCATCCCTTCGATCGGCTGCGGCGCGATGTTCTTGCCGGCGGCCGTAACAATGATGTCCTTCTTCCGGTCGGTGATCCGCAGGAACCCGTCGGCGTCGATCTCCCCGATGTCCCCGGTGTGGAACCAACCCTCGGCGTCGAGCACCTCCGCCGTCGCCTCAGGCTTGTTGTAGTACCCCTTCATGACGTGCGGCCCGCGCGTGAGGATCTCTCCGTCCGGCGCGATCGTTACCTCGACCCCCGCGACCGGCTTGCCGACTGTGCCGATCTTGAACCGATTGGGCGAGTTGACCGCGATGACCGGCGACGTCTCGGTCAGTCCGTATCCCTCGAGGATCACCAGACCGGCCGCGTAGAAGAACTTGTTGATCTCCGGCGCGAGCGGCGCGCCGCCCGAGACGAAGTAACGGAGCCTGCCTCCGGTGCGCGCCTTCAGCTTCGAGAAGACGAGCCGCTGTGCCAGGGCGTACTGCAAGGCGAGCAAGCCTTTCGGCGTCGCGCCGCTCAGCTTCTCGTCCGCCCACCGGTCGGCGACACGCCGCGCCCAGAAGAAGATCTGCTTCTTGACGAAGCTTCCCGAGAGCGCCTTCTCGAGGACGGCGGCGTACATCTTCTCGTACAGACGAGGGACCGACAGTACCAGCGTCGGCCGAACCTCGGGCAGGTTGTCGCGCACTTTCTCCATCGACTCGGCGTACGCGATCGACGTGCCGGTATCCAGCATCATGTAGTGGCCGGCCATCCGCTCGAAGATGTGCGACAGCGGGAGGAAGCTCAGGCAGATGTCCTCCCCGGCGAACGGGACCACAGATCGGGCCGCGCGCACGTTCGAGAAGATGTTGTCGTGTGTGAGCATCACCCCTTTCGGGTCGCCCGTCGTGCCCGACGTGTAGATGATCGTCGCGAGGTCACCCGGGCGCACCGCGTCCGCCGCCTTGCGGTAGGTCGCGATCCGCTCCGGGCTCTCGGCGGACGCGCCCCGCGCCTCCAGCTCGGCGAGCGTCATGTCGACGCCCGGATGGCGGTGCGCGTCGAAGCCGATGACGTGGCGCAGGGCGGGGCACTGACGGCGGACCTGAGCGATCTTCGCCGCCTGGTCGGCCGTCGACACAAAGATCGCCGCGGCTCCCGAGTCGCGAAGGATGTACGCGGCCTGGTCGGCCGTGCTGTTCGGGTAGATCGGAACGTCCGCCATGCACGCGGTCAGGCACGCATAGTCCGCGATCGCCCACTCCGGCCGATTCTCCGATAGGAGGCCGACGCGGTCGCCGCTGCGCACCCCAAGCTCTTGGAGGCCGAGTGCGGCGCGACGGACCCGCTCGAGCAGCGTGCGGTGAGAGATCGGCCGATACGCGCCGTCGATCTTGAACTGGAGCGCGTCCGGCTTGTCGTATTGCTCGCAGGCCTCGAAGAACAGCTTGGTCAGCGTCCCGGGGACTGAGTTGCGGGGGCCTCCGCTGGCGATCATTACGCCGCCTCCATGGGGAGAGGGGTTACGCCGACAATATGAAGGCAGGCGCCGGCGCCGCCAGCGGCGCCGCCGGCGGCCGCGCCCGCCCTTGGGACGATACGCGACGCCCGGCTTACGGACGGTCGAACAGAAGTGTGAACAGGACCGAGCGGTTGACGCCGTCGGTCCCTGCGCCGCGCACCGTGGCGCGGACGGCGACCGTTTCCGGCCCGGTAGCTCTCTCCAAGAGAGCCCGCTGGAGGCTGATCGCTCGGGCGGCGACGCCATTCGCGTCCGTCGTGTCGAACGTGAACCTCGCGCCGCTGGCGCCCGGGAAGATCGCGGTATGCTGACCGTTCACGCCGGCGGGCTCGTCGACGATGTCGTACCGCACGATCCAGGATCGGACAGGGCGGGCGATGCCCGCCACCTTGCCGAACACCCTGACGGTCAGCGGGTCGGAGGGAATCGGTGATGGGTCGGCGACGGGAATGGGCTTCGCCGAGAACGTCGTGTCCTGGGTCGGCGTCACGGAGTCGGGCTGCGGAACGACGTCGATCCGTGCCTCGGGCGTCTGCAGAACCTCTCCGCCGCGGCGGACCACGGCGACGACGCGGGCCGGCGTTCCCCGCACCTCTTCGCCGTGGACGAGGCCGTCAGAGTCGACGCGCAACCACGGATCGAGGACGACGAAGTTCACGGTTGCGTCCGTGACGAGGTTGCCGTCGCCGTCGTAGGCGTCCACGTGCAGGCGGGCTTCGTTGCCGTCTTCGTCGCGCAGGACGTCTCCTTCCACGACTGACGGCCACGCGACGGCGATCGGGGAGATCGCGGACAGCCCGGACGGCGGCGCGCTCAGCTCGAAGCACCCGAGGAGCATCGCGCCGGCTGCGAACGCAGCGCCGGGCAGCATTCGACGCATCATTGGAGCCGAGCCGCGAGCTTCGCGGCCAGCGTCGTGTAGGCCTGCGCCGCGGGGTCCTCCGGCGCGCGGAGCACCAAGGGCTGGCCGGCCGCGAAGGCGTCGATGGCGGCGACCGTACGCGGCACGACGACGTCGAAGACTAATTCCGCCGGAAACCGGGTCCGGACATACTCCGCGACCCGCTCGGACGTCGGATTACCCCGGTCCAACATCGTAAGCAGAATCCCGGCGAGTGACAGTCGCGGATTCGACGTCGCGACCTCGCGAATACCGCGGAGCACCTGCGTCGACGTCTGGAGGGCCAGCGGCTCGCACTGGAGTGGCACGATGACGTGGGCGCTGACCGCAAGGACACGCTGCACGACCGGCCCCATGCCGGGAGGGGTGTCTAGCATGACCAAGTAGCCGCGGTCGGTCGCGCGGGTGACCAAGTCGGTGAGCTTCGGCGACTCCGCAACCCGGCGCTGGAACGCTGCGTGATCGCCGCGCTCCGCGTGCGATCCGGCAACCGCGACGCGAAGCCAGGGCAGGTTGGTCGGCAGGACGACGTCGTGCATCTCGCGGACACCGGCCAGGAAGTCGCCGACCCCTGGGAGATTGCCGTCGTCGCGGACGCCGAGGCCGTGACGCACGGCGCCCTGCGGGTCGAGGTCGACGAGGAGCGTTTTCAGGCCCCGGTGCGCGAAGGCGGCCGCGAGGTTGATCGCCGTTGTCGTCTTACCCACGCCGCCCTTCTGACTGACGACGGCCAGAACGCGAGCCACTTACCGCTCGGCGCCGTCGGGGCCGGCCGTGGAGACGTCGTCGGCGGCGCGGAGCTCCTCGAGAGTCGCCTGTGCGTGCTTCACATATCGTTCGGCCTCGGGGCCTGACGGCCGCTTCAGGAACTCCTGTAGGTGGTGCACGGCCGCGCGCCGATCCCCCCGCCGCAGAAGCAGATAGGCGACGCCGTAATGCGCGCCGGAGCTCTCGGGATCGATCTCCAGCGCGCGCCGATAGCAGCGGATCGCCTCGTCGATGCGCCCGGTTTTCGAATACGCGATCGCCATGTTCTGGAGGATGCGGCGATCGTTGGGGCGGTCTCGCAGCGCGAGCCGATAGGAGGTCAGCGCGGCCTCGAAGTCGCCCTGACGCTCCAGTGCGAGCGCCTCGCTGAGATAATCGAGGCGCTGCGGCTTTAGGTCGCCATCCGATTTGCCGCCGAGGAGGCGGCTCCACCAGGACATGCGGTTGCGTGGGGAGTACGTGAGACGGGCGGGCGGGCCGGCGTCGGCGGCGAACGGCCTTCCCCCAAGCTACTTGCAAGAAGCACACTGAGCAACCGCGGACGCGGCCGTTACCTGCGGCATGCGGTGCGTGGTCCGCGATGCGCGGGCCGCGGACCCCGACGGCGTTGGTCGCGCATCGCGCACCTCGCACCGCGCACCCGTCGGCAGTACCTTACGCCCAATCGGGCGAACCACCGCACCGGAGAGTCATGTCCCCGCGCCGTTACAGCGCCGAGCAAGCGAAGGGCGTCTTCGAAGTCGACTGGCCTCTGTTCGGCGAGCTCTCACGCGCGCTCGCGCTCCGAGTGGCTCGGGCATACGATCCCGAGGTCGTGATCGGCGTCGCGACCGCTGGCGTCGTTCCCGGCGCAGTCGTCGCGGCGATCCTCGACCGCGAGTTTCACTCGCTCATCGTCAGCCGCCGGTACCGGAGCGAGGATCCACGGGCTACCCCGGAGGTGTTCGGCGAGGTGCCGCCTGTGGTCCGCGGCCGGCGCGTCCTCGTCGTCGATGAAACTTGCGACACCGGCGCGACGATTCAGCTCGCCGTCGCCGCCGTCCACAGCGCCGGCGCGGCCGAGGTCCGCACCGCGGTCTCGTTCAAGACCGGCGAGTACGAACCACACTTCCACGCCCTGGCGACCGAAAGCGCCATCGTCCTGCCGTGGGACCGCGAGATTCTGATCGATGGGGCGTTGGTGCCGAACCCGTTGTATGAGGACGCGTTAGCCGCGGAGGAGGACGGGGAGGAGTGACGACAAGCCGGCTTCAAATCCCTTCCACCGCCGCCTCGTACCCCTTGCCCTCGGCCATCGACTCGTAGAGGCGCTCCATCACCTCCGCGCTGCCGAGGAGAAAGCGGCAGCGGGGGTCGCCGGCGGAGCGGCACTCGACCTCCATCACGGCGAGGGGCGTGTCGGCGATCCGGCCGAAGAAATCTGCGAACATACCGGTGCTCAGATGACAGCCTGGCTGGTCGAGCCCGCCTGCGGGATCGACCTCGCCCCAGTCCGTGGAGTCGAGCGTGGCGACGGCGTCTCGTAAGGCACCGAGGCGGATTGAGCCCCACCCCAAGTCGTGGAAATACTCCGAGGCTCGCGCGGCGAATTCCTCGACCCCGAGCGAATCGGGCGACCCATACCCCCGCTCGCGGAGCCAGGTCCGGAACGCGTCGAAGACCGCCTCCCCGCCTGCGTAGCCTGCCTCCTGGAGGTAGGCCGCCGCCGCCGGCCCGGCGTCGCGCAGAAGTGACGACCGTAGAGACGAGAGGGCAGCGCGGCTGACGGCGACGAGCGTGCTCGCCGTGAGGTCGATCGGGTGGGTGATGGTCTCGTGAGACATGGCCGCTGCTCGCTCCGGTTAGCCCTCCTGGCCGACCCGGCGTACAAGTTCCGCCTCGTCGATGATCTCGATACCGAGTGTCCGCGCCTTCTCCAACTTGCTGCCCGCGTCGGCGCCCGCGACGAGCACGTCGGTCTTTTTGGAGACGCCGCTCGTGACGCGACCGCCATGCGACTCGATTAGCTCCGTCGCTTGCTCGCGCGTCAAAGTCGGCAGCGTTCCGGTCAGCACGAAGATTTGGCCGCGGAGCGCCGTCCCCGCAACCGGCCTCGGCTCCTCGAAGTTAAGTCCGCGCTCGCGAAGGCGCTTGACGAGACGCCGGGCGGCCGGATCCGCGAACCACGACACAACGGACTCCGCGATCGTCTCCCCGACGCCCCGCACCGCAAGGATGTCGTCCACCGACGCTGCCGCAAGGGCGTCCATCGTTCCGAAGTGGCGCGCGAGCAGCTTCGCGCCGATCGCGCCGACGTTGCCGATGCCGAGGCCGAAGAGCAGGCGGGAGAGAGGCTGCGCCTTCGACGCTTGAATCGCCGCCACCAGGTTCTCGGCGCTCTTCTCCGCGAACCGATCCAGCTCGACGAGCTGCTCGACGGCCAGGTCGTAGATGTCCGCCGCGTCGCGAACGAGACCGGCGCCAATGAACTGCTCGAGTCGCGCGTAAGACAGCCCGCGGATGTCCATCGCGTCGCGCGACGCGAAGTGGACCAGCCCCTCGAGCTGGCGTCCGGGACACTCGAAGTTGGGGCAGTAGAACATCCCCCGGTCTTCGCCCGCGACGAGCTTCGTCCGGCACCGTGGGCAGCGAGTTGGCGGCTGGTACGGCCTCGAGCCCGGCTCGCGCCGTTCGGGTACCGGGCCAACGATCTGCGGGATGACCTCTCCGGCGCGCTTCACCTGCACCCAGTCGCCGACGCGGAGGTCCTTGTCGCGCACGAGCTCGAAGTTGTGCAGCGTCGCCAGCTTCACCATCGCACCGCCGATCTCCACCGGCTCGAGCACGGCGAACGGGTTGACCGACCCCGTGCGCCCGATGTTGACCTGGATGTCGAGGAGCTTTGTCTCTGCGATATCGGGCGCGAACTTGCGCGCGATGGCCCAACGCGGCTCGCGGCCGCCGACGACTCCCAGCTCCGCCTGGAGGGCCAGCGAGTCCACTTTCACGACGCCGCCGTCGATCGCGAAGTCGAGTGTAGGCCGGATCTGATTCTCGACGACTCGCGCCCACTCGTGGACATCGGCGAGCGTCGCGTGATGTTGACGGTAGGGAGCGACCGGGATACCCCACGACGTAAGTGTCTCGAGCAACTCCCACTGCGTGCGGAAGGGAAGCGTTGTGCCGGGCGGCGCAGCGACGGCGTAGCCGAAGAACCGAAGTGGCCGCGACTCCGTGATCTTCGGGTCGAGCTGACGCAGCGAGCCGGCGGCCGAGTTGCGCGGGTTCGCGAAGATGGGCTGCTCGGCTTTCCTGCGCGCGTCGTTCAGCCGCTCGAAGCCGCTGAATGGCATGTAGACCTCGCCGCGAACCTCGATCAGCGGAGGTACGCGGTCTCCCTTGAGCCGCAGCGGGATCTCGCGGATCGTGCGGAGGTTTGCGGTCACGTCCTCGCCGATGACGCCGTTGCCGCGCGTGGCGCCGCAGACCAGCACACCCCGCTCGTACGTCAGGCTCACCGCCGCGCCGTCGATCTTGAGCTCCGTCGTGTAGCCGGCGCGGCGCGCATCCTCCCCGACGAGGCGGACCACTCGCTCCTCCCACGCTGTCAGCTCCTCGTCGTTGAACGCGTTGCCGAGTGAGAGCATCGGCACAAGGTGCGTGTGCTTGGCGAGCTGCGTCGCGGGCTCCGCGCCGACACGCTGCGTCGGCGAGTCGGGGGTCCGCAGAAACGGGTAGGTAGCTTCGAGCTCCTGCAACTCGCGCAGCATCCGGTCGTACTCGGCGTCGGAGATCGACGGCCGGTCGAGGACGTAATACTCGTACGCCGCGGCCTCCAAACGCTCGCGGAGCGTGGCGGCGCGCGCCGCGAGCTCGGCCTCGTCGGTCATGGCGACGCGCTCATGCCCAGCCGCGCGGACCCCTCAGCTGTCGTCGCCCCCCTCGGGCGTGCCTCCGGCCTTGCGGTCATGGGCGAGGTAGTTCTCGACGAAGAGCAAGCCGGATTCCCCCGCACGGCGCACCATGCTGAGGAGCGTCTCCATGCTCGATACCTCCTCGAGCTGCTCCTCCATGAACCAGTTGAGGAAGTTGCGCGTGATGTGGTCGTTGTCCCTGATCGCGAGATCCATCAGCGCGTTGATCTGCTTCGTGACGGTGACCTCCCAGTCGACGGACTTCCGCACCGCTTCCTCGGCCGACTTGAACGTCGGTTGCGGCGCGGGGATCGCCGGGATCTCCACCTCGCCGGCCGCGTCGGCGATGAAGCGGACGAACTTCATCGCATGCTCGCGTTCCTCCTCGGCCTGCTTGTAGAAGTGCCGCGCGAGCGTCGGCAGCCCCTCGCGGTCGAAGTAGGTGGCGATCTGCACGTACTGCAGTGAGGCGCCGAACTCGTGGCCGACCTGAGCGTTCAAGGCGGCATTCATGGGCTTGGAGATGAGCATTGCGGAAGAGTCAGGAAAGGGGCTACAAAGGTGCGTGGTCCGTGGCCCGTGGTGCTAGGGAGGGGTGCCCGAGCGCCCGCACCGCGGAGCACGCGTCGGGCGATTCAGGCGCCGAGTGGTCCGTCCTCCGTCTCGTCGCCAATCACCCGCATCGACGCATCGACGAGCTTCTGTATCTCGCGATCCGCCACCTCGGGCAGCCTCGCCTCCGCGAGCGCCTGCTCGCCGTCGCGCGCGAAGGCCTCGAGGAGTCGCCGCACGAACCCGACGATCGCGATGCGTTGCAGCTCGGCCCGGCGCTGGGCGAGCGTGACGTCGCTTTGCGCGTCGAGGAGCGACTCGAACCGGTGCGCGTTGCGGAGGGCCTTGGCGGTGAGGGACGCCACGGTCTGGCAGAAGTGCACGTCGGTCTCCGAGAACGGGTGCGCCCCGCGCTCCGTCCGCAGGAAGATCGCGCCGATCACCGCCCCCTCCCATCGGATCGGCACGACGACGATCGCGCGCACGTTACGCATCGCCAGCGCCGCCTGGACGCCCTGCAGCATCGGCTCGTTGGCCGCGTCCGGAATGAAGACCGTCTCGCCCGACTCGAAGGCGCGCTTGAGCTCCGGGTAGCGGTTGAGGTCCACGACGAGGTTGCGAATCGTCGGGTCCTCATAGCTGGCGATGAGGCGGACTTCGTCCTTATGGGACGAAAGGAAGATCGCGCAGCGGTCGAGGCCGAAGATCTCGCCGAGCTTGCGCGCAATGCTCGAGAGGATGTCGACGAAGTGCAGGGAGGAGGAGATCTCCTCCAGGATGTCGACGATCGCCGTGAGCTGGTCGCGCTCGCGTTGCAGCTCGGCTACTCGGGCGCGGAGGGCGGTCAGCTCGTCAGGCGGGGGGGAGCTCGAGGGAATCCCCTCCAGCGCGCTCTGGAGGGCGGTCTGGAGGGCGCTCAGTGGCCCGCCCGTCGGTTGGCCGCTGCGGTGGCCGGAGGTCGGCTGGAGGGGCGTCCCTGGAGGTGGGCTTTTCCTGAGCTTCATGGTCCCCCGCGACGCCGGCTTCGGCGGTCGTGTGCTGATTGAACTCCTCGCTGTCGAAACGGATGACGCGGTTGCGGCCGGTTTCCTTGGCCACGTAGAGCGCGTCGTCCGCCGCCCGAACCAGCGCCTCGCAGTCCCGGATCCGGGGGTGAGGCACCGCCGAGACGCCGAAGCTCGCCGTGCGGCGGAGGGAACCGCCCTCGAACGTGAACGTGTGCCCCTCCACCTCCTTACGCACACGCTCGGCAAACGTCACAGCGGAGTCCAGCACAGTCCCCGGCAAGAGGAGCATGAACTCCTCCCCTCCGTATCGGCCGACTCGATCGATCTCGCGCGCTACCCGCTTGAGGATCTGCGCGAGCTGCTTCAGTACTGCGTCGCCGGCCTGGTGACCGTACGTGTCATTCACACTCTTGAAACGGTCCAGGTCAACCATCACGCAGGCCAGCGGCTCGTGTAGCCGCTGGTGATGCTCCCACATCTCGCGGAGCCGCTCCTCGATGTGGCGCCTGTTGTCGAGGCCCGTCAGCCCATCGGTTTGCGACATGTGACGCAGCCGTTCGTTCACCTCGAGCAGCTCGCGCTCCCGCTCCTCGAGCGCCTCCTGTAGCCGCTTGATCCGAAGCATCGAGCGTAGCCGCGCGCGCAGCTCAGCGAAGTCGATCGGCTTCGTGATGTAGTCGTCGGCACCGGCCTCGAGTCCCTGCACCTTGTCTTCTGTCGAGTCGAGGGCCGTCTGCATGATGATCGGGATGAACGGGAGGCCCCGGTTCGCCTTGACCCGGCGCGCGACCTCGAAGCCATCGACTTTCGGCATCATCACGTCGAGAAGGACGAGGTCGGGCGGGTCCGCCTCGACGGCCGCCAACGCCGCTTCGCCGTCGCGCTCGGCCGCCGTGCGGTAGCCCCACGCTTCGAGCCGCATGCGCAGCAGCTCGACGTTATCCTCGTGGTCGTCGACGATCAGAACGCGCGCCGAGTTGTCCGTTGACGCAGTGGGCTCAGGCGGCATCGCTCCGGCCCAGGAAGCGCTGGACCTCGGCGACGACAGCGCGCGGCTCGCACGGCTTGGCGAGGTACCCGTCGCAGCCGACCTCCATCGCCTTCTCGCGGTCGGAGGCGAGCGCGTGGGCCGTCAGCGCGATGATCGGGATATTCTTCGTCGCCGGGTCGTGTTTGAGGACCTGCGTGGCTTCCCACCCGTCGATGATGGGGATCGAGATGTCCATCAGGATCAGGTCTGGCCGCTCCGCGCGCGCCTTCGCGATCCCTTCCTCGCCATTGAGCGCCTCACTGACGTGATAGCCGAAGTGGCGAAGAATGGTGGAATAGACGATGCGGTTGTCCTCGTTGTCTTCGACGAGCAGGACCCGTTTGCCGTTCGAGCCGTCCGAAGCCATGCCTGTCCTCGCGCCGCGCGAGCGGGAGACCCGGACGGAGCGGGCGGCGCCGTGCCGGTCCAGCGGGGTAAACGCCCCGTCGACGGACGCAGGGTAGTAACGGCAGCGTGCTGTCGGCGGGGAGCGGATAAGAGTCAGGAGATTACGGGGCTCGTTTCGCAATTTTCTTACCAGCGAGCCCGGGGAGGCAGCCAATGTCATTTGGTGGAACTGTGACGCGTGGTCGGCGGGGCACCGGATCGGCAGGATCCCGCGCCGAAGGCGGTCGGCGGCCCCTGCCGCCGACCGCGGGTCGGGGCGGCCCCGGAGCCGACCCGAGCGACGGCGAGATCGACTGGGAGCGCATCGCTGTGTTCGGGACGGGCATCGCCCTCGGCGCGGCGTTGGGAGCTGGCATCGCGCTCTTGCTCGCGCCCTACAGCGGCGAAGAGGCACGCGCCGCGATCCTGAGGCGAGGCGCTCGCCTGGCCCATCAGGGGCGGGACGCCTGGGACGAGCTACGTGACGAGCTCCAGTGGGCGGCGCGGCGCGGCAAGCGCCGCTTCGGCCGCCGCGTTCAGCGCGCCCGCTGGGCGGCTGAGGACTTCATCGACGACCGCCGACGGCCCGCCCGGTGGCGCAGCAAGGGGCGCCCGACACCCAAGCAGGAGGAGGCCCGCGAGGTGGTCGAGATCGACGAGCGGAACGTGCAGGAGATCGTCGACTCGATGTGCTAGAAGGGCGTGGGCGCCGGGGAGACGTCTCCCGGGGCCCGCGCGCATCAGCCGAGCTTCTTCAAGCGCTCTTCGGCCTGCCGCTTGTGCGCAGGATCCCGCGGGTCCATCACCGCAGCGCGCACGACGAACTGATACTGCTCCCGGGCCTTCGCCTTCTGACCGACGTCCTCGTAGATCTCAGCGAGGTCGATCCGGTGAGTGATGCGCTCCGGCTCAGCCGCCACAGCCGCCTCCATGTAGCGGACGGCCTCCTTCCAGCTCGCTTCGCTGAACACCTTCCCGCCTAGCAGCGTCTTGGCGGCGAACCGCTGAAGCCCGCTCAGACGCATGATCTCGGCGTTCCAGACGCCCATGACGTGCAACGCGCCAGCGTGCTTCGGGTTGAGCTGGAGCGCCTCGAGTGCGTGCGCGCGCACTTCACCGGCGTACTTCACGCGCTCGCGCTTTCCCAGAGACAAGGCCGTCTTCCCCAGCGCCCTGGCGAGCTGGAAATGCCCCTCCGGGTCGCGCGGATTCGCCTGGACGGCGCGGCGGGCGTATTGTTCACCGCTCTGGTAATGCCTTCGGCTGGCATCAGGCGATGCTTCTGCCTCCCCGACATCGATCGCGGTGCGGGCGGCCTTCCATAAGGCCTCGTAGTTCGCCGCCTCGGCGCCAAGGGCGGCCTCGTAGTGCCGGAGCGCGGCGGCAATGTTGAGGGACGCCTGCGCACTGTCGCCGGCGGCAATGTGCTCGGCGACGGTCTGGGCGTCCGCCGTCTGCGCGAGCGCAAAGACAACGGCCAGCGCGGCGGTGCGGAGACGCATGGGGATACACTCCGAATGCGGGTGAGGACGAGCAACGTGACGCGTCGGCCCGGTCAGGGCGAATGGCGGGATGAAGCGGGCGTACGGCTGACGGTCGACCGGGCCCAACCTAGGGCTACCCCGCAGTCCGGTCAATGATGCTCGCGACGCGACTCATCGAGCGGAAGCGGGACGGCGGGCGCATCGAGCCTGGAGAGTGGCACTCACTCGCGCGCGCGTACGCCGCGGGGCACATCCCCGATTATCAGATGGCAGCGTTCCTCATGGCGTGCTACATCCGCGGCCTCGACCGCGCCGAGACCGCCGCTCTCACGGAAGCAATGCTGCGCAGCGGCGACACGCTCGACCTGTCGCATCTCGCGGCACCACGCGTCGACAAGCACTCGACGGGGGGCGTCGGCGACAAGGTCTCGATCATTCTTGCACCTCTCATCGCGTCGGTCGGCGTCGCCGTGCCGATGATGTCTGGGCGTGGGCTCGGCCACACGGGCGGCACGCTCGACAAGCTCGAGTCCATCCCAGGGTTCCGCACTGACCTTTCGCTCGATGACGCGCGCGCACAGCTAGAGCGACTCGGCTGTGCACTCATTGGACAAACGGACGAGATCGCGCCCGCCGACCGCAAGATGTACGCGCTTCGAAATGCGACTGCGACGGTGGAGTCGGTGCCACTCATCGCGGCAAGCATCATGAGCAAGAAGTTGGCTGAAGGGCTGACGGGACTCGTGCTCGATGTGAAGCGTGGCTCGGGCGCGTTTCTTCCCGAGCTCGAGCGCGGGCTGGATCTCGCCCGCACGATGATCGAGCTCGGCACCGACCACGGGTGCCCGACGGTCGTCCTCGTTACCGCCATGGATCGACCCTTGGGCCGCGCGTGCGGGAACGCCCTCGAGGTGGAGGAGGCGATCATCGGTCTGCGCGGCGAAGGCCCCGAAGACCTGATGACGGTCACGTTCGCACTCGGCGTCGAGATGCTCCTGCTGGCTGGTGTGACGACCTCGCGCGACGAGGCGCTGACGCGTCTTCGCGATGCGATCACGTCGGGGCGGGCCGCCGAGCGATTTCAGCAGGTCATCGAGGCGCAGGGCGGGAATCCGGCCGTCGTCGACGACCCCGCGCTGCTGCCGCAAGCGGGGGAGTGCGAGATCTTCCGCGCACCGCGCCGCGGTTTCGTCGCGCGCGTCGAGCCCCGCGCCGTCGGCCGCGGGGTCGTGGCGCTCGGCGGGGGACGTGAGACACTCGACGATCCGCTGGACCCCGCTGCGGGCTTCGTGATCACCGCGCGTCCGGGCGCATGGGTGGAGGCGGGGGAGCCGCTGGCGACGGTGTTCGCGGAGAACGCGGTGGGGGTTGCCGCAGGGCGCGCGGCTCTCCGCGCGGCGATCGTCGTCGCCGACGAAGCCGAGCCCCCGCTCCCCCTGGTCTCGCACCGCGTGACGGCCGGAGGAGTCGAGGAGCTGCCGGGGTGATGGCGCTTGTGGCGCAACGGTTGCACGCCGCCGATCCTCGGTGACTTGATCGGAAGGTCCCTCGATGCCGCCGAAGGTCGCGAGACTTGCAGGGCTTGGCGCGTTCGCGGCGTCCGCGGGACTGGCGGCGCTCTACCTACTCCTCGTTTACCTCACCCGCCCGACCGCTCACGGAGGTATCGATTCGATCAATGCCGTGGTCACGTGGATCGCACTCGGCGGTGTCTTCGTGGCGCTGATCGGCGCGCACGTCGTGATCGGCCGGCGGCTGCTCGAGGTGGCGCGCGGCGCCGCGCGGGGCCCGTAGCAGAGGCCGGCGAGGTCAATTGGCCGCGAGCAAAAGGGCCGGCAACCTTCGGCCGGCCCTTCGCGCGTCGCGTGGATGTCTAGAAGCGCCACATGAGGCCCGCGGTCCACTCGGCCGCCGAGCCGCTGAAGTTTTCGGCGATACCACGCACGCGCAGCTCGGCGCGTGCACCAGCGCGCGGCGTAATCCACCAGCGCAGGCCTCCGGCAGCGGACGTCGTGACCTCGGTCTGCGTCCCGCCGGTGTCGTCAGGACGGAAGTCCATGGACAACCCACCGCCGGCACCGACGTACGGCGCGACAGACCCTAGGGGGAACTGGAGCTGCACTTGTGCTTCCGGGATGACGAGCGTTGTGCGCTCGCCGAACTGCTGCTCCGGCCGCGCGATCCCCACCCCCGCTTCGACGAGAACGATCCGGCCGAGGGGCAGGTCCGCGCGAATGGCCGCCATCGGCGCGGTCCCCGCTGATAGCTGATAGCGTGCGGGCGAAGCCCGCGCCGGTAGCTGCTAGCGTTCTTAAATGTCCAGGTTGCTCGCGAACCTCGCGTTCTGCTCGATGAATATGCGCCGCGGCTCGACGTCGTCGCCCATCAGCGTCTGGAAGACCTGGTCGGCGAGCACCGCGTCCTCCATGCTCACCTTGAGCAGCGTGCGCCGCTCCGGGTCCATTGTCGTGAACCAGAGCTGGTCCTTGTTCATCTCGCCGAGGCCCTTGTAGCGCTGGATGACGACGTTGCCCTTGCCGTTCTCGCCGCCGCCGAGGCGCTTCGCGATCTCGTCGCGCTCTTTCTCGTCGTACGCGTAGTACTCCTCGCGCCCCTTCGCGACACGGTACAGCGGCGGCTGCGCGATGTAGACGTACCCGGCCTCGATCAGCTCCGGCATTTGCCGGAAGAAGAACGTGAGGAGCAGCGTGCGGATGTGCGCGCCGTCGACGTCGGCGTCGGTCATGATGATGATCTTGTGATACCGCGCCTGCTCGAGCTGGAACTCATCCTTGATGCCGCTGCCGATCGCGGTGATGATCGTACGGATCTCCTCGTTCGACAGCACCTTGTCGATGCGCGCCTTCTCGACGTTGATAATCTTTCCGCGCAGCGGCAGGATCGCCTGGAACTGGCGGTCGCGCCCCTGCTTCGCCGAGCCGCCGGCCGAATCACCCTCGACAAGGTACAGCTCGCACATCGCTGGGTCGGTGAGGCTGCAGTCGGCGAGCTTCCCGGATAGGACGCCGACCTCGAGCGCGTTCTTCTTCCGGGTGAGGTCGCGCGCCTTGCGCGCCGCCTCGCGAGCGCGCGCAGCAGACACGGCCTTGTCGATGACGATGTTCGCCGTGCGCGGGTGCTCCTCGAGGTACGCTTGGAGGAACTCGTTGACGACCGTCTTGACGGCGCTCTCGACTTCCGAGTTTCCGAGCTTCGTCTTCGTCTGCCCCTCGAACTGCGGCTCACGCACCTTGATCGACAGCACCGCCGTCAATCCCTCGCGCACGTCATCGCCGGAGAGCGCGATGTCCTTGTCCTTCTTCGCGAGACTGCTGTTCTTCTGCAGGTAGGTGTTGATGACGCGCGTCAGCGCGGCCTTGAAGCCGGTGAGGTGCGTGCCGCCCTCGTGCGTGTTGATGTTGTTGACGAACGAGAAGACGGTGTCGTTGTAACCGTCGTTATACTGAAGCGCGAGCTCGATCCCGATGTCGTCACGCGTCGCCTCGCAGTAGATGACCTCGGGGTGCAGCGGCTTGCGGTTCGCGTTGAGGTGCTGGACGAACTCCCTCAGCCCGCCGCGCGCGTGGAAGGCCTCGTCCTTCTCCTGGCCTGGTCGCTCGTCGGTGAGCGTGATCGTCACGCCCTTGTTGAGGAACGACAGCTCGCGCAGGCGCATCGCGAGCGTGTCGTACCGGTAGATCAGGTCCGTGAAGATCTGCCCATCCGGCTTGAACCACACCTTGGTGCCGGTCTCCTTCTTCGGAACCTCGCGGAGGGACTTGAGCTTCGTCTTCGTCGTGCCACGCTCGAAGTCCATGTAGTACTCGCGACCGTCGCGCTTGACCCAGACGCGCAGACGCTCCGATAGCGCGTTGACGACCGACACGCCCACGCCGTGCAGACCGCCGGACACTTTGTACGTGTTCTTGTCGAACTTGCCGCCGGCGTGAAGGACCGTCATCGCGAGCTCGACGCCCGGCATCTTCTCCGTCGGGTGCACGTCCACCGGAATGCCGCGCCCATTGTCCTCGACGGTGATCGAATTGTCCTCATGGATCGTGACGGCTACGCGGTCGGCGTACCCGGCGAGGGCCTCGTCGATCGAGTTGTCGACCACCTCGTAGACGATGTGATGAAGCCCGCGCTCCGACGTCGAGCCGACGTACATGCCCGGACGCTTTCGGACGGCCTCGAGTCCCTTGAGAACCTGGATCTGTCCCGCATCGTACTTTTGCACCTGGTCAGGCTTGGTCACTGTGGCTGCCACTTTTCTCGCTCCCCCAACGTCCGTCGCGTGTCGCCGGCGTTACCGAAAAAAAACCGAATCTCATCTGTCGCAAGCTCCGGAATCTAGCCGCGGCAACGCCTGAAAGCAACCGGGCACGCGGTCCCTAAGTCTTGAAAAGACACTCATTTATACGTCTGGCTGCCTGAGCTGCCAGCGGATGCGGCGGACCGGCGGACGACCCGGTTTCGAGTTCAGCGCGCGGAGCAGCTCGGGCTCGAGCAACGAGAGCTCCGTCATCCACGCGTTCGTCGTGACCCAGACGAACAACGTCCCGTCCGGCGTCACCGAGCGCGGCTGTGTGACTGCGGCGACCTGCGCTCCAACGAGCGATGGCCACTCCGGGATCACACCTGCCTGATCGACGCGCGCGGCGAGCCCCGATTGCTTGAGGTACCCGGCAAGCACGTCCGAGACGCGTTCCGGCTTCTTGCGCTTCTCGCCGCCTCGGCCGCTCACGCCGCGGCCCACGCGGTGATCTCGCCGGCGCGAATGCGACGCCGCTCGAGAGCTGGCAGCCCGGCCGGTATGTCACCCTCGCGCGGAACAGCGAGGATTGTTTGCCCGAGCCCCTCGCGTGCGAGCAGGTCGACGATTCGCGTGGCGCGCCGCGCGTCCAGCTCGGCGAACGGGTCGTCGAGCAGCATGAGCGGCCTGCCGCCTTGGCGTGCGCTCAGGGTTTCCGCCTCGACGATACGCAGCGCAATCGCCGCCGTCCGGTGCTGGCCCGCCGAGCCGAAGGTGCGCAGGTCGCGTCCGCCGATAGACAGCGTGAGGTCGTCCCTGTGCGGGCCGGCGTGCGTCAACCCGCGACGGACGTCGACGGCGCGCCGGTCCGCCAGCGCCTGCGCGAGGGCGCCGCGTAGATCCTCCTGCGCCCCGACGACCGACGCGTAGCGCATCGCCACGCGGGCTGACTCGCCGATCGCGTCGCACAGGGTGGCGAAGCGCTCCGCGTTCTGCTCGATCCACGCGAGCCGGGCCGCCCACAGCACGGCCCCGTGCTCGGCGAGCGGGGCCTCCCAAACCGCGACGCGGTCGTCGTGCCGACCCGTGCGCGCCGCATGTCGCAGTGCCGCATTGCGGTGCCCGAGCGCGATGCGGTATCGCTGGAGGGCCGCCAAGTATCGTCGCGACGACAGCGCTAAGGTGATGTCGAGGAAGCGGCGCCGTGCGCTCGGACCTCCCGCGACCAGCTCGACGTCACCGGGCGCGAACATCACCGCCGGGAGCGCGCCGAGAGCGTCGCTGAGCCGCTCCGGCTCCCCGGCGTCGAATCGGACACGCTTGCGTCGGCTGACCCGGTCGAAGCCGACGCTGATGTCGTGCGGGCGGTCCGTCTCGATGGAGGCCGCGATGTGAAACCCGGCTGCGCCGAAGCGAACGAGATCTTGGTCGCGCGCCCCGCGCACGGAGCGAAAGAGCTCGAGATAGTAGACCGCCTCGAGCAGATTGGTCTTCCCCTGACCGTTCTCGCCGATGACGACCAGACCCTCGGCCGGCAGGTCGAGATCGGCACGCGCGAGGTTCCGAAAGTCGCGGACCGCGATCGATTGCAGCCGCGCGCTCGCGACCTGCGTGGCCACCGTCACGCCACGGCCTCCAGCCCCCGCGTCACGCGCCGGAAAACTTCGCCGCGCGCTTCTCCAGGAACGCGCTCATGCCTTCCCGCATGTCGGCCGTCGCGGCGCACAGACCGAAGTACGACGCCTCGAGCGCTAGTGCATCGTCGAGCGACATGTCCAAACCCCGGTTTACCGCCTCGATGCAGAGGGCCACTGCGGTAGGGGCCTGCGCGAGCACCGTCTGAAGCAGTCGCCGCGCGACCTGGAGGAGGTCGGCCGCGGGCACGACGGCATTCACCAGGCCAATGCGCAGCGCCTCGTGCGCGTCGATCAGCTCCCCAGTGAGGAGCAGCTGCAACGCGCGTCCGCGCCCGACGAGACGCGGCAGCCGCTGCGTGCCGCCGTAGCCCGGGGTGATGCCGAGCTTCACCTCGGGCTGGCCGAATTTGGCCGCGTCGGACGCTAGTCGAACGTGGCAGGCCATGGCGAGCTCGCAGCCGCCGCCGAGCGCGAACCCGTTGACGGCTGCGAGGGTCGGTTTCGGCGACGTCTCGAAACGACGGAAGACGGCCTGACCTGCCAGCGCGCGAGCCTGCGCCGTCGCGGGCGTCTGCCCGACCAGCTCCGCGATGTCGGCGCCGGCGACGAAGGCCCGTCCGGCGCCTGTCAGCAGCACTGCCCCGACCTCGTCCCGCTGGCGTGCCTCGTCAATCGCCCGTCCGAGCTCGGCAACAGTTGCGTCGTTCAGCGCGTTGAGCTTGTCCGGGCGGCTCACCGTGATGGTCGCGATACGGTCCGCAACCTCGTAGGTGAGGTGGTGGTAGGCCATGGCCCGAATCTAAGGGACCGGACCGCTTTTTGCCCCTCGTCGAGCCGGTTATGGACCGGAAGTGGCTCCGTCGCCTCGGCTCGAAGACACACGGCTTCCGGTACGTCGACGATGCGGGTCGCGTGGTGCGAGACGGACGTACGCTGGCGCGCATCGAGGCACTCCGCGTACCGCCGGCGTGGCGCGACGTGCGCATCGCTGCGAGCGCGCGGGCGGCGATCCAGGCGTGGGGCGTCGACGCGCGGGGCCGCCGCCAGTATCGGTACCACGAGCGCGCCGCCGAGAAGGGCCAGCTCCGCAAGTATTACCGGGTGCGCGCGATGGGCCACGATCTCCCGCGTATCCGCCGCTCCGTTCGCGCCGCGTCCCTCGACCGCGGCCTGACGCGGCAGACCGTCGCGGCCATCGTCGTCCGCCTGATCAGCGAGGGGTTGTTTCGCCCGGGGAGCGAAGAGGCGACGCGTGAGAACTCGACGTTCGGGATCACGACGATGCGCAAATCCCACGTCGAGATGGATGGCGACTGCATCGTATTCCGCTACGTCGCGAAGGGGCGCAAGCGCCTCCGCCAGTGCGTGGCGAGCCGCGAGCTGGCGCGCGGCGTCGCACGCCTGCTCGCCACGCCGGGCCCTCGGCTCTTCCGGTACCGCGACACCGACCACAGGTGGCGCGACCTGGGCGCACGCGACGTGAACGACTACCTGCGCCGCGACCTCGCGCTGCGCTACAGGGCGAAGGATTTTCGGACGTGGGGCGGGACGTTGCGGGCGGCGATCGTGCTCGCCGAGCTCGGGCCGCCGCAGACTCCGTCCGACGCCAAGCGGCGCGTCGCGGCCGCCATGCGTCTCGTGGCCGCCGACCTCGGCAACACACCGGCTATCTGCCGCAAGTCGTACGTTCATCCTATGGTCGTCGCGAAGTACGTCGACGACGGCGAGACGATCGCGCTCTCGACAGGTCGCCGTCCGCGGGCCGGCGATGGGGCGAGCCACACCCCGGAGGAGCGTGCGCTGCTCGCGTTCCTGGACCGACACTTCCCGGAGCGGCGCCGCCGGGTGCGCGAGCGCGCGGAGCGCACCGGGCCGCAACGCGAGGCCGCCTGACAGCCCGCGCGCTCGCGCCTAGTTTGTCGTGCGTGGAAGTCATCGAAGCGGTGCGGTGGTCCGCCGACGGATGCGCCGTACGAATCATCGATCAGCGCTTCCTTCCCGAGCGACTCGTCGAGCGCGAGCTGCGATCGGTCGAGGAGGTCTGCGAGGCCATCGCGACGCTCGCCGTTCGCGGCGCGCCGGCGATCGGCGTGGCCGGCGCGATCGGCCTCGTCACATCGCTGCTGCCGCACGCGGGCGACGCGCCAGGGCGCCTGATGTCGCTCGCGCAGCTGCACGGCGCGCGGATTCGGGCCGCGCGACCGACCGCCGTGAACCTCCCGTGGGCGATCGATCGGATGCTTGCCGCCGCGGGCGCTGCAGGCGCCGGTGACGGTGTCGCGCTGATCGCCAGGCTCCGCTCCGAAGCGACAAACATCCTCGAGGAGGACCGGGCGATGTGCCGCCGCATCGGCGAGCACGGACGGACGCTCGTCGCGGACGGCGCCCGCGTGCTGACGCACTGCAACGCCGGTGCGCTCGCGACCGGCGGCATTGGGACGGCGCTCGCGCCACTCTACCTCGCGGCGATGGAGGGCCGCCGCGTCGAGGTGTTCGTCGGCGAGACGCGGCCGCTGCTGCAGGGCAGCCGGCTCACGGCCTGGGAGCTGCGCCGCGCCGGCATCCCGGTGACCGTGATCGCCGACGACGCGGCGGCAGCGATGATGCGCGCCGGGGCGATCGACCTGTGCATTGTCGGCGCCGACCGAGTTGCGGCGAACGGGGACGTCGCGAACAAGATCGGTACCTACGCGCTCGCGATCGCCGCGCGGTACCACGGCCTGCCGTTCTACGTCGCCGCTCCGGCATCGACCTTCGACCCCGCTACGCCCTCTGGTGACGAGATCATCGTCGAGGAGCGCGCCCCGGACGAGATCCGCTGCGGCTTCGGCCGCCCGACCGCGCCTGCGGACGCGTCGATCCGTAACCCGGCATTCGACGTCACACCCGCGGAGCTCGTCACCGCGATCGTGAGCGACCGCGGAGTACATCGGCCGCCATACGCCTTCGGTGAGGCTGGAGGGCGGAGGGTGGCGGGCGGAGGAGCTGCGGACTCCGCCCTCCGCCCTCCGCCCTCCGCCCTCCGCTCGTGAAACACGTCCTCGCGATCGACGAGGGGACGACCGGTGTGACCTGCCTCGTCGTGGGCGAGGACGGCCGCGTCGCCGGACACGCGTACCGCGAGATCACGCAATATTACCCGCAACCTGGTTGGGTGGAGCACGATCCCGACGAGATCGTTCGGCAGACTGTGGACGCGGCTCGGGAGGCCATGGCGAGTGCGGGGGCGACGCCGGACGCCGTTGGCATTACGAACCAGCGCGAGACGGTCGTCGTCTGGGACCGGGACACCGGGCGGCCGCTACACCGAGCGATCGTCTGGCAGGATCGCCGCACCGCGGACCGGTGTGCGGAGCTGGTGTCCAGCGGGGACTTTCTGTCTGAACGCACCGGCCTTGTCGTCGATCCGTACTTTTCCGCGACGAAGCTCGAGTGGCTGCTGACGCGCGGGCGATTGCTCGAGGGTCGTGATCCTGAGCGCTTGGCCGCCGGCACGATCGACTCGTGGCTGATCTGGCAACTCACTCGGGGTGCGGTACACGTCACCGATCCGACGAACGCATCGCGGACGCTCCTCTTCGACATCGACGCCCTGAAGTGGAGCTACGAGCTGTGCGCCCTCTTCGGCGTGCCGGTGTCAATGCTGCCGGAGGTACGACCGTCGAGCGGACGGTTTGGCGTCACGGACGCGAGCGTCATCGGCGCTGAGATCCCGATCCTCGGCGTCGCGGGCGATCAACAGGCGGCGCTCTACGGCCAGGGCTGTTGGCTAAATGGTGACGGGAAGAACACGTACGGGACCGGCGCGTTCCTGCTTCTAAACACGGGCCGCCAACGGCCGACCTCCGGGCCGGGGTTGCTGACGACGGTCGCCTGTGATGCCGCAGGCGGGCCGGCGTATGCGCTGGAGGGGGCGATCTTCATCGCCGGGGCGGCCGTGCAGTGGCTGCGGGATGGTCTCGGAATCATCGCCGAGGCGCGGGAGACCGAGGCCCTGGCGCGATCCCTCGACTCGAACGACGGCGTGTACTTCGTTCCGGCGCTCGTCGGTCTCGGCGCGCCGAACTGGGAGCCGCGGGCGCGCGGCACGCTGGTCGGGCTGACGCGCGGCACGGGGCGGGCGCACCTCGCCCGCGCGGCGCTCGAGGCCATGGCTTACAGCACGCACGACGTGCTCGAGCTCATGAGCGCCTGCGCGAAGACGCGCTTCGAGCGGCTCCGCGTCGACGGCGGTGCGACAGAGAACGACTGGCTCCTCCAATTCCAAGCCGACGTTCTCGGCGTTCCCGTCGAGCGGCCGGACATCATCGCGACAACGGCGCTCGGCGCGGCCGGCCTCGCGGGCGTCGCCGGCGGCGTGTGGCCGAATGGGGAAACCTTTCTCGCGTCGCGTCGGTTCAGCAGCTTCACGCCGGGCGCGGGGAGGAATGCGGCCCGCGCAGGGCTGGTCGGCTGGCAGCGCGCAGTCCGCGCGGCGCTGGCCTGGGCGCGGGACGTCGGATGAGGCACTCGCTGCCCGTGCTCCTCGAGCAACACGCCGCGGGGCTCGCCGGGTGTCGCCGGTGCGGGCACGGCGGGGACGTTCTGCCCATCGTGTCGCCAGCGCGGGCGCCCAAGGTGATGCTCGTCGGGCAGGCTCCAGGACGGACCGAAGCGACGAGTGGCCGCCCGTTCGCGGGCCGCGCGGGCGGCACGTTGTTCCGCTGGCTCGGGAGCATCGGCCTCGGGGAGGAGAGGGCTCGGCGACACGTCTACATCGCGGCAATAACGCGCTGTTACCCCGGGCCGAGCCCGAGCGGCCGCGGCGACCGAGTCCCGTCGCCGCGCGAGCGAGAGCTCTGCGCGAGCTGGCTCGACGACGAACTCCGTCTGATCCGTCCGCGTCTGATCATTCCGGTAGGCCGATTGGCGATCGACCGGTTTCTCGGTGCGCAGCCGCTCGAGCGTCTGATCGGCCGCGCTCACGAGGTCGAGCACGTCGGAGGGCGTTCGCGCGCGATTCCGCTCCCGCATCCGTCGGGCGCGAGCAGCTGGGTTCACGAGGCGGGACACCAGACGCAGCTCGCGTGGGCACTCAAGCTGCTCGGCCGCGAGCTCGTCGATCTCGGAGTCATCAAACACGCGAGTCCCACACGCCGGAGCGTCGCATGAGACACCATCGCGTCCTCGATCTTCTACTGCTTGCCCTGCTCCTGCTCGCACCCGTCTCGCGCACGGAGCCGGGCTGGTTCTCACCCGATCGGGTCAAGCACTTCTTCATGAGCTTTTTCGTCCAGAGCGCGGGCTACAGCGTCGCCCGCGCGGCGAACCTCGACCACGCGCCGGCGCTCGGCGTGGCAACCGGCGCCACTGCCGCGGCGGCGTTCTCGAAGGAGCTGTGGGACCGGAAACGCGGAACGGGCTTCGATCGGCGGGATCTCGTGTCGGATGCCTTAGGCGCTGGGGCCGCGACGCTACTCCTCCTGCGCACCGTCGACGAATAGCGTCGGGCGAGGCTGGGGCGCGGTGACCGTGGTCGGGGAGCTGGCGCTTTGGGTCGCCTTGTTCCTGAGCGTCTTCGGGAGCGCGACGTCCTTCGCCGGCCGCGCGATGCGACGGTCGGAGTTGGTCGCGAGCGCCGTGCGCGCGGTCTACGCCGCGGCGGCAATGACCGGTCTCGCCTCGATCGGTCTCTGGACGGCGTTGCTCGGTCACGACTTCTCACTCGACTACGTGGCGTCGCACACGACGACGAACACACCGACGCTGTACCTGCTGACCGCGTTCTGGGGTGGGACGGGCGGCGCGATACTCTCCTTTGCGCTGGCTCTATCTCTGTGCGGTGCGCTCGCCGTGTCCGGCGCTCGGCGCCGCAACGACGAATCACTCCCGTGGCTCGCCGGCGGGCTCGCGGGGGAGCTTGCCTTCGTCCTCGCCCTGATTGGTTTCGCGATCAACCCCTACGATCGTGTCGAGTGGGTGCCCGCGGAGGGGCGCGGCCTGAGCGCGCACCTTCAGAACCCACTCGCCGCTCCGTACTTCGCGGCGATTTATTCGGCGTACGCCGCGGCCGCGGTTGCCCTCACGCTGGCGATCGCGGCGATGCCGGCGAGGCGAGCGGACGTTGCTTCCCTGGGCACCTTGCGCCGGTGGGCGCTGGTCGCCTGGTGCCTGCTCACAATCGGGATCGCGCTCCGCATGCGCTGGGCCTACGTGGAGCCGGCGCTCGGCGGCCTCTGGTCGTGGGGTCCGGGCGAATGGGCGAACGCTGTGCTCTGGCTGGTCGGCGCTACAGTCGTTCGATCGTCCGCGATTCGGCTTGCTGGCGCGCGCGCCCCGGGCGCCGTTGAACGGCGTCGGCGCATCGTCGGGATGTACCTCGTGTACGCCGGCGTCGCCGTCGTGCTATTCGGCGCCGCCGGTCGCCGCTGGTGGACGGACCGTCGAATTCGGCTTCAACCCGGCCAGGCCGCCGAGCTCGTCGACCCGTATGGCCGCCGGTGGCGGTTCGTGAGCCAGGGGATCTCGCGCGACGAGCGGATCAACTACCTCTCGACCGGGGTCGCCCTCGAGGCCTGGCGACCCGACGGCAACGCCGGGATCGTCAGCGCCGAGCGTCGCCAATACCTCGACAGCGTGCAGCGCGCGACCGGCGAGCCCGCCACGAAGCCCGGCATTCGGTCGTTCTTGGACCTCGACCTCTACGTGCTGCTCGCGGGACTGCGCGGTGAAACCGCCGAGTTACGAGTCGGCTTCCGTCCGCTGGTCGCCTTGGTGTGGATCGGGTGCCTCCTCGTGTTGCTCGGTGTGCTCGCGGTTGTGGCGCAGTCGATTCACAGGGGCGGGGTGCGGAACGACCTGCGGGCCGCGGCCGCCGGCTGAGACGTGTCGGCCGCGCTGGCGGTTGGTGTGTTGCTCGCCCTAGGGTGCCTCGCGTACGTGCTCTACCCGCTCGTCGGTCCGCGTCGATCGACCTCTCGGCCGCGATCCGGCGCCAGGGGCACACCCCTTGACGGCGCCAGCGGCGCGCGCGAGGTAACGGACGACGAGATCGAGGCGGCGATCCGGTCCTATCGCCAGCGTGGCGCAGGGATTCGCGCCTGCGCTACGTGTGGGCCGCGGCCCGAGTCCGACGCGCTTTACTGCTCTTCCTGCGGGCGTCGGTTGGCCAACGGCGAAGGCGCGGTGTAGGCGGACCGGGGCGCCCCGGTCGTGCGCGCCGGTGGTGGCTCAGCGTTCGACCGCGGCCAGCTTTCGCAGCGCGATCGCGATCGGCCCCAGCGTCGCCGCAACGCAGAGCGTGGCAGCGAGGACGAAGGCCGCTGCCATCTCGCTCGTGCTGGTCGGCGTCCCGAAGGCCTGGGCGCTCAGGTATGAGTACACCGGCCGTGCCTCGAGGACCACGACGGCTCCAATAACCGCGACGGCCGCCATCATGAATAACAGGCCACCAAAGGAGGTCGGGATCTGAGCAGCATTCTCGGTCTCGAATTGCGGGTACGCCGTCCCGAAGCCGATTGCGAGGCCCGCGATCGCGAGAGTCATGAAGACGATCGAGAACGTCGACACCCACATGATGAACTCGCTCACCTGGAGGAGGTAATTCGTCACGCCGACGATCGCGAGCGCGAGAACGAGCAGGGGGAGAGTGCCAACCCAGAACTTCGACCAGAGGAGGTCGCGCATCGACATCGGGCTCGAGCGAAGGAGCCACAGCGTGCGGCCCTCGAGGCTGACCGCCGGGAAGATGAAGCGCGCCGCGATCGACGCGAGCACGAAACCGGCCAGAACGAGGTTGAGGAAGGGAACGACGTTCACGAGGAAGAGCGTCATCCCTTCACCGCGGAGCGGCAGGAACTTGATGTTGAAGACGTAAACGACGACCAACACCGCGAGCAGGATGAGCTGCGACCACTGCGTTGTGTCACGGAAGAACAGTCGCAGTTCCTTCAGCACCAGCTCGCGCCGCAACACACCGAGCGGAGCGAGGGCGGCGCGGCCGGCCCGCCCGATGACGCTCGCACGCGCGAAGCGCTGGGCGCTCTCCTGCGCCTTGCTGAAGCCCTTGAGGTACAGCGCGCGGTGGAGCAGTGCCCCAAGGACGACCGCAGCGAGGGCCGTGCTCCACAACAGGTAGAACGGCAGGGCCTCGGGGGCTCCCTCGAGCCATGACATCAAACCACGCTGAGTCCACTCGCTCGGCAGCAACGGCGAGGTCGGTGTCCGCAGCAGCGTCACGAAATCGACGAGCGACCGCAACGCTTCCGGGCGAGCCAGCCGCTCGGGCCGGATCAGGCGGAAGAGGATGACGATCCCTCCAGCCGCGAGCACGGCGATGACGCTTAGGATGTCCCGGGTGCGCCGAGCGGGAAATGCATTGACCAGCAGCAGCGTGGCCGCCGACCCGAGTACCGTCGGGATGGTGAGAAAGGGTACGAACGCGGCGAGAGCGACGAGCGGGAATGCCCAGCCGCCGCCGTAGACGACGCCATACGCAGCGAGCATCGGGATGGCCATGAGCACGACCATCCAACTCGAGTTGACCGACGTCTCCACGAGCTTCGCACCGTACAGCTTGAGCCAGTCGACCGGCGCGCCGACGAGCAGGTCGAGGTCACGGGCGAGGAAGAAGCTCGAGAGCGCCGTGATGATGTTGGACAGGAGGAGGATGGAGAAGAAGCCGACGAGAATGAGCCCGAGCAGCTTCCCGGCGAGCAGCACGCCGATTTCCGGAACGCCCCGGAAGTACCCGAGGAGTCGAACGAGGAGCTTGAAGATGACGGCCCAGAACACGAGGCCAAACGCGCCGAGCAGCAGGAGCCGGAGCTCCCGTCCCCGTTCGCCGACCGTCGCTCGCGCCTTGGCGGTTAGCCATTTCGGGGCCAGCAAATGCAGCAGCGATGGATCGGGGCGAGCCTCATGCATCCAGCACCTGCACCAGCTCGCGCGCCGCGTTCTCCCCCGTGAGCCGGAGGAAGATGTGCTCCAGACCCTGCGCGCCTTCCTCCGCGCTCTGCCGTAGCTCGGCCATCGTGCCGCAGGCGCGGATCCTCCCACCCTGAATGATGCCAATACGGTCACACATCGCCTCCGCGACCTCGAGCGTGTGCGTCGACATCATGATTGTGTGGCCGCGACGCGTGTACTCGCGGAACAGATCCTTCAGAATTCGAGCGGCTTTCGGGTCGAGCCCCACCATTGGCTCGTCGACGACGATCACGTCAGGGCGGTGGACGAAGGCGCTCGAGATGATGAGCTTCTGTCGCATGCCGTGGCTGTAGCTCTCGACGAGCTCGTCCCGCCAGTCCTCGAGGTCGAACAGCGCCAATAGCTCGCGCGCGCGGTGCTCGACTCGCGGTCCGGCCTGGCCGTACAAACCGGCAACGAAGCGGAGGAACTCCGCGCCGGTCAACTTCTCGTAGATGAAGGGCCGGTCCGGGATGAAGCCGAGTCTCGTCTTCGCCGCAATCGGGTCCGTGACGACGTCTACTCCGGCGATCTCCACGCGGCCGCTGCTCGGACGAAGGATTCCCGCGATCATGCGCAGCGTCGTCGTCTTGCCCGCCCCGTTCGGTCCGAGGAATCCGAACAGCTCTCCCTGCGGCACGTCGAGGTCGATGGCGTCGACGGCTGTGAAACTGCCGTAGCGCTTCGTGAGGCCGGTGAGTCGGATCATTGATCGATGACGTCAATCTCGAGGTTGCCGATGAGCCTGAGCAGCTCGATCTGCCGGCCGAGGCCACCGATGGCGAACCGCAGGTGAGCTGCGTCCGCCGGGAACTGGCCGAGTGTGGGATCGACGGCGATCCACTCACCGACGAAGACCTCCGGCCACGCGTGGTAGTAAAACTTCCCGTCGAGGTAGGCGAGGCCGGTCGCGATCCGTGCGGGGAGACCGACCGCGCGCGCCATCGCGACGTAGAGCTGCGTATGCTCGTTGCAGTCGCCGCGCCGCGCGCGCAGCACCTGCAGCGCGCTTGGGATGCCGACCGTTATACGTTTCGCGAGTGATCGGTGCACCCACGCGTTCAGGCGCTCGGCGACGACCAGCGCGGCGCGATCGGAGCCCGCGACCTCGGCGGCGCGGAACGCGAGCTCCGGCTCTCGGCTCTCGATCAGCGTCTCGGGCGAGGTCTCGCGCGGGAACCGGCTGCGGTCGGC
Organism: Gemmatimonadaceae bacterium; assembly: GCA_046263215.1. Taxonomy (GTDB): domain Bacteria; phylum Gemmatimonadota; class Gemmatimonadetes; order Gemmatimonadales; family Gemmatimonadaceae; genus JBHELH01. The sequence continues at coordinate 10,535 of JBHELH010000051.1, read as the reverse complement.
CGACGACAGCCGGTACGGCCGTAGCTCGCGGAGGGACTCGCGAGTTATGGTCAGGGTATCCCCGCGCAGGCTTTGGCGCCCGCCGTCGAGATCGTAGCCCGCGAGGTCGACATTGCGCAGCCGGACGCGCAGTCGCTCGAGGTGACGCGTAACGCGCTTGTTCGCGGCGATCGCGGTCGTCTCGAGTATGTCGCGCTCGTTGGTCACCGGTCCGCCGCGCCGCGTCTCGCGCCGCCAGTTCTCGAATGCGAGTTCGTAGGGCATGCGGCGGAGCGTAAGGCGTCCGAACTGCGTGGATTCCACGACGCGCCCCTGTTGATCCACCCACGCGGGTTGAAAGGTTGTACTACCCGCTGGTACCACGTGCCACGCCCGGACTGTGTCGGGGAGGAGCCCCCGCCACCGGCTCGTCGGTGCGTCGAGCGTCGCGCTGTCGTGCACGACGAACAGCGTCTCGGCGTCGATCGTGAGAGACAACGGCGACGCGGCCATCGCCACGGGATCGAGGACCGGCAGCGTCATCTTCTGTCCTACCTCGGGCGTGCCCCCCAGCCCGACGACGAGCGGGATGAGCGTCGGCAGCAGCACCGGCCCCGTGACAGGAATGCGCTGCGTGTCGGGACGGGCGGAGCCGGCGCGCACGATTAGCCTGACGACTGAGTCGCCATCGACGCGGCCGGTTGCACTGATCGGCCCCGCGCCCGCGGTGAGCTCGAACGCGAAGTCGCGGACCCGGAATCCGCGGCTGAGGTTGACGGCCGTGCGGGCGGTGGCGCGGTGAGTTCTGCCGCCGACCGGAAGGTCGGCGATCAGGTAGTCGTTGACGGTGATCGAGTTGGCTCCCGTATCGACCGACGTCGACGCGAACCCGATGTGACGACCGCCCTGGAGCACGGCGTAGTACGTCGGCCCTGGTGTCACGCGCATCCCCGCCTCGGCCAGACGCTCCACCTGCGGCCGGAAGTACTCGCGCCGGACGAGGAGGCCGAGTCCCGCGATCCAGGCGACGAGGATCGCGCCGGCGGCGACGCCGCGGCGATTCATAGACCCTTCTGCTTCAGGCTCTCGCTTGGCACGGAGGCTTCCTCAAGGGCGTCGTGCTTTCGAAGCTGGGCCTGCAGCGCGTTGCCTGCAGCCGCCTCGAGCCGGCGCAGCAGCCGGGTCGTCGCGGGAAGATCGGCGTTGACGAGTCGGCGAATCGCCTCCCCCGCGGAGAATGCTAGATCGTCGACGCACATCTCGATCACCGCTGCAAAGACGATCCGCGGTCCGAGTTGGGCACGACTGCAAGGCCCTCACACCACCCCAAGGCTGGTCTCCCCGCTGATCCACTCGAGGTATCGGTCGAGCCCAGCCTCCACCGAGATCGCTAGTAGCTCAGGCACCTTGTACGGGTGCAGCTCGGCGAAGGCTTCCTTCAGCGTCTCGAGGCGTGCTGACCTCGTCTTCAGCAGAACCACCACTTCGCGCTCGTCGGCGATCTTCCCCTGCCAGCGATAGACGGACCGGCCCCCGGGGAGCATGGTGCCGCAGGCGATCAGTCGACGCTCGAGGAGCGCCCGAACGAGCTCGAGCGCCTCCTCCTCGGACGCGAGGGTAGTGAGCACTACGGCGGCGTCGGTGTGGGGCATGAGAGCAGGGTGGAGGGTGGAGGGTAGAGGGTAGAGAAGGCATTGGCAGCACGCAGGCCTCCCCACACCCCGTCCCTGAGAATGCCCGCTCCACCTTCCGCCCTCTACCCTCCACCCTCGAAGATATCCGCAGCTTGTCTCCGGCCGATCCCGGGACCACCTTACCCTGGCTATGGCTGAAGATGCGCTGATCGTTCGCGGAGCTCGGGAGCACAACCTCCGGAACGTCGACGTCACCATACCCCGCGACCGGCTGACGGTGATCACGGGCCTGTCCGGGTCGGGGAAGTCGTCGCTCGCGTTCGACACGATCTACGCCGAGGGGCAGCGGCGCTACGTCGAATCCCTCTCAGCGTACGCCCGTCAGTTCCTCGGGCTGATGGAGAAGCCGGACGTCGACTGCATCGAAGGGTTGTCGCCGGCGATCTCCATCGAGCAGAAGAGCGCCGGTCATAACCCGCGCTCGACCGTCGGGACGGTGACGGAGATCTACGATTACCTGCGTCTGCTGTACGCGCGGGCGGGAACGCCGCATTGCCCGAGCTGCGGGCGGCCGGTAACGAGGCAGAGCCCGGCGCAGATCGCTGACACGGTTCTTACTTGGCCCGCCGATACCCGCATCGAGGTTCGCGCGCCCCTCGTGCAGGGACGTAAAGGCGAGTTCCGCGAGCTATTCGAGTCCGTCCGCAAACAAGGCTTCGTTCGCGCGCACGTGGACGGCAAGCTCGTCGAGCTGGCGGACCCGCCAAAGCTCAACCGGCGCCAGAACCACACCATCTCCGTGGTCGTCGACCGCCTCGCGGTTCGCGCGGAGGATCGTGGGCGCCTGACCGACTCCATCGAAACGGCGCTCAAACTCGCCGAGGGGCTCGTTGAGGTGCAGAACGCGGGGACCGGCGCGGCCGAACTGTTCTCGGAGCGTTACGGGTGCCCGGCCTGCGGCATCTCGCTCCCGGAGCTCGAGCCTCGGCAGTTCTCGTTCAATTCCCCCTTTGGGGCCTGCCCGACGTGCGGCGGACTGGGAACGAAGCGCCGGGTGAGCGAGGAGCTCGTCCTCGGCGACCCGCGCATCTCGATCCTCGAGGGCGTCATTCTCCCGTGGGGTGAGCCGCAGGGCTACTTGCGCCGCGTCGTGCTGCCCGCGCTGGCGAGGAAGTTCAAGTTCGACCTCAACACACCATGGGGCGACCTCCCGCGCACGGTGCGCGAGTGCATCCTGCGGGGCGAGTCGGCGCAGCCCGGGGCGCCGAAGAGTGGGGAGGAAACCTGGGAAGGGGTGCTCGCCAACGTCGAGCGGCGGTATCAGGAGACCGATTCGGACGTCGTGCGAGTCGAGCTCGAGGAGTACATGATCGCGGTGCCCTGCTCGACATGCCGGGGCCGGCGCCTGAAGCCCGAGTCGCTCGCGGTGACCGTGGGGGAGCGGAACATCGGCGAAGTGACGGAGCTCGCGATCACCGAGGCACTCTCGTTCTTCGACGGACTGGCCCTGCGTGAGCCTGGTCGTCCCGGGCTCGACCCCGAGATCGCTGGCCCGATACTGAAAGAGGTCAAGGAGCGGCTACGCTTCCTCGTCGACGTTGGACTCGATTACCTGACGCTCGGGCGGGCGGCGGAATCGCTCTCCGGCGGGGAGGCGCAACGGATTCGGCTCGCAACGCAGATCGGCTCCCGCCTCGTTGGTGTTCTCTACATCCTCGACGAGCCATCGATCGGCCTGCATCAGCGCGACAATGCCCGGCTGCTGACGACGCTCGAGCAACTGCGCGACCTCGGCAACACCGTCATCGTGGTCGAGCACGACGAAGAGACGATGCGGGCGGCCGATCACGTCATCGATCTCGGGCCTGGCGCGGGTAAACACGGCGGGCAGCTGATCGCCGCCGGCTCGGTGCACGACATCATGCGCGCGCCACGCTCCATCACGGGCAAGTACCTCAGTGGCGAGAAGCAGGTGGCGGCGCCGCGCGCGCGGCGTCCGCGCGATCCCCACCGCGTCATTCGCGTGGAGGGCGCGCGCGAGCACAACCTCCGGCGGGTCGACGCCGAGATTCCGCTCGGGTTGTTCGTGGCAGTGACGGGCGTTTCCGGCTCGGGGAAGTCGACGCTGATCGAAGACATCCTCCACCGCGCGCTCGCTCGACACTTCTACCGGGCGCGCGTCATCCCGGGCGCCCATGATCGGATCACGGGCCTCGAGCACGTCGACAAGGTCATCGACATCGACCAGAGTCCGATTGGCCGGACCCCCCGATCGAACCCGGCCACGTACACGGGCCTCTTCACACCCATTCGCGAGCTGTTCGCGGAGCTGCCCGAGGCAAAGATCCGCGGTTACGGCCCGGGACGGTTCTCCTTCAACGTGAAGGGCGGCCGCTGCGAGGCCTGTCAGGGCGACGGCCTCGTGAAGATCGAGATGCACTTCCTGCCGGACGTGTACGTACCGTGCGAAGTGTGCAAAGGGAAGCGCTACAACCGCGAGACACTCGAGGTCCGGTTCCGCGGCCTCAGCATCGCGGACGTCCTCGAGCTCACGGTGGAGGACGCGCTGTCGCTGTTCGAGAACCAGCCACGCGTGCGCCAAAAGCTGCAGACGCTCACCGATGTCGGCTTGGGCTACGTCCACCTCGGTCAGAGTGCGACGACACTCTCCGGTGGTGAAGCCCAACGCGTCAAGCTCGCGACAGAGCTGTCGAAGCGGGACACCGGACGTACGCTCTACATTCTGGATGAGCCGACCACCGGGCTTCACTTCGAGGACGTGCGCCTGCTGCTGGACGTGCTGCACCGGTTGGCGGACCGCGGCAATACCGTGCTCGTCATCGAGCACAATCTCGACGTCATCAAGACGGCCGATTGGGTCATCGACCTCGGGCCTGAGGGTGGCACCCGGGGCGGGACGATCGTAGCAGCCGGCACCCCCGAGGAAGTCGCAAGCGTGGAGGCGTCACATACAGGGCAGTTCCTGAGAATGGCGCTGGGTCAGCGATTGCAGAGGAAAGCGGGCTAGGTTCGAGGCTCGAGGCTCGAGGTTCGAGGTTCGAGGTAGGCCGCTCCGACGTCGAACCTCGAACCTCCAACCTCGCAACTCACGCATCTCTCGCTATGGTCTCTCTCCTCGACATCATCGGCCCTGTCATGGTTGGGCCGTCGTCGTCGCACACGGCGGGGGCGTGCCGTCTGGGGCTTCTCGCGCGCTGTCTTGTGGGCGGAACGCCGCACCGAGCGCGCATCGAGCTGCATGGGTCTTTCGCGCGCACCGGCGAAGGACACGGGACCGACAAGGCGATCGTCGGCGGCTTGATGGGCTTTCGGCCCGACGACGAGCGCCTGCGGGACGCGCTCGGAATCGCCGAGCGAGAGGGCCTAGACTACCGGTTCGAGAAGACGACGTTGGGGGAGGACGCCGAAGTGCACCCCAACACCGTGCGGATCAGCGTCGAGCGCGAGCGGCGGACGGCCGTCATGGTCGGATCTTCGCTTGGCGCCGGACGCGTGCTAGTCACGAACATCGACGGGTATCCCGTCGAGGTGACGGGGAACTACCATACAGTCGTGCTGGTAGCCGAGGACATTCGCGGATCCGTCGCCCGCATCGCCGGGATCCTCGCCGATCACGGACTCAACATCGCGACGCTGAAGCTCACGCGGAAAGAGCGCGGCGGTGACGCATTCATGGTGATCGAGCTCGACGACGAGCCGGGTCCCGACGTCCGGGATCAGATTCGGGGCCTGCCGTGGGTCCGCTGGGCGTTCCGGCTCGACAAGGTGAGTGCGTGAGCCAATGAGCCGCTGATGTATCGCGCGTTGCAGGACGCGATCAGCGACGCCGAATCGCAGGGCAAAACGCTCGCGCGTCTCGCCCTCGAAACGGAGGCGCGCGACCAGGGGCGGCCGGTCGAAGAGATACGTGCGGCGCTCCGCCGCGCGCTCCAGGTCATGCGCGGCGCCGTCGCGCAGGGCATGACGGGCGAGCTCAAGTCCGCGTCCGGACTCGTCGGCGGCGACGCCGCCAAGCTGCGGACCGGCCCACCGGGGCCACTCGCCGGGACGCCCTTTCGCGACGTCCTCGCCCGTGCGCTCGCGGTGCAAGAGGTCAACGCCGCGATGGGCGTCATCGTCGCGGCGCCGACTGCGGGCGGGGCGGGCGTGCTGCCGGCCGTGCTCACGGGGCTGGCCGACGCACGCGGCATATCGGAGGACGCGGTGGTGGACGCGCTGGCGACCGCAGGCCTGATCGGCGCGGTCGTCGCCGAGCGGGCGTCGCTCTCGGGCGCCGAGGGTGGATGCCAGGCGGAGACCGGGGCGGCGGCGGCGATGGCGGCCGGTGCCGGCACCGAGATGCTTGGCGGGACGCCGACCCAGGTTGGCCACGCAGTGGCGCTGGCCCAGCAAGGAACCCTCGGGTTGGTCTGCGACCCCCTCGGCGGCCTGGTGGAGCTTCCGTGCGTCTTCCGGAACGCGACCGGCGCCGCGATCGCGCTCGCTGGGATCGAGATGGCGCTCGCCGGTATCACGTTCGCCATCCCAGCCGATGAGGTGATCGACACGATGGGCGAGATCGGCCATTCGATGGACGTTCGGTATCGCGAGACGGCCGGTGGCGGGCTGGCCGCGACGCCTACAGGGCGCAGGCTGGCTCGGGAGCGGCTGGTGCAGATCAAGCGGTCAGGCGGCTGAGATGCGCCGCTTGCCCGCCGACCCAGTGCGGCCTATCGTGGCTCTCTCAGAAACCGGACGCGGCGGGACATACGTAGTGCTACACAGTGTTCGCGCTCCCGTCTTCATCGCGCCGCGGGTAGGCGCTCGACCTCTTCGGGGATTGCCATGGTAACTAGGGAAGAGACGGAAGGCTTTCTCGATCGCCTTGCCGCCGACGGCGCCAGCTACTCCGAAGTCGAACCGGGGCTCTGGGTCGTCAAGCCGGGTGGCGAGCTGGATTTCGACGTCGTTGTGAACTATTCGCCGCCGGTCGTGCTACTGCGCGTCAAGGTGATGACGCTGCCGCGGGATCGGGAGACGCTCGCCACGTTGAGCCGGCGACTGCTCGAGCTCAACGCGAGCGAACTGATACACGGCTCCTACGGGATCGAGGAGGACTCGATCGTGCTCACCGAGGCGCTCGAACTCTCGCATCTCGACTACGAGGAGTTCCTCGCGGCCTACGAGAGCATGCTGGTCGCGCTCGCGTCGCACCTCCGGGAGCTCGGCTCGTACCGCGAGGCACGGTAATCCATGGGACTCTTCGATAGACTCTCGCAGCTGCTGCGGTCCAACATCAACGATCTGATCTCGAGGGCCGAAGACCCCGAGAAGATGTTGAACCAGATCCTGGTCGACATGCGCGGCCAGCTGGTCAAGGCGAAGCAGCAGGTCGCGTCGGCGATCGCCGACGAGAAGCGCCTGCGGGACCAGACCGACGGCGAGTACCGACAGGCGGAGGAGTGGGAGCGGCGCGCGATGCTCGCCGTCCAAGAAGGACGTGATGATCTGGCGAAGCAGGCGCTGGTGCGCCAGAGCGAGCACTTCCAGCACGCGCAGCAGCTCGAGTCGACGTGGCAGGCGCACCGGCTGGAGACAGAAAAGCTCAAGAACTCGCTCCGCGACCTCAACGACAAGATCGAGGAAGCGAAGCGCAAGAAGAACCTCCTCATCGCGCGCCAGCGTCGCGCGCAGGCGCAGAAGCGGATCACGGAGACGATGTCGTCCCTCTCCGAGAAGTCCGCGTTCGAAGCGTTCGCGCGGATGGAGGAGCGCATCGAGCAGAGCGAGCGTCTCCTGAAGGCAACGACGGAGATCGACGAAGAGGTGACCGGGGACAGGCTCCAGAGCCAGTTCCGGCAGCTCGAGCGTGGGGCGGCCTCCACGACCGTCGACGCGCGGCTGCTCGAGCTGAAGCAGAAAATGGGCGTACTTCCGGCGGGAAGCTCGCCCGGCAGCAAGCAACTCGGCGCGGGCCAGTCCTCGGCCGCGCGGGCGGCCAGCGACGATGAGCAGGTCGCCGCGGAGCTCGAGGACGCGCCGGAGGAGAAGTCAGGCAGTTGAGTCAAGCGGCACTGACACTCGAGTCACTGCGGCGCGTGCGATTCGCGCCGCTCTTGACCGCGACTGTCCTCACGGTCCTGCTGCTGTGGCTATTCGGGACGGTCGCGCACGTTCTGCTGCTGCTCTTCCTCGGGATCCTCCTCGCCCTCTACCTCGGGGCGCTCAGCGACTTCCTGAGGCGCCACCTTCGTGTGCCACCGCGCCTCGCATACGTCTCCGCGCTCGTGCTGACGATCGGGGCGCTGACGGCGCTGTTCGCGATACTGATCCCGCCGGTACTGGAGCAGACGCAGCAGCTATTTCGCGTGCTTCCGAACTACATCGCGGCCTGGGAGAGCGGCATCGACCGCGCGATCGCGCGCATCCCGGCGCTGCGGGAGACGTGGCGCCCCGGGGAGCACCGGATCTACCGGGCCATCCTGGAGCAGCTCGGGCAGTCGGCGCAGAACGTGGTCCCGCGCCTTTTCGGCGTCGTGCATGGCGCGATCAACGTGTTCTCCGTGGTGGTGATGGGGATCTACCTGTCGCTCCAGCCGGCGCTGTACAGGGAATGGTTGATCGCCCTCTTCCCGCCGATCCACCGCGACCTCGTCCGAGACGTGCTCAGCGATCTCGGCGCCACGCTGCGGTCGTGGATCGTTGGTCAGCTCTTCGCGATGTTCGTCCTCGGTCTGCTGACCACGATCGGTCTGTACGCCCTCCAGGTGCCGTACCCGATCACCTTTGGCGTCTTCACCGGTCTCGTCGCCATCGTTCCGTTCTTTGGGAGCCTTCTCTCGACGAGCTTGCCCGCGTTGTTCGTGCTCAACGGCGCCGGCATTTGGGGCTTCGGCCCCGTGACGCACGCGGTCTTCGTCGTCCTCCTCGGGACTGTCATTCACATCGCCGAGGCCAACGTCGTGGCGCCGCTCGTGATGGCGAAGAAGGTCGATCTGCCGCCGGTGCTGACGGTCATGGCGGTGCTCGTAACGGGCACGCTGCTCGGCCCCGCCGGGCTGTTGATCGCCGTGCCGACGCTCGCCGTGATCATGGTGGTCGTGCGGCGGATCCTCATCACGCGCATCTACGAGGGGCAGGGATTCCGGCGCACGACGCGCGACCGGGCGCTCGTCCTGCGCGTGCCTGCCCCCGAGGGCGGCGTGCTGGTGGCTAACGGGACTCCTGTCGACATCGTGTCGGCAGCGGAGCGCGAGCTCCTGAAGGTCGGCTGAGCCCGCGGATGACGGAGTTTCGGCTCTACAACACCCTCACTCGCCGCGTCGACCCCTTCGCCCCTCTCGACGGCCGGACGGTCCGCATCTATTCGTGCGGTCCGACCGTCTACAACCCGGCGCACCTCGGCAACTTTCGGACGTTCCTCTTCGTCGACCTGCTGCGTCGCACGTTGCGACTCCGCGGCTGGGCCGTGCGGCAGGTCATGAACCTGACCGACGTCGATGACAAGATCATCCGTCGAGCGGCCGAGCAGGGGAAGACGATTCACGAGGTGACGGAGCCCGTCGCCGCGCTCTTCCATCAAGACCGCGAGTACTTGCGAATCGAGCCTGCCGAGGCCTATCCGCGCGCGACGGATTACATCCCGCAGATGATCGCGCTCGTCGAGCGGTTGATCGCGAACGGCGTCGCGTATCGCGCGGAGGACGGCTCGGTCTATTTCGCGATCGACCGCTTCCCGAGATACGGGCAGCTCTCCCAACTCGACCGGCGGGAGGTCATTCCCGGCGCGAGGGTGGCGCAGGACGACTATTCGAAGGAGAATGCCCGCGACTTCGCGCTCTGGAAGGCCGCGAAGCCGGAGGACGAACAGGCCGGCGCGGCGTGGGACTCACCGTGGGGGCGGGGCCGGCCCGGGTGGCACCTCGAGTGCTCGGCGATGGCGATCGACCTGCTCGGGGAGACGCTCGACATTCACTGCGGTGGTGTCGACCTCATCTTCCCCCACCACGAGGACGAGATCGCGCAGTCCGAGGCAGCGACGGGAAAGCCATTCGCCCGCTTCTGGTGCCACGGGGCCTTCCTGCTCACCGAGGGGGCGAAGATGGCTAAGCGCCTCGGGAACGTCACGACGGTCAAGGACATTCGCGAGTCGTCGATGATTCCGGCCGCAGCGGTTCGCCACTTCATCTTCACGACTCATTACCGGAAAGAGCTGAACCTGACGGAGGAGGGGCTCGAGGCGTCGATCGAGGCTGTGCGTCGGGTGGGTGACTTCGCGGAACGGCTGGATGCCGCGACGGGTGCCACGCCGGAGCTCGGCGACGCCGCCGAGGCCGCGGTGCGGCAGGCGGAGGCCGCGCTCTTCGACGACTTGAACGCACCGGAGGCGTTGGCCGCGCTATTTACGTTCATCCGTCGGGCGAACGCCGAGCTGGACCGGCGGGGGCGTGATTTCGAGGCGCTGGAGGGGGCGCGGGCCGCCTTCGGGCGCATCAATGGCGTGCTCGACCTGGCGCCAGACAGGGAGATCCACGATCCAGAGCTTGCGGCGTGGGTCGAGGCGCGGATCCGGGCACGGCGGGAGGCTCGTGCCCGTCGCGACTTCGCGGAAGCCGATCGCATCCGGGTGGAGCTTTCGGAGCGTGGGATCGCGGTGGAGGACACGGCCGGCGGGACGAAGTGGAAGCGGGTTCGGTGACGGGCCGTAACTCCGCGTCCGCCCGCAGCTTGACACGCCTATGCCGTTTCCTTATTCTACGAGTCTCGCGCAAATTGGCCGTGTGCTGACGTAGCTCAATTGGCAGAGCACCCGATTTGTAATCGGGCGGTTGCGAGTTCGATTCTCGCCGTCAGCTCTCAGAGCGGCGCGCGACCCGGGTGGGGTACCGAAGTGGCTAAACGGAGCAGACTGTAAATCTGCCG
>JBHELH010000050.1:0-6285 GCA_046263215.1 Gemmatimonadaceae bacterium | reverse complement strand
CGTGGCGCGAGAAAGGCGGCGATCAGGTCGGCCGTCTGATGCCATTCGCGGGCTTCGCGCGCCAGCTGCTTGCGCCCCGCGGCAGTGAGCGAGTAGTACTTCGCGCGACGATTGTTCTCGGACTTGCGCCACTCCGCTGTGATGAAGCCTTCTTGCTCGAGCTTGAGGAGCGCGGGGTAGAGCGTGCCGTAGTTGAGCGTGAGGCGGTTCTTGCTCGTTTCCTCGATACGGCGAGCGACGCCGTAGCCGTGGAGCGGTCCGAGTACCTCGAGGGTCCTTAGAATCATCAGGGCGAGCGTGCCCTGCTTCACGTCCAACTTCTCCGGCATGGTTCCGTCCTATGGGATTCCCATACGACGGTACTGTTGGGAGCTGGATCACGCAATAGCCGGGTCGACTCTCTCCTTGCGGGTCGAGCGCCGCGCCTTTGAGCCGGTCGCCGCGGTCTTTCCGCGTTCTCGGGTAAGGGCAACACCCTCATCCGCAACCCGGAGGTCCCTATGCCTCGAACGCTCGACGCCCAGGCGTCCAAGTCGCTTCCTACCGTGCTGCTCATCCTGCTCGGGATGCTCGCCGCGCCGGCGGTCGGCCGCAGTCAGGAGGGTGCGCGCCTCACGCCGGGCGCGCGCGTGCGGCTCCAGTGGATGGAGACCACGCGGAGAGACCGCGCGGTGGGCAGGGTGCTGGAGCTGCGTGCCGACTCACTGGCTCTCTTCGCGGGGCCCGCACGCGTGCGCGCGTTCGCGCTCGCCCGGCTGGACCGAATCGACGTTCGGGTACCGCGCTCCCGCGTGCGCGGCGCCGCCCGGGGTGCGGGACTCGGGGCCCTTGCCGGCTTCGCGGTGGGGCTGGCCGTGGCCACCGCGTCCTACACTGGGTGCCGGGGGCAAGAGATGTGCGGCATACAGTTCATCGCTTTCCCGCCGCTTGGAGCCACAGCTGGCCTCACGCTCGGCACTGTCGTCGGTGCCGCTTGGCCTGGCCAACGGTGGCAGCGGGTCCGCCCGGGGCAGCTGGGCCGCGAGCGCTGAGGAAACCGTGGGCCCGCGCTCGTTGGGACGGCCCGTGGTGGTACCCGTTTCTCCCGGCAGACTGCGTCATCGGGGCGGCGAAACGCGACGTTTTTGCTTTGTGGGTCGAGGCGCAGTTCAGGTGCGGTTTATCCCCGACACCGTCACGCGACGCCACGCTCGCGCAACTTCCTCCGCCGCTAGGCATGCCAGGCGCTGCGAGGCTGAGAGCGTGGGGACCGGGCAGCGGGGGCGCGCGCCGCGAAACGGACAGCCTAGGGCACTTTGAAACTGAACGTCTGCGTCACGACCACCCGCGCCTTTCTCTTTCCCACCTTGCCCGGCGCGTAGCGGAGGCGGGGCAGCAGGTCCTTAATGGCAGCGATGAACAACTCGTGGTCGCTGTGGAGCACGTAGGCTGATGCCGTCTCGATACGACCGGACGTATCGACCACGAACTGGATATCAACCTGCCCTTCGATCCGCCGATAGCGCAGCGCGTCGGGATAGCGAGGGATCGGGTTCCCGCGTAGCAGCCTTGGCGTCTCGGTAGGTCGCTCGCCGCAGAGGCCGGTGTGCTCGTCGCACACGGTGCCACTCGCCGAGTCGCGCACCGCCGGGGTGACTGCCTTGCCTGCCAGGGCCGGCGTCTGGGCCGAGAGGCTCACAGCGGCCGTGGTGACCAGTGCCAGGGAGGCAAGGGCCGCTCTCATGTGCCGCTCCTTGTGGAGGTCGGCCGCTACGGATAGGCGGCTGGCGACGCGGGCGCATCGGCCGAACGCCCTATGCGGAGTCTTGTGCTGCCGGCAGACGGCCCTACGTTAAGCAGCGCCTGGGCAACAGGGTGTCGCATGTCCCTCCGGCTGTCGTCGGCGGACCTCGCAGGCCTCGACAGGGTGATGTCCCTGCTCCTGTCGCCCCTCGCGTTCGAGCGCCTGGAGCATTGGTGTCGCGCGGTCCGTGAGGCCAGCGAGCCGGTGGTCAGGGCCGAGAAGTCGCTCTTCCTCTTGCGGACGGAGAGGGCTCTTCTCTACGAGGACGACGCGAACAGCACTGGCGGGTACGACGGGTTCCGCGCGTACTCTCACGAGACCGGGCCCGGCGCCGCCAGGGGGCGCCAGCGTCGGCTCCAGGTGTTTCGCGGCTGGGATATCCATGACCCACCGACCTTTCGCCGGACGGATTTCTGTAGCGACGTCGTCCGGCGGTACAAGATGCTCGAGCCAGTCGCCAACTCTGTGGACGTCTGGCGAGACGGACCGCCGGCCTTCATCGCCTTCTATTGGTGTCGCGAGGGCGACAGGCGGGCCCACCAGCACGCGTTAGGAGTTCTTCGGATCCTCCTGCCTGCCTTCAAAGCCGGCGTGGGTTCGGCGCGGCTGCGTGTCCCGGGCGGGATTGCCGCCGGGGCCATGCTTGGCGCAGGTGCGCCCGCGGCCGCGCTGTTCGACCTGATGGGCGCCGCGTTGCAGGCGGATGCAGGACGCGCGCGGCTGTCGATGGGGGATCCTGACGCGCAGCCGGGTGCCCCGCTCGCGGCGGTCGTTGTCGACAGGGTGTCGGCGAAGCCGCTGGCGGCGGACGAGCTGCGTCGACGTTATGCCCTGACGCCGCGCGAGGCGCAGGTCGCTCACCTGCTCTCGCTCGGTCGTGGGAACGCACAGGTCGCCCACGATCTCGGCACGAGTATCCACACTGCGCGCCGACACGTGGAGCATGTGCTTACCAAGCTTGGCGTCCACCGGCGCGCTGAAGTCGGAGCGAGGCTGCTCGGCGTCACGCCCGGACCAGACTGCTGAGGCCACCTACGCGAACAGGTGCTGCCCCTGTGGCCAAGGCGCGCTAGCGGGCGCCCGCTCCCCTAGCCCTCGCAAAGCCGCGGCGGCGAGGCGACGGCAAAGGGAGATCTGGCGAGCCTTGTGGTCCCCATCCCGGTGGTGCAAATCATGGGCGCCGCCAGTACCTAACTCACCACCGTCTTCCTCGGGAGGTGTGCACATGCTACGCTGCACTCTGTGGCCCCGGCTCGTCGCGCCCTTGATCCTCCTTGCCGTACCCGCCGCGCTGATCGCGCAACCCGCGCGTCAGGCCTCGCGCGCTCGAACCGCACAGCAGAAGATCGCCGACGCGACGAGCGCCGCACCGGCGATGATCTCGTCAAAGGCCACGGTCATGGATTGGCCCGAGAGCGAAGGCGGAGAGTCGAAGCAGCTCCGCGCCGGGAGCAACGGGTGGGTCTGCTTCCCGACCACGCCCAAGGTCTTCGCGAGCGCCGCCGGCCGCGACCCGATGTGCCTCGACGAGGCGTGGCAGGCCTGGGCCCAAGCCTGGATGAGCAAGGGCACCCCGCAGATCAAAGCCGTGGGCATCGGCTACATGCTCAGGGGTGATGCCGGCGCGAGCAACACCGACCCGTTCGCGACCGAGAAGACCGCGGACAACAACTGGGTGCACAGCGGGCCGCACATCATGGTCATCGTTCCCGACGTCGACCAGCTCAAGGGGTTCAACACGGACCCGACCACCGGCGCGCCGTGGGTGATGTGGCAGGGGACCCCATACGCGCACATCATGGTGCCGGTTGCACCGCCACGGGCGCATCCGACGGCGGCCCGGTCGCGTCCGCGGTCGCCGTAACGGCGTCGGGCCTCGGCCGCATGGTGCACCCATCAATGGAGGCCGCACGCGGACCATCAGGCGGTACCCATTAAGGAGGCGGCCTCTCTTGTCTTTAGTGTGCGTTTATCTGTGGCTCAACGCTGGCGAGCGTAACCGCGAAGACCGGCGTACTCCTTCTCGCGAGCCACTAACGCTATAGTGTCGCTCGGAGTGCCTTTGGCCGACGCAGAATTGGGGAGACTGACTCCCAGGCGCGCGGCACCAGCGGTCGGGCCGCCGTATTCGCCTGGGCAAGGAGGCCGTTATGACCACGAAGCGCGAGACCCTAGCCCTGTTCACGGCCCTGGTCCTCGGCGCGACGTTCGCGAGTTGCGAGCGCACGACGGCGCCGGGCGGTGCGGGCCCGATAGTCAATCGTCCGAGCCTGACCGCCGACAGGTCGCAGGCCGATACCACGCCCCCCGACACGACGCCCCCCGACACCGTGCCGCCGGACACGATCCCGCCGGACACAATACCACCCGACACGATCCCGCCGGACACCACGCCGCCCCCGCAGCCACCGCCAGACGAGGGCGGAGCGCGCGTGGCGCAGTCGGCCACCGGGAGCGGTCACCTCACCGCTGCGGGCGAGCTCCGAACCTTCGCCTTTTCCGCCGTGGAGCGCGCCGATGGTAGCGTCGCCGGCCAGTTCGAGCTCTTCGCCCGCTCGGCCGGCGTCCGGGTGCACGGGGAGGTCGTGTGCCTGCAGGTGGTCGGCAACCGGGCGTGGATGGGTGGCGTCATCCGCCAGACGAGCGATCCGACGCGCGCGCAAGCAGGGACGGAGACCGGCTGGCGGGTGGCCGACAACGGTGAAGGGCGCGCCGCACCGCCCGACCAGACTAGCCTGATGTTCGTGAACCAGCCTCCCGGCTTCGCACAATCCTACTGCCGCGGTATGAGCCCGACGCCGATGAACCCAGTAGAGAAGGGGAACATCCAGGTTCGTGACAAGGGACGGGCCGGAGGCTCGATCCGATGACGCCCGGAGCCTGCGCCCAGCTCGACCGGTCGTCGAGCTAGAAGCATTGCCCCTCGATCCGGCCCGCGGCGTTCGGACCGCCGACGAACGGCAGGTCGTTGTCGAGGCAACGAAGTGTGCCGCGGAGGGTGTTCCGGTAGGCGTACTTGATCCCGGGGCCTGAGTTCCGGGACACCTCCATGTCGCCCGCTGCGGTATTGTGCTCGACAAACAGCCAACCGGCGGTGTTGCGCTCCACCCTGACACCTCCGTTGTCCAGCCGCACGAACGACACGTACACCGTGCCGCCCGCGACGCCCTCGATCGAGATGCTGCCCGCGGCGAGGTGCGTGGACTGGACTCCGGCGACCGCTGAGGGGTCCGCCGAGCCCTCGATCCGCACGTTGCCACCCACCGAGCCGCGGATCATCTGCACATCGGCCGCGCGAACACCGATGACGTCGCCGCCGACCTGGTCGTCTCTCAGGAACAGCGATGAGCCGGGGAGCGCGATGACGTTTCCGCGCACGACGGAGTTGTACAGGCTGCACGACGCCCTGGGTGGCACGTAGACGTGGTCGAAGGAGGCGCCGGTGAAGACTCCCTCGCACCGCGTTGCGCCCTCGCCGGGCATCTCGGTCGCGGCGAGCGAACCGCCGGCCGGCCTCTCCTCGGGGGCCGGCCGCGTGGCATCCTGGCAGGCGGCGACGACAGCGATGGCCGCCAGCACGGGAGCCGAGGCGAGTGCGCGTCTCGTCATGGGTCCCTCCATCAGGGTGTGTCCCAACAAATTGCTCGCGACGGCGGGTCGCGCTAGGTCGCCCTCAGAGAAGTGGGCTGGGCGACACGTGCCGCAGCGCTATCGCGCGAGCACGCCGTAGTACCGCCCCATCCAGTACGGCAGGAGGTAGTCGATCGCTGCCGTCTCCACCGTTCCGTCGCCGCCGCCGTACAGCAGGAACGGGCTCCGCTGCCAGAGGAAATCCGTGTTGACCCGCTCGTCGACGGGGATCACGCCGCATGCGCGGTTCTCGCCGCAAGCGGGGTACTTCGACCGCAGGTCCACACGGTAGTCGCGGCGCGGACGCTCGAGCCAGAGCCCGAGGTATTTACGCGTGTCGGCGTCGCGCGCGGCATCGGGGCCGCTCAGAGCGCGCTCCACCAGGTTGAAATGCGCGTTCTCGTGATTCCGGGTGCAGCTGCGCAACGCCTGGAACGCATTCATGTACGCCACGCGTGGGGCGCCAGGCTCCTCGAGGCGGATGAGGTTGTAGAGGTTGATGTGGTTCAGGTTGAACTTGTAGTAGCTGCGGTGAGGATCCACGCAGTCGACAGCGATCGGCGCGATCACCACGCCGGCGTACGTCGTCCGATACTCCTGATAGACGACCCCGAACCTCGCCGGATTGACGCGGCGACCGACCTGGAGGAAGCTGAGTTGCTTGTCGGGCCGCTGGAGGAAGGTCGTGCTGTACGAGCCGTCCGGCGTCGGGGTGTTCCAATAGTTCCGCAGGAGGAAGCCGAGCATTCGAGTGACGAGGCCCGCGATCCTCGACCGCACGTCAGGCTGATCGATCAGGTCGAAGGCCACGCCCAGTCCGAAGAAGACGCCGGAGTACTGGTCGCGCGTCGTATTCCCCAGCCACTTGTGGG
>JBHELH010000049.1:0-6868 GCA_046263215.1 Gemmatimonadaceae bacterium | reverse complement strand
GTGACGACGACGACGACCATGGCGCCGGTCCAGAAGTCGATCCCCATCAGCGCCTCGAAGACGATGCCGCCAGCGGCGATCGTCACCGAGATCTTGGTAAGCACGTAGGCGATGATCGAGATGACAGCCAGGTACCAGCGCGCGCTCGTGGAATACCGCCGCTCGAGGAACTCCGGCATCGTGAATACGCCGCTCGAGAGGTAGAACGGCACGAAGACCCAGCCGAGGATGAGGAGGATGAGCGACGCGAGGACCTCGAACTGGGCGACGGCGACGCCGCTCGCCGCGCCGGTCCCGGCGAGGCCGACCAGGTGCTCCGACCCGATGTTCGACGCGAAGAGCGAGCCGCCGACGAGGAACCAGCCGGCGTTGCGGCTCGCGAGGAAGTAGTCGGTCGACGTGCCGTGCGACGCGCGCTCGCGCAGCGACGCCCAGATCGCGACGCCGAACGTGAGAAGGAAGTACACGGCGATCACGACCCAGTCCAACGCCGCGAGTTGACCGGTCATCGCGCGCCCCTCCTCGGTGTTGGTGCCGTCGGTGTTCGTGCTGGCGGTGTTGGTGCCGCCGATTGCGTGGTCGTTGCCGCCGCCGCAGTCGCCGCGTCAGCGAGCCATGGTCGTCGACGTCTCGAAGCTGTCGGCGAGTGCCGCCACGTCACCTTCGTCGCCGCCGTTGCCGACGACGACGTGAACGACGGAATCGGAGATGCGCAGCACGCCGGATGCGCCCGCGGCCTCGAGCGCCGACTCGTTGATCGCGCGCGGATCGCGGACCTGGACGCGCAGGCGCGTCAGCGCGACCGGCTCGACGTCCACGATGTTGCCCGCGCCGCCGAGGGCGGCGGTGAGCGCGGCCGTCTGCGCACGGTGCTGTGCCGTCACCACGGGTCTGCGCTCGACCGCGGGCTGCGTCGTCACGGTCGCCGCGCTCCCGGCGCCCGCCGCCCCCCGCCCTCCGCCTCCCCGGATGTACTCCTCCATGTCGGTCTTGAGGTTCTCGGAGCGCGTTCCGAAGATCGCCTGCATCCCGTTGCCGACTCTGACGACGCCCGTCGCGCCGAGTGCCTTCAGCGTGTCCGGGCTCGCGCGCGAGACGTCCGCGAGATCGACGCGGAGACGCGTGATGCACGCGTCGAGGCTGCGGATGTTGTCCGCGCCGCCGAAGGCCGCGACGAGTCGCGGTGCCATGCCGTCGCCGTCCGTGCGCCCCCCTTCCGGGCCCGCCTCGCCCGACACCTCGCGGGGCACGTCGGCTGCTTCCTCCGCCTCACGGCCCGGCGTCTTGAGATCCCGGCGCGCGATGAGCGTGCGGAAGAGCGTGAAGTACATGAGTGCCCACAATGGGCCGAGCCAGAGGAACCACCAGCCGCGCTGGGAGTTCGGGTAGAGGACGATGTAGTCGATCAGTCCGTGGGAGAACGTCGTGCTGTGCCGGATCCCGAGCTCGACGCAGAGGAAGTACGCGGCGCCGGCGAGGAGCGCGTGGATGCCGTACAGGACCGGCGCGACGAAGAGGAACGAGAACTCGATCGGCTCGGTGATCCCGGTGAGGAAGGACGTCAGCGCCGCGGAGACCATGATGCCGCCGACTTTGGCGCGATTCTCCGGACGTGCCGTTCGCCAGATCGCGAGCGCGGCCGCCGGGAGCCCCCACATCTTGAAGAGGTACCCGCCCGCCAGGTTGCCCGCGGTCGGATCGCCGGCGGTGAAGCGGTGGATCTCGCCGCGGATGATCTTGCCGGTGTCGGGATCGAGGTACTGCCCGACCTCGAAGAAGAAGGGGACGTTCCAGATGTGGTGGAGCCCGAACGGGATGAGTGACCGCTCGACGACCCCGTAGAGCGCGAACGCCCCGGCGGGGTTGCCCGACGCGGCCCAGCGCGAGAAGACGTCGATGCCGCGGCCGATCGGCGGCCAGATGACGCTGAGCACGATCCCGGCGAGGATGGCCGCGAACGCGGTCAGGATGGGCACCGACCGTTTGCCGGCGAAGAAGCCGAGGTACGCTGGGAGCTTGAGCTTGAAGTAGCGGTTGAAGAGGATCGCGGCCACCGCCCCGATCAGAATCCCACCGAACACGCCGGTCTCGATCGACGGGATGCCCATGATCGGCTTCGGCTCGTAGCCGACGAGCGGCGCCATGACGCCCATCGTCGCGACCATGACCGCGAACCCGACGACGGCGGCGAGCGATGCGACGCCGTCATTTCCCGTGAGGCCGAGGGCGACGCCGATGGCGAAGATGAGCGGCAGGTTCCCGAACACCGCGCCGCCGGCCTGGGCCATCACGTTCGCCACAACCGGCGACATGTCCTTGGCGAAATCGGCGCTCCCGACGCCGAGCAGAATGCCGGCGACCGGCAGTACGGAGACGGGGAGCATCAGGGACTTACCGATCTTCTGCAGCCAACCAAACGCGGTGCGCCAGACGGTCATGTAGAGCCCCCCATCAGGTGGTCCTCGACGCTCATTCGCTGAGGTGGGGAGGAGGGAGGAAAGAGGTGGGAGTACGACGTCTGCTTCCTCCTTCCTGCCTCCGCCTTCCTCGTCTAACCGTGACGTTCTGACACCAACGCGCGTACTTCAGCCGCGTCGGCGGCTTCCAAAGCCTTGTGTGCAGTCCTCTGGCATTCCTTCAATGACAGTGTCCTGATTCGCGCTTTCACCGCGGGCACGATCGGGACGTCGACGCTCAGCTCATCCACGCCGAGTCCAATCAGCACCGGAACCGCGGCCGGATCTCCCGCCAGCGCGCCGCAGACGCCGACCCAGCGCTTGTGCTTGTGCGCCCCCTCGACGGTGCGTTCGATGAGGCGGAGGACGGCCGGATGCAGGGCGTCCACCTGCGCGGCGAGGCGGGGATTGGTGCGGTCCATCGCCAGCGTGTACTGCGTCAGGTCGTTGGTGCCGAGTGAGAAGAAATCGGCCTCCGCGGCGAAGCGGTCAGCGAGCAGCGCCGCTGACGTCGTCTCGACCATGATGCCGATCTGGATCGGCAGCATCCCGAGCGTGGCGCGCTCGCGTTCCACGAACTCGCGCGCCGCGCGCCACTCGGCGAGCGTCGAGATCATCGGGAACATGATCGCGACCTTCCCGGCGCGCGATGCCCGAAGCACGGCGCGCACCTGTGCTCTGAAGAGCTCCGGCCGGTTCAGCGTCAGCCGGATGCCGCGCTCGCCGAGGAAGGGGTTTGCCTCCGTGCCGACCGACAGGTAGGGGAGTGGCTTGTCGCCGCCGACGTCGAGCGTCCGGATGACGAGGATGCGCTCGGGGCCGAGCGCGCGGGCGATCGCCTCGTAGATGCGGGTCTGCTCGTCCTCGTCCGGCGCGGCCCGGCGATCCATGAACAGAAACTCCGTCCGCAGGAGCCCCACCCCCTCGCCGCCGACCTCGGGGACGCGGCGGGCTTCGTCGACGTCGCCGATGTTCGCGACGACTTCCACCCGGTGGCCGTCCTTGGTCACCGCGCGCTCGGCGGCGGCCGCCAGCTCCGCGGCGCGCCGGCGCTCGTTCGACGCCTGCCGACGCGCGACCTCCGCTTCTTCAGCCGCCGTGGGATCCCGCCGCACCGTGCCGGCGTCCCCGTCGAGCACGACACGCGTGCCGTCGCGCAGGTCGAGCGCGCGCAGGTCGACGCCGGCCACGGCGGGAATGCCTAGCCCGCGCGCAATGATGGCGACGTGCGACGTCGCGCTGCCCATCGTCGTGCAGAAGCCGCGCACGCGCGTGCGATCCAGCGACGCGGCGTCGGACGGTGCGAGGTCCTCGGCGACGACGATCGACTCCGGAGGGACGTCGTGCGGCGTCTCCTCACGGCCGACGAGCAGGTGGAGCACGCGGCGGCCGACGTCGCGCAGGTCGGCGGCGCGCCCGGCGAGCAGCGGGTTCCGAAGGCCGAGCAGGCGCGCCGCCTGCGCGGTGTACGCCTGACGCCACGCGTAAGCCGCCGTCGCCCCGTCACGAATGTGTGCCGCCGCGCTGTCGAGAGTCTCTGGGTCCTCGAGCAGCTCCTGGTGGGCGGCGAAGATCGCCGCCTTGTCGGTGTCCGCCTCCGCTGCGAGTCGCGCTTGCAGGGCCTCGAGCTGGAGGTGCGCCGACGCGATCGCCGCCTCCAGCGCGCGCCGCTCGTGGTTGGGATCGGACGCGCGCTCCTGGAGCACCGCATCCTCGTGGCGAAGCTGGAAGACGCGACCGACGGCGACTCCCGGAGAAGCGGGTACGCCGCGAAGGATGCGGCCGTCGCGCTCCGGCGGGGGAGGTTGGAGGAAGGAGGTGGGAGGGAGGAGTGCTGCGGACTCGCTCCTCCCACCTCCCTTCTCATTCCTCCCACCTCCGATGTCCGTCGCCAGCGTCCGCGAGATCGCGGCCACTGCCGCGCCGGCGTCCTCGCCGCGCGCGACGACCGTCACCGTGTCGCCGCCCGCCACCTCGAGGGCCATGATGGAGACGACGCTCCGCGCGTTCGCTTCGCGCCCGTCCTTCACGAGACGCACGTCCGAGGTGAACCGCCGCGCCGCGGCCGCCACCACCGCGGCCGGACGTGCGTGGAGGCCCGTCTCGCTGCCGATCACGATCGGCGCCGACTCGACCGCAGCGCCCTTGTGCTGCTCCCCCCTCCTCCCTCCCAACTCCCCCTGGCTCGAGAGCACGACGCGCAGTACGATGTCGCGGCCGGCGGTCACCTTGCCGGCGCGCGGCTCGAGCGACGCGACGCGGTCCATGCTCGTGACGAGCATCGGCGACAGCAGACTCCGCGCGTGCGTCGCGATGAAGTCGGCGTCGAAGGTCATGAGCGTATCACCGGCGCGTACCTCGTCTCCGGCCTTGACGCTCGCGTCGAAACCCTTGCCGCTCAGCTTCACCGTGTCCAGCCCGACATGGATGAGGATCTCGACGCCGGACGCGGACAACGTCAGCGCGTGCCCCGCCCGGTGAACGTGCACGACGCGCGCGTCGCACGGGGCGACGAGCTGCTGGCTGAGCGGCTCGAGCGCGACACCGTCGCCGACGAGCCGCTGCGCGAAGACCGGGTCGGGTACCTGGTCGAGCGGAACGATGACCCCGGTGACGGGCGCGAGTAGCGTCAGCGTGCCGCGGTCCGCACCCCCGACGGTCGGCGTCATCGCTGCGCGGTAAGCCGGCGGTCACCACCGGCGCGCAGTGGACGGAGGAGCTGGAGCTTGTCGTCGTTCCGCGCGACGGCAATCAGCCGGCCACCGCCGGCGTGCCGAACGTGCTTCATGTCCCGCACCTGTCCCTCGATCACGAGATTGCTGTCCTCCAGGTCGACGGGAGTGAATCGACCGTCTCCCGCGCCGCGGAGCAAGAGGCCGTAGCTCGCGTCGTACCGCCCGCGGACCGGCGTCACCCCGTAGAAGTTGCCGGCGAGCAGGAGGTCCGCGCGGCCGTCGCCGTCGAAATCATCGGCCAGCGAGGCGTAGACCGGCGCGAACTGCGCCTCGGTGGGGAGCGGCCGGAGCTCGAAGGTGCCGTTCCCGCGGTTCACCGCGACGGAGCTGGCGAAGAGCCGCGCCTCGAGGACCATCGCCGCCTTCAGGTCGGCCGCCGGGAAAATGTCCTCGACACGGCTCGCGCCGAAGCTCGCGTAGGAGGTGTACCGGCTCCGCAGCTGGGGCATCAGCCGGACTAGCTCATCGCGGCCGGCGAGCGGATAGCTCACGCCGTTCTTGTAGAACGTGAGAACCTGCTCCACGGCGCCGTTCTGGAAGAAGTCGTGAACGTAGAGCCGCGCGGGCTCGTCACGTGACGCGCGAATGTACGAGTTGAGCCCGAGGTTGCCCAGCACGAGGTCGACGCGGCCGTCGCCGTTCAAGTCCGTCGCGGCGACGCTGTTCCACCAGCCGTTACTCCCCGAGAGCCCCGCATCCGCCGTCGCGTCCACAAAGCGGCCGTTCTCCTGGCGGAAGACGGTGACCGGCATCCACTCGCCGACAACGATCAGATCCAGCTGCCGGTCGCCGTCGTAGTCCGCCCACACGGCCGAGGCGACCATGCCGACCTGGGCGAGCGCGTTCGCTTTGCCGAGCGTGACGTCAGTGAAACGGCCGGCGCCGTCGTTCTGAAGCAAGTAGCTCCGCGGCGCGGAGCCGTAGCTCCGCGCGACGACCCGACTCCCAACGAAGAGATCGATGTCCCCGTCGCCGTCGAAGTCACCCGGCAGGACGCAGGAGCCGTTGTGGAAGAAGTCGGGCAGGGAGCCAGCCGATCGCCGGAAGTTCCCACGCCCGTCGTTGAGGTACAGGCGATCCCGTAGTGCCTCGGCGTTCCCCCAGAACTCGTTGCCGCCGCTGACGACGTAGAGGTCCTGATCCCCGTCGCCATCAGCGTCGAAGAAGGCCGCGTCGACGTCCTCGTGCAGGCTATCGGCGTCGAAGACGCTCTGGCTGCCGCCGGGGCGGAAGGTGCCGTCGCGGCGCTGGACGAACAGGCGGCCGGCCTGTCCCTTTGCGCCGCCGACGTAGACGTCATCCAACCCGTCGGCGCTGACGTCGCCGGTCGCGAGGGCTGGGCCCTCCGTCGACAGCAGGTGCGGCATCAGTGGCTCGCGATTGTAGTCGTAGAACGTGTTCTCAGCGTGCTCGAAGTCGACGCCGACTTGCGTCGTCACGTCCGCGAAGAGCGGCTGCGCCGCCGGGCCTTCCTCGTAGGCGTACCTGCCAGCGGCGCGCTGATGGTCGAGCGTGACCGTCCGATTGGCGCCGACATCCGTCAACACTTGGAAGCGGCGGTCCGGCCAGATTACGATCAGGGAGTCAATGCGCTCGGCGCGCCCCAGCCCGAAGTGCAGGCGTGGGTCGACGGACGACTGGAAGCCACGCGCCGGCATTTGCTCGAGCATCTGCATG
>JBHELH010000048.1:0-2973 GCA_046263215.1 Gemmatimonadaceae bacterium | reverse complement strand
GGATGGGCGATCGCGCTCGGCTCCACCGCAGTGGTTTGGGGATGGTACCGCAAAGCGGTCGCCAGGTACGACTTCCGCTGCCCGGCGTGTGACAGTCGGGTTCTCAAGCCCACCTTGCGGCGTTCCGAAGCCTCACGCGTCGCACTCGCCGTCACCGCCGGGCATTGCCCGAGTTGCGGCAGGAGCCTCTGCGAGTCGGAAGAATCATCGTGAACGCGCGATCTCCCTCACCGCCCCCGCCATCGCCCGCACGCGAGCCGCGTCACGCGAGCCCCTCGCTTCACCCTCCAGTGTCGCCGCGAGCCGCGTCAGCGCCGTCCGCTGCTCGTCCCCCGTCATCCGCTGCGCACTATCGAGCTCGCGCGCGATTCTCGACAGGCGCCGCCCCGACAGCCCGCCATTCCGCCTGAGCTGGTCCAGGTAGGCGCGCGCCACGACAAAGCTCGCCGGCCACACGATCCGCTGCTGGTCCTGCGCGTTGAAGCGGTCCCAGCGCACCAGCTTCGCCGCCTCGATCTCATTCGCCGACAGGTGCGGGCTCGGCAGCAGCTCGAGCACGTCGAGACCGCGCGCGATCTCCGAGGCGTAGATCCGCCCGTTATACCAGTAAGCCGACCAGTGGCCGGCGAGCGTCAGCTCGGTCGCGCTCACCGGCCCGCGGTCGAAGAAGGCAATCTCCACCGGTCGCCTGGGATCGGTGAAGTCGAAGACGGAGACCCCGCCCTGGTACCAGGCCTGGACCATGATGTCGCGCCCCGGCACCGGGATCAGCGACCCGTTGTGCGCGACGCAGTTCTCCGTAGCCGTCTGCGGGGCCGGGAGCTTGTAGAAGCTCGCCGGGCGCAGTCGGCCGTTCTCCAGGGTGTAGATCGCGTTTGCGCCCCACTGTGGTCTGTCGGTCGCGCGGCAGCGCGGCGCCGTGCCCCCGCCCCACTCGTCGGTGAACACCACCTTGGTGCCGTCGTTATTGAACGTCGCCGAGTGCCAGTAGGCGAAGTTCGGATCGCTCACCTCGGCGATGCGCCGCGGGTTCACCGGGTCGCGAATGTCGAGCAGGATCCCGTTCCCCGAGCACGCGCCAGCCGCGAGGCCGATGGCGCTGTACGCGGTAATGTCGTGGCACTGGTCGGTCCGCGCCGTCATCTGCGTCCCCTCCCCATGGCCGCCGCCCGGCCAGAGGGCCGCGATGTTGCCCGCGGCGTTGGCGAAGATCCGCGGCATGTTGACGATCCTGGCGTCCTGCGGCGCCGCTAGCGGCACGCGAATCACCTCGATGCGGAAGAGTGAGGTGTTCGGGTCCTGTTCCGGCGCCAGCGCCGAGCATCCCGCGAGCTCGGCGCTCGGCCGCGGACGGCTCGTCCCCGAGACGTAGACGTAGATGTTCGCTTGGTCGGCCGGATGGCTCACCAGCGTATGCGTGTGCGAGCCCCGGCAGGTTTGGACCGACGCCACCGACCTGGGGCGATCGATGTCGCTAATGTCGAAGATGCGCACGCCGCGGAACCGCTCGGCGCTCACCGTGTCGGTGATCCCTTGCGCTCCGCAATCGAGACGGCCGCGCGTCTCCTCGACCGACACGAACAGCAGATTCCTGTAGACCGACGGGTCACCCTGCCCGCCGGGGCAGACGATCGACGAGCGAAGCCTGGGGTTCCTCGGGTCGGAGATGTCCCAGATCTGGATGCCGTTGTAGCCGCCTTGGAAAACGTAGTTGCCGCTGAACGCGAGGTCGGAGTTCGCGAAGGCGAAGCTGCCCGGCTGCGCGGGATCGAAGAAGCGCTCCGGGCGCGGCCGGCTGGCCACGAGCTCGAGGTTCCACGCCGCCTGCGCAGCGTCCAGGTACCCCGCGCGGAGACCGACGCGCGGGTCGGGGACGGGCGGACCGGGGAGTTGCATGCCCCCCTGCGTCGCGGTCCTACACGCCGCCGCGGAGAGCACGAGTGAGCAGAGCAGAGCTGCGCGGAGACTCGTCATTTCGCATCGCATCTGGGATCTCGCTGCAATGACCAACAGGAAGTGCGTGTGATCCAGCGGGGCACATTATCAGCGCGCGGGCAGCGTCCGCAGCAGAGCGTGCATTCGCGCGATCTCGGCGCGCTGATCCGCGTCGACGTCGGTGGCGAGGCGGTAGACCTCGGTCTCCTGCGCCGCGCCGGGGGTGGCGAAGAGCTGCGTCACCATGGTGAGCGCGCCCTCGTGGTGGCGGATCATGAGCTGCAGAAAGAGCCGGTCGAACGCGGCACCCGTCGCCCTCGAGAGCTGCGCCAGGTCGTCCTCGGTCAGCATCCCGGGCATCATCCCGCGGCCGGCCGCACCATGGTGGGCGTGCTGCGGATCCGCGCTCGGCGCCTCCTGGCCGTGGCTTGTCAGCCACTGCCGCATCAACGCGATCTCGTCCCGCTGCGAGACGTCGATTCGCTCGGCGAGGAGGCGCATCTCGCTCCGACTCGTACGTGACCGCACGAGGCTCGTCATCACTAGCGCCTGGGCGTGGTGCGCGATCATGTCCTGCATGAACCGGACGTCCGCCGGATGTCCGCGCCGCACGGTGTCGGGACTGAACGCGCTAGCGGCAGAGCCGCCCGCGTCGCGCCGCGCGGCCGGCTGAACGCGCCCTGACTCCACCTCGCGAGACGCGGTGCGGCATCCCGCGACGGCGGTGACGATCGAGAGCAGAGCTAGTGCGACGATGCGCGGATACGACTGCGTCACCCGATTGCTCCTCCGGGCGCACCGGCTCCGGTCAGGCGGCTACCTCGCCGGCGCCGGAATCGCCACCTCGGTCATGCGCTGCACCTGACCATTCGGCAAGATAACCTCTCCGTACACCATGTACGGGGATCCTTCGGTCAGGTACCACGTCGCGAGCAACCTGCGATCCGCGTGCCGGCGCTCCTCGACCTTCCACGCGGTGACCTTGGATCCTTCCACGTCGACGGGACCGCGACCGACCACCGTGAAGATCCGGAGCTC
>JBHELH010000047.1:0-6291 GCA_046263215.1 Gemmatimonadaceae bacterium | reverse complement strand
CTACTCCGCCGGCGAATTCCGGAACGCCTCGCGCCTCACCTGATCCATGATTCGCGCTAGGTCCGCTTCGGCGCGCGATCGCTCTTCGGGGGTCCAGTCCTCGTTCCCGCCGGCCGCAGACCGGATCTCGTTCAGCATCTCCTCCACCAGAGCGCGCAGCGCGAGGCGCTTGCGACGCTCTACGGTGTCCGTCGCCGACGAGGACTGAGACGAGGATTGATCGGTGGCCTGACTCTGCGCTGGGGACTTGCGACGACCAGCCATTTGCGACCCTCCCGGTAATAAAGTCCGACCCGCTATCCACGGACGCATCGCCCGACGAGGGCGTCACGCGGAGCCGGCGGGCGGGCTGTGCCGAGGGTCGCGCTAGCCGGGGCTTCCGGAGCGCGACGCGCGCTTTTTCGGGGGGGCGGGCTTGGCCAGCGCCGGTCGCGGCGCCGGAGTCTTCGACGGGCTGGGCTTGGAGGTGGCGCCTGGCTTTGCCACCGTGCGCGGCTTCGCCACTCCGCCCTTCGGCGTGCCCGCCTGCGCCGGCGTCGTCGTGCGCGGAACCGCTTGCAGCACGAGCTTCGCGTCGACGCCGGAGCCGATGACCACACCCGTGAGCGACTGCTCTCCAGGCTGCGCGCCGAGTGTCCACGTCACTTGGACCCGGCCGGCGGTGTCGGCGGCGGCGCGTGTCGGCGTGACCCCACCCGTGCGCGTGACGAAGCTAACGACCGCATCCGGAACCGGGTTGCCGTATAGGTCGGTCACGACGGCGACGATCTTCGCCGGGAGTGGCCGGCCGACCTGGCCTTCGACCGGCGGCTCGTGGAAGGACAGATTCGCCGGCGATCCGGGCGTCGCATGCGCGGTCACGCGGAGCGGCGGGACGGCGGTGTCGACGCGGACGACCAGCGTCTGGGGGCCCGCAGTCCGTCCCATCCGCCAGCGCGTCGATGCGATGCCCAGCGAATCGGTCTGGAGCGCCGTGTCGGGGAGCGAGCCCGCCGATATCGCAAGCGCGATCATCGCGTCGGCGACCGGGTTGGAGGTTCGATCGGTGACGCGGATCGTGATCGGCTTCGCGAGCAGTGCGCCCGCGCGCGCGCGTTGCCCATCACCGCTGACGATCGTGAGCCGTGCCGCCGTCCCGGCCAGTGCCGACGCCGTGACGGTGAGAGGCGGGACCGCGCGCCCCCTCCCCACATACACGCGGATGCGCTGCGTTCCCACCTTCGGCCCGAGCGTCCAGTGGGCGCGCGCCTCGCCGGCGGAGTCCGTGCGCGCGGCGAGGGACTCGACGCGCCCGCCGTCGAGCGCTGTCCACGAAACGGGCACGTTCGGCAGCACGCGCGAGGTCGAGTCGGCGACTCGGATCACCACGGGCGCCGCGAGCTTCTGTGCTGCCGGACCCGTGAGCTGCTCGGAGAGCGCCATGATGCGCGTGTTCGCGGCGACCGGCTCCGCCTCGGCGGTGATCGCGAGCGCGCTGTCGACGCGCTCCACCGTCGCGAGGAGCGTCTGCCGGCCCGGGAGGTCGGTGAGCGTCCAGGTCACGCGCGCGCGGCCGTCGGCGTCGGTGAGCGCGACGCGTGGCTCCGTCGCCGCCTCGCCATGCTCGCCGCGGAACCGCACCACGGCGCCCTCGACCGGCTTGCCGCGGCGGCTCGTCACGCGGACGACCACGGGGTGCGGCAATGCCGCGCCCGCGGCGGCACGCTGGTCCGCACCGCTGTGGACCACGATTGCTGCGGGAACCGGTACCACGGTCAGCGGCGCGTGCGCCGAGACGCCGGCGGCCGTCACCGTGATGATCGCCTTACCCGGATTTCGCCCGACGAAGGCGCCGGTCGAGTCGACGACGGCGACTGTCGTATCGCTCACCTTCCATTGGGCACCGACGCCCATCACGAGATGTCCGCGCGCGTCGAGCGGACGAACCGGAAGCGCGCGGCGCTCCCCTTCGCCCAAAACGACGGTACTGTCGCCGCCGATGGCGACCGACGCTACGGTCTGGCGGACGAAGATGCGACTGCGCGCCGTGAGGTTGGAGACCGCGACGAGGATCGTCGCCGCGCCCGGGCCGCGGACGATGACGGAACCATCAGGCTGCACGGTCGCGGTAGCCGGATTGTCACTCGTCCACGTCGGGCGGACGCCGACGAGCACCGACCCCCCCTTGTCGGTCACCGTCGCGGCTAAGTGCAGCGTGTCCCCGATCGCGTACGCGGTGTCGGCCGTCGGGCTGACGCCAAGCCATGACGCACCGAAGGTCCCGACCGTCTTATGGCTCTCCGGCTCGCCGATGACGCCGAACGAGTAGAGGAACGAGAAAATGGAGACGACCGCGGCCCCCGTGGAGGCCGCCGCGGTCACAAGCTTACTCGCGCTACGGTACCAGGGGACGACCGCCTTGAGTGGCTTGAAGTCCGACGGGAGGGGGGACATACACTGTAGGGACTGTAGCGCCCGCTAAGGCGTCACGTCCCCGCCGCCGAGTGTGTATGCCTGCGCGCGGCAGCGACTTGGGCCGCGGCCTGAGCCGCGTGATCGGCCTCAGTCCGTGCTGCCCGGCTCTGCCGTTTCGGCAGCGGGCTGGGGCTACGACGGCCTGACCGCTGGGCTCGCCAGCATCGCGCCAGTATTGGTCACGGGCGCGGACTGGAGGACTTCTGGTTGGTCGAGTCGGGACGGGCGGTGTCAGCGCCAGCGCGGGCGCGCCGCCGAGCCGCGGCCGTATCGCGGTTCCGGCGAACGGTGACGTCCCACTTCACCGTGACGTCCTTGCCGACCGTAACGCTGTCGCTGCGCGTGACCGAGGTGTCGCCGACTGCGAGGTCGTCGGCCGCCGACTCCGAGATTCGAAACCGCATCGTACGGAGGACGCGGACAACGTCGTCGCGGTTCCGCCGGACAAGGTCCACGTTTCGCTGCGGCGTGCCGGTGACCCGCGGCCGCGCGGCTGGCGCCCGCCGCGTCGTCACCGTCCCTGTCGTGCTCGCGGTCGGGCGCGACGCGGTCACGGGCGCCGACGCGCCGGCGCCGGGTGACGGGCTCGCCGCCCCGGGGGTACGTGCCGACGCGACCGGATCGCTCGCCCCGGCGGCCACCAGCGCCTGGTCGAGGGCGACGGTTGTGAGGACGTAGTCGCGAGCGCTGATCCCGGCACTCGCGAGCGCGGCCCGCGCCCGCGCATCCCCCTCGAGGTATTCCACCGCCCGACGCACCGCCGCGTCGTCGAGCCGCATCGGGTCGATCCGCGGCGGCGCTGGCAGTCCCGGAATCGCGTCGAGTGCCCGCTGCGCCGCAACCCAGCGCTGGTACCGCTCCGGCGTCACCTCGTAGTCGAGCGCCGCCACCTCGCCCTGCGCCGCATCGCCGCCCGCCGTCGTCCCCTCGCGCTCGCCGCGGCCACACGCTGCGCTCGCGATGATGACGAGCGCCGCTCCCAGCATTGCCCGACCGAACGTGGCTCCAACGCGGCTACGGCCTCCCAGTATCGACATCAGTCCCGCCTCTCCGATCGCTGCATGCCCTGAGTGCAACATCTGTGACGTCGGCATCGGGGTGAGGCGACGATCGGCGGGTGGGTATTCCTCGCCCTTCATAGGAGCTTCCAGTCAAAGACCGCCACCTCCGGCCGCGCGCGGTGGCGCGCTGGGATGAACGACGTCCCGATGCCGCGCGATACGTACATCGCGGGCGCTACGTCGCGGTACCAGCCGCTCACGTAGCGGCCGCTCCCGCGCGGTCGGAGCACCGCCAGCCCAAACGGCGCGATCTGGCCGCCGTGTGTGTGCCCCGCGAGCATCCACTGCGCGCGATACGGCGCGAGGTCGACCTGCGGACCGTCCCGGACCTTCGCCGTCGACGCCGGGGACACACGCTCCCAGCGAATCCGGTCCCGTTGCGCCGGACAATGCGCGAGGAGGAGGTGATTGGGCGTCGGCTCCGAGCCAGCGAGCGCGCGCGCTGGATCTGGCGTTCCGCCGATCAGGTCATCCAGACCGGTGACGAGGACGTGCCGGCCTTCGATCCGGAATTCTGCGACATCGTTGACCAGGAGCTCGCAGCCGCGTTGCGCGTACACGCGCTCCAACCGACGCGCGTCGACGCGGCCCGAGTGCTCGCCGTTGCCGAGGATCGCGAGCTTGCGTGAATCCCGTCCGAGCAGGTCGAGGAACTCGCCTAAGACCCCGAGATGCGAGCGATCCTCGACCGAGTCGCCGGTGAGCACAATGAGACCCGGCCGGTGCGTCGCGACCGCGGCCGCCACGCGTTCCTCGCGCGAGCCGATCGCGCGGAGGTGAAGGTCGGTGATCTGAAGAACTCGGAGCGTCGGTGCGCCAGCCTCGCCAGCCCCGCCGACCGTGTGTCTGGTGACAGTGAGAAAGTCCACCTCGACGGTGAAGGCGCGGCGGACGACCGTGCTCGCACTCGCGGCAACCCCCACGCCCGCCGCGGCGCCGGCGACGCCGCCGATCCACTGCCGCCGAGTGAGCGTGCGCGCCATCGACGTGCCGTGCCGCGTGCCTGCGGGGTCGGCGCGCGGACGCGACTAGCTCGCGCCGGATCGGGCCGCCGCGCCGGCGGGCTGCGGCTCGGCGGGCTCGCGCGTCAGCGACGCGCCGAGGTAGGCTCGCGTAGCCGCTACGATGTCGGCGCCGGAGGCGAGTACCGTCGCGACGTACGCCTCGCGCTCGAACGCGATGACCTGCAGGTCCCAGACGCAGAATGACTCCGACCCACGCGCCGCCCGCCACTCGGCATCGTTCTCGAGGCCGCGCACGAAGACGCGCACGGGCAGCTCGTTCTCGTTGTCCCACCAGCCCAGGACGCAGTAGAGCGCCGTCCGCCCCTGATGCAGGATCAGGAACCCGACCCCCGGCCGCGCGGGCGTGACCGCCGGCTGCGGGAGCGCGGCCTCGGTCAGCGTGATTGCGGGCTCGAACGCTCGCCAGTCGATCGAGTCCGACCCGCACATAATCGAGTAGCGCTTCAGCCGCCAGCCGTCGACGTCGCGGATCCCGTGGACGCGAATCGGCCGTGGCTCGTAGGGCCGCATGCGGGCAATAAGCGACGCGGCTGTCGGCGCGTCAACTGCGGATGGATCGTGCTCCGACTCGGTCGTCCATCCGATCGATGAAGCGCTCCCACGACAGGCGCGTGCTCTTCTTTCCCTTTCCACGCTTCCAGAAGAACCCGCCGCGCCCGATCTCCAGCTCGCCGATCTTCTCCCCCTCCTCGAAGATCTCGAGCTTGAGGGACGTGCGCGCCTTCGTGAGCTCGGGCACGCTGAGCGCCGCACGCACGGAGTGCTTACGCGCGGCGGACTCCGCGTGCGCGTGCCGCCGCGCCGGTTGGCGCACTTGCCGGCGGACTTGGCGTGATCGCCGTTTTCGTTGGGTCATCGCGCGTACTCCCCGGGGGTTCACGGTGGAGTCCGC
This sequence comes from Gemmatimonadaceae bacterium, assembly GCA_046263215.1. Lineage (GTDB taxonomy): Bacteria > Gemmatimonadota > Gemmatimonadetes > Gemmatimonadales > Gemmatimonadaceae > JBHELH01. The sequence continues at coordinate 859 of JBHELH010000047.1, read as the reverse complement.
CAGGGCCGTGCCAGCGCGCACCGCTATGACGCCAGAACGCGTCCTTCCTTGGTCAAGATCGCCGCTCCAGCGGGCGTCGATGTCGCTAACTTGCCCGCCCAGCCTGGCTCGTGTGAGCCTCGGGCGTGGGTGGCGGTCAGCTTCGCCACACGCGCTGCATGACGCGATGCGCCGAGCAGGGGGGCAACGGCACGCGCGGCGTTTTTTCCCGGAGGGAGCTGAATGAATCCTGTCGTACCAGTCTTCCCTGCCGCGTCGGTCTTCCCGGAGTATCGTGGGACGCCGGTCGAGCGACTGCTCGCCTACCACAACCTGAAGCATCCCGCCCCGCCTTACGAACGCGCGGAGATGCTGATCAGCATGTGCATGGACAGCCGCAAGCGGCTCGAGATCCCGGACAACTTCGCGTTCGTGATCCGCACCGCCGCCGGCAACCTCCGCGACAACGAGTTCCGCACTGCGTTCGCTATCGGCGTCGGTGGCGTGCGCGCGATCGCCATCATCGCGCACACAGACTGCGGTATGGTGCGTCTCTCGCGCCGACGTCGGCAGTTCATCGACGGGATGGTCAAGAACGCGGGCTGGGCGGCGGCCGACGCGGAACGCTACTTCGACGAACGTGCCCCGCTCTTCGAGATCGCGGACGAATGCGACTTCGTCGTGCAGGAAGCGAAGCGGATCCGTCAGCTATATCCGGCCGTCCTCGTGGCGCCGTTGCTGTACCGGGTAGAGACGGGGATGTTGCACCTGCTGCGCGAGTAGGCACGCTCGCTTGGCGAGGAAAGCACGATGGCTTACCAGATTGCACGGTTCGCGGCGAAGGCCGAAGCGCAGGCGGCGATCGATGCGGCCACTCGGG
>JBHELH010000046.1:0-2674 GCA_046263215.1 Gemmatimonadaceae bacterium | reverse complement strand
CTCGTCGCGCGCACGCGCGAGGGGGACGAGTGTGCGTTCGCCACGCTCGTCGGGACGTATCAGCCATTCGTCTTCCGGTGGGCGATTGCTCTTTCAGGCGACGAAGACGAGGCCGAAGACATCACGCAGGAAGTGTTCGTGCGCGTGCATCGCAAGCTCTCAAGCTTTCGCGGCGACGGACCATTTGAAGGGTGGCTGTATCGCATCACACGTCGCGTCGCCCTCCGAACGCGACAAAAGACCTCACAACAGGTCGCGAGCACCACGCAGGATGTCTATATCACCGATCCCGGCGCGCGTGTCGACCGCCAGCGTGCCATCGAGCTCATTCAGACGATCGCCCAGACGCTTCCAATGCGGCAACGCGAAGTGTTCATCCTCTGCGACATCGAAGGCCGCACGCCGGCCGAAGCAGCCGCAATGCTCGACATGAAGGACGTCTCGGTGCGCGCGAGCCTGTTCAAGGCGCGCTCGGCGATTCGGCGTAGTATCCTCGCCACGCATCCATGTTACAGGGAGCACCTAGGGTGAATTGCGACGACTATCTCTCGATGCTTGCGACATTGCCGGTCGAAGAGCTGGCCTACGGCCGCGCGCGCCAGCACGCCGCCGGATGCCGCGATTGCGATCGCGTCACACGCGTGGTCGCCGAGCGTGAACACAACATGCTCATGGCGTTCGGTGGCCTTCAGTCGTCCGTACCCGCAGCGCAGACCGCGGCCAGCGCACTCAGGACATCGCGTCGGCAAAAGGTCGCGCTCTACCGCAAGATCGGGCTCGGCATCGCGACGGTAGCGAGCGTTGTTTACCTGATGATGTCACGCATCATGCCCGCACCGCCCCCGAGCTCGAGGGTCAGCGAAACGTTTCGGTTGCAGTGCCTGTCGCCCGAGCAGGCTGCGGAGGTTCTCCGCCCACACATCGAGGCGACAGGCCTCATCACCTTCCGGCCGAACTCACCGCTCGGCGTCATCAGAGTCGAGGCATCGCCCCAGGACATGGTGCGGGCGCGGTCGCTGCTGGAGCGCTACGATACCCCGGCGCAGTCGCAGTGCGCGGTGCAGGTCACCGTGCCGAAAGTGCCGTAAACCCGGTTGGTCATGCGCCGCCGATCCCTTCTTGGGTGTAAGATTGTCGAGCAGCAGTTGGACCGACGTGCCAACCCAAGGAGTAGCCTTCCTTCCCAGTTCCCCGTTAGTCCAGGAGCCCCATCATGGGCACCGCTTCCGGACCTCGCCGCATCGGACTGCCGTCGCTGCTACTTACGCTGGCGCTCATTGTCGGACTGCCTGCGCACGGCGGGGGGCAGCACTCGAGCCGGGCCACCGTGGGCGCGCCGCACGCCTCCCCGCGCCCGCCCGTCGGTCCGATCACTCGCCTCCCTGTCTTCCCGGATATAGCGCCGGCCGACTCGGCTCGACGGTCGGCAATACCGTTCCTCGTCGGTGGCGCGCTAGCGGGCGCCCTGATCGGCGGGCTGCTCGCAGCGTCCTTCCGTAGCAGCTTCTGTGACGAGCCCCGGCCCGGATACACGTGCTCGACCACGAGCCCGGCGGCCGCCGCACTGGTCGGCGCCGGCGTTGGAGCGTTCGTCGGCATGATCCTGTGGGTGGCGACCAGGCCCGCCGACTCGCCACCGCGCGCCAAGTCCCGCTGAGCGTCACTGCACTTGCCAGGCGTGGATCGCTCCGGAGGAGGCGGCGCAGGCGCGATCGTGAGTGCTTCGAGAGCCGCTGGCGGCCTAGACGCCGGCGACGTCGATCGCGACGGCTACGGCCTTCAATGCACGACGACGGAGCCGCGATACTTCCCACCGACGGCGACCTGGGCATCGACCTCCAGCCTGCCCGCCACACCCTTGGAGAACACGAGCCGCCCCTCGATCTGACCTCCCGGCTGTACCCGGCCCATGTAGAGCACGTTCGCTTGCGCCGGCTTGCCATCCACGGTGCCCTCGAAGCGAAGCTCCGACTTGAAGACGTCCGGGAAAGTGCCCGGCGGACTGGTCGCCACCTCTGAGCACGGCGCGAAGACCAGCGCCCTCGTCGTTCCGGTGGCCGTTCCCTCGATCGTCCCGGTGAAGACCAGTCGACCGTTGACCTGCAGCAGGCAATTGCGGCCCCGGGGTGTCAACGTCCGCTACCGCCCGGCCGGACGCGCGCTCGAGAACCGCTCGGGCGTTCCGTCGCTTTGGGTCGGCGCATCCGGCCGCCGTTGACAGACGGCGCGCGGGCGGCACAAACTTCGCGTCAGACGGGCCCCGTGCGCCGCCACGTCCCCAATTCACCCGCGAGGCTCTAATGCCGCGCTCTGTCGTGCTCTTCGTTGCCGCGACGCTTTGCGGCGCTCCCGCCGTCGCGCAGACAGCGCAGGCTCCTAGCCAGCCCGCCGCTAGGTTCATCCTCTCGGCCGGCACCGACGCTCTCGGGCGCGACTTTGGCGACGCGACGCCCGGTATCGCCGCGCACGCCGGCTACGAGCGCCGGATCGGCGGGCCGCGCTCGCCATTCGCCCTCCGGATCGCGGGCGACTATTGGCGCACCGGTCGCATGTTCACTGCCGACCTGGACGCCCAAGGCCCAATGGACGTCCGCCGTACGACAACTATCGTCGGCGGCAGCCTGCTCGGCGTGCTGCGTCTCCCCGAATACCGATCTCTACGTCCATACGTACT
>JBHELH010000045.1:0-8239 GCA_046263215.1 Gemmatimonadaceae bacterium | reverse complement strand
CGCGGTGTTGCAGCACGCGAAGCAGCTTGACCTGCGTCGCGGGCGTCGTCTCGCCGATCTCGTCGAGGAAGAACGTGCCGCCGGCCGCGGCGGCGAAGAGCCCGGTCTTGTCCTTGACCGCGCCGGTGAACGACCCCTTCACGTGCCCGAAGAGCTCACTCTCGAGCAGGCTTTCCGGCAGCGCGCCACAGTTGATGGAGTGGAACGAGCCTTCCGCGCGTGCCGACAGGTCGTGGATGTAGCGCGCGATGACCTCTTTGCCCGTTCCCGACTCGCCCTGAATGAGGACCGTCGACTCGGTTGGCGCGACAGTCTCGGCCAGGCGTAGCACCTCGATCCACGGCTTGCTGTTCCCGACAGGCCGCTGTCCTGCGTGCGCCTCACGGCGGCGGATCTCCTGCTTCAGCGTCTTGTTCTCGACGCGGAGCGTGCGGTGCTCGGTCGCGCGCCGCAGGATTGCCAGGAGCTCGTCGTTGCGGAATGGCTTCTGGATGTAGTAGAACGCGCCCTCGTTCACCGCCTGCACGGCTGATTGGAGCGTCGCCTGAGCCGTCATGAGGATGACGGGCAGATCGGCATCGTGCTGGCGCGCGGCGGAGAGGATCTCGAGGCCGGAGACAGCCGGCATGCGCACGTCGGTGAGGACGATGTCCGGCTCGACCTCGTTGAGCTGCTCGAGGCCCTGCTTGCCGCCGTGGGCGGTGAAGGGCGCGAAGCCCTCGTTGCGGAGGAGGATGCGCAGGGAGTCGAGGATGCTCGACTCGTCATCCACGACGAGCACCTTCGGCTTGTTGTCGGCTCGAATGATCACGTCGCGACTCCGGTAGAGAGAAAGGTGACCGCGGGCCCGGACATGGACGGCGTCGAGGCGGGCCCGTTCGCGGCTCTGGAGCGTGGCAGGACGACGGTGAAGCGCGTCCCGCGGGCAGTGCTGTCGACGAGGACGTAGCCGCGATGGGCTTCGATCGCGCGGTGCACGACGGCCAGTCCGAGGCCGCTACCGCCGGGCTTCGTCGTGAAGAAGGGGTCGAAGAGACGCTCGCGGATCTCGACCGGGATCCCGGCGCCGGTGTCCGTCACGCGCACGGCCACGGCGCCGCTCTCGTAGCCGATGCCCGCCGGCACGTGCTCGGACGTCGCCGGCATCGCCTCGACGCGCACCTCGCCCCCGGCCGGCGTCGCCTGGACGGCGTTGAGCACGAGGTTGAAGACGGCGCGGTGGAGTAGATCCTCGTCCCCGTCGACAGTCACGTCGAGGCCTTCGTCTGCTGTGCACGAGACGCTCACGCCTTCCTTCCGGTCGGGGTGGGCGCTCGCGAGATTGGCCGCGTGCCGCGCGACCTTGCCGATGTCGATGGGCTCCGTCTTGGCCACGCGGACTCGCGCGAAGTCGAGGAACTCCGAAAGGAGTCGCGATAGCCGGTCGGTCTCGCGCATCACGAGCGCGGAGAGTGTCTGCTCGTCCTCCGTCGCTTTCGGTAGCTGCGAGAGCTGCTCGACCGCGCTCCGGATCGACGCGAGCGGGTTCTTGATCTCGTGCGCCAGCGATGCACTCAGCTCGGCGACGCCCTCGAGTCGCTCGGCGCGGAGGCGGAGGAGCTCGATCCGCTTTTGGTCGGAAATGTCCTGGAAGATCGCGGTGGCCGTGCGGTACGCGCGGCGCCCCTGCCCTTCCATGTACGTCGTCGTCACCCCGATGTGGAAGCGGCGCGTCGGTGTGGCGACGACGCCCTCGCCGCGGGTCGTGCGCATGCGATCGGCAACAGTGCGCTGGAGCGCCGCGGCGAGCTCCGGGGCGGTCGCGCCGATCGTCGCGAGGACCGGGCGGCCGCGGTGATGGTCGAGGTCCATCGCCAGGAGCTGGCTCGCCGTCGGGTTGGCGTACAGCAGATGGCCACCCTGGTCGATCGTGATCACGCCACTGCGGATGTTGAACAGGATGTCGGAGGCCTGGAGCCGGACGTGCGTCAGCTCCGCGGCGAGCTCCTCCTTACCGGCGCCTGCTTCCTGTAGCTTGGCACCGAGGTACGCGCTGCCGAGCGCGACCACGGCGAAGATGGTGAGCTGGAGCCAGACGCCGACCGTCGGCGGCGCGCTGCCGCCCCAGACCGCGTCCGCGAAGTACAGGACGTTGCCGAGCGCGGCCATGAGGAGGCCGCCCCCGGCGGGAAGCAGAAGCGACGCGCTCGCGATGACGAGGATGTACAGCGCCGCGAAGGGTGAGGTGGTCCCTCCCGTCGCGTGCACGACCGCTGTTACCAGAGCGAGGTCGTAAACCGTCTGGAGGTATGAGAACGTCGGCCGAGGCGGGCTACCATATATTTCGACGTACCACAGCGACCCGCCGGTCCACAGCGTGGTGACCGCGAACGCGAGCGAGGCGATGAGGAGGTCACCCGGGTCCGTGTCGGCGCGGTGCCAGACGATGACCGCCGCGAGCAGGATCGCGGAAACGAGCGACAGCCGCCCGATGTAGATCCAGCGGAGCAGGCGGCGCGGATCCAGGATCGCCTGGAGCGCGAGATCATTTGCGGCCGGAGTGAGACGCACTCTGAGGGCGGAGGGCGGAGGGCGGGCGGCACCGCCGGGCAAAGCGCCAGAGACTGGACGGGGGCCTCTTCTGGCATTCTGCTAGACAGTCGTTCGATGGACGATCAGCGGACGGGGGAGTTTCAGCAGTGGTGTCGCCGGCCGCGCCGGCGGGAGTGTGGTCGTGGACGGTGAGCCGGCAGAGCTGACGGCGGGCAGTATCGCCTTTCGACTTGCGGCGGTCATCATCCTCGTATTGGCGAACGCATTCTTCGTCGCCGCCGAGTTCGCGCTGGTCAGCGTGCGCCAGAGCCGTCTCGAGTCCGCCGCGTCGAAGGGCGACCGAACCGCGCGGCTCATCCTGCGCACGACGCGCAACATCAACTACTACATCTCGGCCGCGCAGCTCGGGATCACGATGACGTCGCTCGGCCTCGGCTGGATCGGCGAGGCGACGATGGCCTCTCTCTTCGACCGCCTGTTTCACGCGCTAGGCGTCGACACCAGGGCGGGGACGGATCACCTCCTCGCCTCGATCGTCGCGGCGTACTTCGTTCTCACCTATCTGCACGTCGTGCTCGGCGAGCAAGCGCCGAAGTCGTGGGCGCTCGTGTCGCCGGAGAAGATCAGCCGCTTCGTCGTCCTACCGCTGCGTGGCTTCGCGCTGATCACGAAACCGCTCACGTGGCTACTCAACGCGTCGTCGAACGCCTTCCTGCGGCTGTTTGGCCTCCACATCGCCGAGGAATCGCATCGCGTGCACTCGCCGGAGGAGCTGCGCTTTCTCGTGCTGCAATCGCACAAGAGCGGCGCGCTCGACGAGTCGGACACCGCGATGCTGGCCGGCGTGTTCGACTTCCACGAGAAGCGCGCCCGCGACGTGATGCGCCCGCGCACCGACGTCGCCGCCATTCCCGCGGACGCGACGACCGAGGAGGTCTGGGAGATCCTCAGGCGGGAGCGGTACTCCCGCTACCCGGTGTACGAGGACACGCTCGACGACGTGATCGGCGTCTTCCTCGCCAAGGATTTCTGGCTCTATGACGGCAACGAGCCGTTCGTGCTGCGCAAGTTCGTGCGCGAGGCGCTCTACATCCCTGAGACGCGGCCGGCGGAGCGGGTGCTCGACGACCTGCGAAAGACGCGCGCCCAGATGGCGGTCGTCGTCGACGAGTACGGCGGCACCGCCGGCATCCTGACCATCGAGGACCTCGTCGAGGAGGTCGTCGGTGATATCAACGACGAGTACGACGTGACCGCCCGGCGCGAGGCGATGGAGACGAACGGCGTGCTGGAGCTGGAGGGCGCGCTGTCTCTCGTCGACGCGCGCTCGGACTACGAGCTGATGATCCCCGACGGCGACTGGAGCACGCTCGGCGGTTATGCGTTCGCGAAGATCGGGCGGATCCCGCGGCTGGGCGACCGTGCGCCGTTCCCCGGCGGTGAGCTCGAAGTGGTGGCGATGGACGGCCGCCGCGTCGCCGCCGTCCGTGTTCATCGACGCGCGAGCGGCACGATTGATCGCGAGCGGACGCGGGTCGACAGCAGCCGGCCGAACACCACCGAGCGCCGTGGACGACGGCCGGCAGCAGAGTAGCCCGCCCGCCGAAGACGCGCTCGTCGTCAACGAGCGGCTCGCAATCCCGCGCGCCGAGCTCGTGTACCGTGCGAGCCGGTCCGGGGGTCCGGGCGGCCAGCACGTCAACACCTCGTCGACGCGGATCGAGCTGCTCTGGGACTTCGCGCGCTCGCCGGCGCTCGACGACGCGTCACGCACCCGGCTGACCGAGAAGCTCGCGGCGCGGCTCGACGCGGACGGTAAGCTGCGTGTCGTCGCCAGCGACCGCCGGAGCCAGCAGCAGAACCGGGCGGCGGCCGAGGAGCGGCTGGCCGCGCTCGTGCGCCAGGCGCTGGTCCTCCCCAGGCCGCGAAAGGCCACGAAGCCGTCGCGGGCTGCCAAGGAGAAGCGTCTCGCTGAGAAGCGACGCCGCGCGGAGCGGAAGCGGAGGCGGAGACCGGAGCTCGACTGAGCGTGCGCACCTCCCGTGCGGTATTCGTCCCGAAGCTCGCGACCACGCTCAGGTCGTACGCGATCTCGCGCGGCAGTTTCCGCTTCGTCCACTTCGTCCACTTCGTCCACTTCGTGTGGCACCGATTGACCCGTTCGGTGTACAGGCGGAATCGTGGTCGGCTGTGACCGGTGAGGGCGTGCGTGAGGTTTTGGATCGTGGGCGGATCGGCATGTCCCTTGCCCTGCCGGCTCTCTTGCGGCCCGCGTGACGTGCGGGCCGTCCCTTACCTGCGCCGGTGCGTGCCGGTGCAGGAGTCCTCTGCAGCGGCTCGCCGCGGGACCACCCAATGACACGCTTCGCCCTGCGCCGGACGGCGCTTCTCGCCCCCCTGGCCGCGCTGGCGGCCCTGCCACTCGGGGGCGGTCGCGCCGACGCCCAGTACTTCGGCCGCAACAAGGTGCAGTATGAGCGGTTCGACTTCCGCATCATGCGCGCGGAGCACCTCGACTTCTACTTCTACCCAGCCGAGTCCCTCGCGACCGCGGACGCCGCGCGGATGGGCGAGCGCTGGTACTCGCGACTCTCGGAGATCTTCCGCCACACGTTCGACCGGAAGGCGGTTGTCTTGTACGCCGACCATCCCGACTTCCAGCAAACGAACGTAGTCGGCGGCACGATCGAGGAGGGGACAGGAGGCATCACGGAGGGGCTACGGACCCGCGTCGTGATGCCGCATACCGGGAGCTACTGGGACACCGACCACGTGCTCGGCCACGAGCTCGTACACGTCTTCCAGTACAACGTCGCCGAGTCCGGTCCGGGTGGATTGGCGCGCCTTGGAGTGCTGCCGCTCTGGCTCGTGGAAGGCATGGCGGAGTACCTGTCCCTCGGGCGCTACGATCCGCTCACCGCGATGTGGCTGCGCGACGCGACGATTCGAAACAAGCTCCCGACGATCAAGCAGCTCACGACCGACCCGCGCTTCTTCCCGTATCGCTACGGCCAGGCGCTGTGGGCGTACATCGGCGGACGCTACGGCGATCGCGCGGTGATCGACGTCTACCGAGCGTCGCTGCGCATGGGGTGGGACCAGGCGCTGGTCCGAATTCTCGGCGTCTCGAGCGACTCGCTGTCGAAGGATTGGATCGCCGCGATCAAGGCGCACTACACGCCGCTCATCGAGGGACGGCAGCGGCCGCGCGAGGCGGGCAATCTGCTGCTCGGCATCAACCGCCGCGCCGGTGACTACAACCTGTCCCCGACCGTTAGTCCTGACGGCAAGTACCTCGCTTTCTTCTCGAGGCGTGGTCTCTTCAGCATCGACCTCTACGTGGCCGATGCACAGACGGGGCGAATCATTCGCCGACTGGCCGGCCCGACGAGTGGCTCGCACATCGACGCGGTCAGCTTCATCTCGTCGTCAGGCGACTGGTCGCCGGACGCGAATCAGTTCGCATTCATCGTCTTCGCGGAGGGGAACCACGAGGTCGCCGTCCTCGACGCCCGCCGCGGGCGGATCATGCGGCGCATCAAGCTTCCGGGCGTCGGGGCGGTCAACAACGTCGCCTGGTCGCCCGACGGCCGGACCCTCGCGCTCTCGGGGATGAAGGGCGGGATCAGCGACATCTACACGCTCGATCTCGCCGCGGGGACGCTGCGTCAGCTGACGAACGACCGCTACGCGGACGTGCACCCGGCGTGGTCGCCGGATGGCCGCACGATCGCGTTCGCGAGCGATCGTGGCTCGCGCACGAGCTTCGAGCGCCTCACCTTCTCGCGCCTCCAACTGGCGACGGTCGACGTCGGGACGGGTCAGGTGAGCGTTCACTCGCCGTTCGCGGACGCCAAGCACATCAACCCCCAGTTCTCGCCCGACGGCCGGCATCTCTTCTTCATCGCCGACCAGGACGGCTTCTCGGACATCTACCGGATGTCTCTCGCCGGCGGCGCCGTCTCGCGCGTCACGCGCCTGGCGACGGGCGTGAGCGGCATCACGCACACGTCGCCGGCGATGACCGTCTCGCGTCGGACGGGAGGACTGTTCTTCTCGGTCTTCGACGAGCAGGGCTTCGCCGTTTACGCACTGCCCGCCGATCGTACCGTCGGCCAGCCCGTTACACCGGCGGTCGGGCAGGTCGCCGCTGCGGGGTTGCTTCCGCCGGGTGACACGCCTGGCCGCGCGCCGGTGACGAGCTACCTCGCGGATCCGACGACCGGGCTGCCGACGGAGACGAGCTTCCCCCTCCTCGGCTATCGAGCGCGCTTCGCGCTCGACGCCATCGGGCAGCCGAGCCTCGGCGTGGCGAGCGGACCGTTCGGCACCGGCATCGCCGGGGGCGTCTCCGCTTTCTTCGGTGATCAGCTAGGCGATCAGATGATCGGCACCGCGATTCAAGCTCAGGGCACGGTGCAGGACATCGGCGCGCAAGCCGTCTACTACAACCTCAAGCGACGCGTGAACTGGGGCGCCGGGTTGTCACACATCCCCTACCTGACGGGCTTCGCGCAAGTCCGGCCTTCAGCCGAGGTGCCCGGGCTCTGGGAGTACAACTTGGTTCTCCAGCGGCTGTTTTTCTCCGAGGCGTCGCTGATATCGCAGTACCCATTCTCCACGACGCGCCGCATCGAGGGGAGCCTATCGGCAACGCGCATCGGGTACAGCCAGGAGGTGCAGCGGATGCTCGTCGACCCGCAGACCGGGGCGGTCGTCTCCCCGCCCCAGCGATCGAGTCTCGGGGCGCCGGACCCCATCGTCTTCGGGCAGGGCTCGGTCGCGCTGGTCGGCGACTGGTCGAACGCGGCGTTCACCTCGCCGGTAGCCGGCGGCCGCTATCGGTTGGAGGCGCAGCCGACCTTCGGTCAGATCACGTTCAACACCGCGCTCGTCGACTACAGGCGCTATCACTTCCGCCGTCCGTTGACGTTCGCGTGGCGCGCCATCCATTACGGCCGCTACGGTCTGGACGCGGAGAACTACTCTGTGATCGCCCCGCTCTACCTGGGCGAGGAGCAGCTCGTTCGCGGCTACTCGTACGGCTCGTTCGACGTCAGCGAATGCGCCGACAACGGCGGCAATGAGCAGTCGTGTCCCGTCTTCGAGCGCCTTGTCGGCAGCCGCATGGCGATCTTCAACGCCGAGTTCCGCATCCCGCTCATCGGCACGCGTGAGTTCGGTCTGCTCAACATCCCGTTCCTCCCCGTCGAACTCTCGCCGTTCTTCGACGCGGGGCTGATGTGGACGAGCGACCAAGATCCGAGCTTCCGCATCAGGCGCGGCAACGAGAGCGAGCGCAACGCGACCTGCTCGGTGGAGTCTCGTCAGATCGGCATCTGCGCCGAGCGGGTTCCCGTATTCAGCACCGGGCTGTCGGCGCGGATCAACGTGTTGGGGTATCTGATCTTCGAGACGTACGTAGCGAAGCCGTTCCAGCGGCCGCAGAAGGATTGGGTGTGGGGCTTCCAGCTGGCGCCGGGATGGTGAGTGCGGGCTATGCCCGCACGCTATCAGCTATCAGCTATCAGTACTTTGGACGGGCGCGGCCGGTGGCCGCGCCCTTTTCCTTTGAAGGACGCCGGCCTTGTTCCGCGGCGGTGGCGAGCGCAGCCAGCATGCGGCGGACTTCATCGGCGGCTTCGATTAGCGACTCGCCCGCGGCCCGCGGAAGCAACTCGACGTCGATGGCAAGCTCGAGGAGGTA
>JBHELH010000044.1:0-3330 GCA_046263215.1 Gemmatimonadaceae bacterium | reverse complement strand
ACCGCCATCGCGGAGCCAGGCACCTGGGAGATCTGCGCCTCGAGGAGACGTCGGCGGTCGGACGTGGGGTCGGTATAGGTCTCCGTCCAGCGCACGCCGGACGACATCATGAGCACGTCACGCAGCGACACACCGTCGTACGCGCTGCCGGCGAGCGAGGGGACGTACCGCACGACGGGGTCGGACAGGCTGCCGATATAACCCTGTTTGATGGCCGCGCCGATGAGCGTCGACGTAATCGACTTCGCGATCGACATCGACATCCAACGAGTGCGCTCGGAGTTCCCGAATCGGTATCTCTCCAACGCGACGCGGCCGTTCTCGAGCACGAGGAGCCCCGCGACGCGATTCAGCTCGAGATAGTCCTCGAGATCGTAACGCTTGCCGCGGTCGGTGAACCGCACGGTCCGGAGCTGCACGGCTGCCGGCGGCAACGGCATCGGCATGGGGGCAGCCGGGACCGTGCGCGTGGGAAACAGTCTGTCGATGTTCCGGAAGGTATTCACCGCCTGCGGCAGGGTCAGCGCGCCGTCGTACACCTGTCGCACGGTGGCGATCGGCTCTGTGGCGTGCGGATACGCATCGCGTCCCGTCGCCCTGGTTGGGCGTTGCTGTGCGGATAGCGCGCCGGACGCACCCGTCACGAGAACGGCGGCCGCGAGGGACAGGGTGATTCTGGGATGGGACTTCATCGTGCCAGCCAAGGTGCACTCGGTGTCGGCGGCGCGCCATTACACGGTTGGCAACGATGACTACGGCGCGCGATCTCCTCGGCGAAGGATGCCGACTGCCCAGACCGGGCGGTGGTCGCTGACGCGACGAGCGTCGACGACAGTCCCGGCGGCCGCCGTGTCGGGGCTCTCCAGACCCTTCAGGAAGACGTGGTCCCATCGCCCGAAGCGGGTCGTCCGCGGGCCATCCCGGGTGGGCCATGCGTAGCCCGCCTCCTGGGCGACGAGCCCGATGGTGGCATCGTTCAGGTCGCCGCCGATAACGACGAGCGGATGGTCCGCGGCGTCGGCAAGAATGGCGCGAAGCTGGTCGCGGCGTCGGCGGGAGCCGATGTCGGCGACGGTGCCCAGATGGGTCGAGTAGACGCGCACGCGTGACGCGCCGACGCGCAGCGTCGCCGCTGTCGCGCTGCGGTGGGTGCGAGCGTAGCGCGACCGGTGCGGCAGCACGAGCTTCGCGTCGTCGACGATGGGCCAGCGCGAGAGGACGGCGTTCCCGAAGTCGCGGCGGGTCCGGCGGTGAAAGATCGCCGGGTAGTAGACGTACCACATCCCGAGCGCCTGGGCGATGCGCCGCGTCCCTGCCGCGTCCATCTCCTGGAGCAGGATCACGTCCGCGCCGCGCAAGGCCGGGTCGGATGCCAGCAACGCAATCGCGCCGTCGATGCGCCGCGCGAACTCGATGTTGGACGACACGATCCGCAGCGTGTCAGGCTCCGGGCGGCCGTCGGCTGCCGCACCGGGCGGGACGCCCGCATAGCGCGGGCCGGCGGCGCCCGGGTAATCGAGCCCGGTGCGGCACGCTCCGACGAGGACCAGCGCGGTGACGGTGGCGCCGCGCAGAATTGCACTAGAAGGCAGCTTCAGCGCCTCCTCAGCTAGCGGCGCCGAGGGCAATCCAAGTGAGAATGCTCGCGACGAGAGAGGCCGCGCCGGTGATCCCGCACAACGACGCCCGGCGCTGGTGACGCAGCCCCGCCTCTGTAAAGAGATCGCCGCGGCGCCAGCCACCGTCCCGGCGCAGCGTTGCCTGCGCATAGGTCACACCGGGCTGACGGTGCGCCTGCATGCGCCGCTCGTGCACGACGGCGGCGCCGAGCAATACCACGCCAAGCAACGCGAGGACGGCCGAACCGAGGAGCTGCAGAATCACGGTTGCGAGTAGTCAGCGCCGGGGTACGTCAGCCGCAGACGCATAGCTGCCGCGGCGAAGCCCACGAGCCCGAGTGCGAATGGCCAGAGCACGGTCTCCCCGAGCCTCGGGCCGAGCACCCACCCGACGGCAGCGCCGACAGCCGTGCCCAACGCTGTTTCGGCGATCGCCCGCCAAAGGGGGACGTGTGGCATCAGGGTCCACGCCGCCACCGGCGCGAGCACGAAGCCGAACATCCCACCGAAGATCGCTCCGCTCAGCAACGGGGCTGGATTCAGCGGCCAGCGTGGGCTCTCGATTACCAGGAGGCCCCAGATCGCGAGTGCTCCCAGCGCGGCGCCCACGACGACGCCGATGGCGCTGAGCGCCAGCGTCACCGCCGCGATGCGTCGGAACGGAGCGATCCTCAGTCTCTGCGGAAACCCGAGCGGTTCCTGTGACACCAGAGTCGAGCTGAGGCGATCAGCGGCTGTCGGAGCAGCCGGTGCGCGACGCCGGACGAGCGTGAGGAGGAGATAGCCTGCTGCAGTGTAGAGCGCTGCGCAGAGTGGCACGGCAGCGATCGCCGCCAATATATGCAAGGGCGTCCCCTCGTATACCGGGTTCTCAGGCGTGCCGATGTTGTGGTAGGGAACGAAGCTCACTACCCAGGGCACGGGCGCCAACACAACCCTGGCGAACGCGCTCGGGTTTACCTCGTGGAGCTCGCTCGCCGCAACGAGGACTGCTGCCCACCCGACGATGCTGGATATGGCCAGGCGCTGCGGCGGTGACAGGCGAGCGACGGATCCGCGGAAGTTAAGGCGCACAGGGTAGCGGTCGTTGCGTTGGGGGATGGCGTATGGAGACGATCGTGAGCGGGGGGCCGCTACACTATGGCATCGGTCGCCGCTTTGAAAGAACTTTCGTCTCCGTAAGCCCTTAGCTCGAAGGGGAGATGTCACGACCGTGTACGCCCTGACGAGTCCCGCCGTTCTCGCCCTCGTCGCGCTCCTCGTCGCGATCGCTCTCAGCATGACGACGCGCGTCAACGTGGGGCTCCTCGCCATGGGGCTGGCGTGGGCGATCGGCGTGTACGCGGCGCGCATGAAAGTAGAAGCGGTGATCGCCGGCTTCCCATCGAATCTCTTCATCACGCTCGCCGGGGTTACGTTCCTCTTCGCCATCGCCAAGGCCAACGGCACGCTCGACCTGCTCGCGCGTCAGGCGGCCCGACTGGTGCGCGGCAGCGTGGGCCTGTTGCCGGTCCTTTTCTTCGCCCTCGCGTTCGCGCTGTCTACCATCGGCCCGGGGGCGATCGCGAGCGTCGCGCTCGTGGCGCCGATCGCGATGCCGACGGGCATGCAGGCAGGCGTCCCCAACCTGCTGAGCGCGATCATGGTCGGCACGGGCGCCAACGCCGGCAACCTCTCACCGATCAGCGCCGTGGGCGCGATGGTGAACGGG
>JBHELH010000043.1:0-19286 GCA_046263215.1 Gemmatimonadaceae bacterium | reverse complement strand
GCTCGCCATGAACCGCAACAACGGCATGAACACGGTCGCGGGCACACCCACGATCCAGTTCTCCCGCTGCGCCGTGCAGGCGGTCACCGCGCGCCTCGCCACCGCAAGGCTGTCCAAGTACCGGGCGTGGGCGGACATGTCGTTCTGATCGGATCCGCCCTCGACGCCGGTGAGCTGGCCGGCGATAACCCGGCGAGGACCGCGTGACGCGCGGAGCTGCCATTCGGGCAGCGGGCGCCTTGTCCGGCCTGCCTCGTATTTCGCAAGACAATTCGCCGAATGCGGGCGTGTGTGACCGCGACGCACCTCACGGATGTCCGTGTCGTAACGACTTAGGATGTGGCACGTTCCACGCCTTACAGTAGCGGACTCTACAGGTGCAGCTATGCTCAGACGGCAACGGCATTTACGCACTTCGACGCGAGCCTCCTGCGGGCTCACCGGCTGCGCGCGCGCCCGCTGGGCGGCGCCGGCCGGTGATGGCCTGCCGGCGCGCCGCTCCGGCTTGACGCTGGTCGAGATGATGGTGGCCGTGCTCATCCTCGCGGTCGGCCTTCTCGGCCTCGCGGGCACGTCGGCGCTCGTGACGAGGCAGGTGGGCGGCGGCGCGGATCAAACCCTCGCGACGCACGTCGTACAGTCCCGTCTCGAATGGCTCCGCTCCATGCCCTGCTCGTCCATCAAGGATTCGACGGCCACGACCGGCCGCGTGACGGAGCGCTGGGTCCGCAGCGCCACCGTGAACCGGGTCCTCTGGGTCGTCGACACCGTGAAGTACCCGGTTGGTCGAAGCCAGAGGACGCAGACCTTCACGATGACGGTGCCATGCTCCGCCTAACTTCCCGCCGCGGTTTCACACTCGCCGAGATGGTCCTGGCGTTCCTCCTCTTCTCACTCGTCGGCGGGACGATCCTGACTCTCGTCATGCGCCAGCAGCGCTTCTACCGCGGCGCGGCCGACGTCATCAGGGTCCATGCGCAGCTCCGCCAGGGTGCGAGCGTTCTCCCGCTCGACCTGCGCTCGGTCTCCACGAGCGATACGCTGGTCAACACTTCGGCGGGGACCAAATACAACGCCGACATCTACGCCAAGGCGGATTGGATGGTCGAGTTCCGGCGAACCTTTGGGACCTCGGTCCTCTGCCGGATCAGAGCTGCCGCGCGCGACACGATCTTCCTGGTGCCCAAAACCCTGGTGTCGGAGGCCGCCATCACGACCTGGGGGGCCGACCCGGCCGTGGGCGACTCGCTCCTCATCCTCGATGAGGGGAAGCTGCTCGGCGCGGGCGACGACCGCTGGCGCGCCTACAAGGTCAAGGCGATCACCACCGTGACCGGCACGTCCGGGTGCCCGTTCAACGCGGACAGCACCACGCGTCATCTGCTCACGGTGGCCGACACGTCGAGGCCGAGCTACAAGATCACGCTCGACCGCGCTCTCGAGACCACGTTCGCCGCCCCGACGCCGGTGCGCGTCTTCCGCCGCGTGCGCTACGAGGTCTACGAGGCGGGGGACAGGCAGTGGTACCTCGGCTATTCCGATTGCCTGGATACCTACACCACCGCGTCGAAGTGCAGCGTGATCACGCCTGTGAGCGGCCCGTATCTGCCGTACACCGGCGTCGCGAAAGAGAACGGCTTGACCTTCGCCTACTATGACTCGCTCGGCAACCTGCTGGCCACAACCGCGGAGAGCCGGCGCGTCGCGCGCATCGGGGTCGTGATGCGGACTGAGACAGAGCACGCCGTCTCGCGCACGGGCGCGGACATGGGCGAGAAGTACAGGGACACCGTCGTGCTCACGATCGGAATCCGGAACCGCCGCTAGCCACCGCCACCATGTTGGGAGACCACGCCATGTCCACCTCTACCAGCCCCCAGGCGAAGCTGCCGCGGGGCATCGCGCTTCCGATCGCGCTCGCCGCCATCATCGCGGTCGGCGCACTCGTCGCCGGCGTCTTCTACGCCGCGACGCAGGAGTACCGCGTCGGGCGCAACTCGATGGCAGCTCAGCACGCGCTGAACGCGGCCGAGGTGGGCCTCAATAGCGTCGTGTCCGGGTGGGCCGCTCTCAAGACCGACACGACCAACGTCGGTGCGACCGTGAAGCTCACGGATACCATCATCGACCAGGCCTTGGTCCGCCGGTCGTACACGAAGGTCAACCAGACCACCTACTGGGTCACCTCGACCGGCATTGCGGGGGGCCTGAGCCTTCAGGGGCGGGCGCTCAAGCGGCTTCATACGCTCATCCGCGTCGAGACGCCTGACTTCAAGATCATGGGCGCCATGACCGCCCGCGGCCGGGTCAATCTGAACGGCGCTGGGCGGATCAGCGGTGTCGACACGGTTCCTCCGGGGTGGGACTGCCCGGCGGCGGGTGCGCCGGCCGCGGGCCTGGTCGTGGGGGACAGCGCGACCACCGCGTCGTCGAGCGGCGGCTGCGACACGACCGTGATGGTCGGGGGGACCAAGACGACCGTGAAATACAACTGCGTCAGCGGCTCCCCCAAGGTCAAGGACTCGACGGCGATGGTCAACGACACGTCGACGTACCAGAACTACGGCGGCTTCAGCTACGACTCGCTGGCGAAGATCGCCGATCTCGTCTTCACGGAAGAGCCCGTCACCATGAGGGTCACCCCCAGGGACAGCATCTTCAGGTATGACAGCATCTTCGTCTACGACAGCGTCTATACCGACAGCACCGGCATCCACACCAAGCCCGTCACGGACACCGTTACCGTCACCGACACCGTCACGGTCGCCGACACGACTTACCAGACGGGCTTCCGGTCAATCGCGCCGAGCGTGAACATGTCCACGACGCCACCGACCTGTGACAGGACGAACAGGAATAACTGGGGCGACACACTGCACACCGGCACCCAGCCCTGCGAGGAATACTACCCCATCGTCCACCTCAAGGGCGACGGCGGTATCGACAGAGAGTGGAATCTCAGCGCCTTCGGCGGCCAAGGGATCCTGCTGGTGGACGGCAACGTCAGGTTCGCCGGCGTCTTCAAGTGGACCGGCCTCGTCCTGACCAAGGGCTATGTCAGGGTGGTGGGCAGCGGACCCAGTGGCCCGAAGATCATGGGCGCCGTCATGGCGATGAACAAGCGCGTCCCCGGCGACACAGCCACCAGCCAAATAACTGGTGGTGGGACGATCCGGTACTCGCGCTGCGCGATCAACACGATCATGGCGAAGCGGTCCCTCCCCGCGCCGGCGAAGTACCGCGCGTGGGCTGACCTGTCGTTCTAAGCGGTCGGACCGTCCGACTGCTCACTCAAGGAGGCGCGATGCTGCGCAATCGTAGAGGCTTCACCCTAATAGAGGTCATGACCGTCGTCGTCCTGGCCGCCCTAATGATGGCGATGGCGTTCCCGCACCTGAAGAACGTGCGGGGTAGTGGCTCGATGAGCTCGGGCCGGGCGCAGGTCGAGTCGTATCTCGCCGTCGCACGCGCCGTCGCCATCCGCAATGGCGTGCGGTCATTCCTCATCCGCGAGGGCAACACGCTCCGCGTGATGGCGGATTCGGTCACCGGCTCGAGTCTGGTGGTCGTGGTCCGCCCCACCAACCTTTCCAGCTCCAACGTCACGATCGGCGCGACGAAGGACACCGTCATCTTCGACTCGCGTGGCCTCGCCGTGAACCTGAGCGCCAGCGGAGAGCGGTTCTACCTCACCCTCGCCTCGGGGGCCGGCGCCGGGGCTAGAGACTCGATCTGCGTGACGCGACTCGGCCTCGTGCTGGACCGCAAGTGCGGGCTCGCCGTCGCGGAGAAGGACAAGGAGAAGTAGGAGGACCCGCTGGCGGAGGACAAGTAGACAAGCACGTCGTTGTACACGAAGCCCCCGGGACGTCCCGGGCGGCTTCGTCGTTTTCGGCGTCCTGGGATCGCGACCCGGACGCCGAACGACGTGCGTGTGCGCGCAGGCCGTGCAAGCGGGGCTGGCGCTGCGGCGGAGGACCGTCGGCAGGCAGCCAGCGCCGGCGACCCAGTCGCTACGCGCGACGCGGTAGCAAGAAGGGAGGAGGGAGGGAGGAAGGAGCGATGAGTGGTGCGGACTCCCTCCTCGCTCCTCATTCCTCACTCCTCCCGTGGCGCTTCGGGCGGCTCGGGCGGCTTTATGGAGGGACGGTTTCGCCGCGGCACGACTTCGGCGCGATTCGCGAGCCCCGCGAGCTGCTCGTCGCTCATCGATTGCCAATCATCGGGGATCGGGCTGAGGCGGCGCTTTTCAGCCAGGCCGTCGAAGCAGAGCCAACCCTGCTGAAACGTTCCCCGGAGCTGAGAGTGCGGCGACGGCCGCGGCTCGGGATGCACAGCGAAGACGTCCCATGTCGCGCCGCGCTCGTCGCGGATCACGCGGTGCGCGGCGCCCGGGCTCGCGACCGCCTCGGCCTGGGTGAGAGCCGCCTGCGCGCCGCGCGCACCTCCATCTGCCCGACGCTTCCGCCGAAGGGAGACCGCCCGCTTCGCCGCGTCAGTCGCGATCGCAAGCATCTCCTCGACGCGGATCAACTCTCCCGTGTCGGCCTCGTTGGCCGGCTTCGACGCGCACGCTTCGATGAGCGCGTGCTCCAGCCTGGTCTCGGCCTCCCGGAGCTCCGGCATCAGGGGTTCAGGTTGGATTGGTTCCACAGCGCCTCCCGGTTGCGATGTGCGACGGTGCCGTCAGCGACATCTCCAGTAGCCGATCGCGGACGCGTGCCACGGCCGAAACATTCGCACTGCACGAGTAGGCTCGTGGGAAGGGTCCAGGATGCAATATGAATGCGCCGAGGAGGTCGGTGACCAGATCGCGCAGCCGTGCCCGGTTGGAAGTCCATGATTCGGCGATCCGGTGCAGCTGCGGATCGTAGCTGCCCGTAATCAGCCATCCAGGATCGACGCCGAAATGCCGAACGACCGCGGTGCAGATCTCAGCCAGCGCGTCGAGTGTCGGCCACGGGGGTCGGCGTTCGACGAGATAACAGAGCTCCACCTCCGGCACGCCGAGCCGAGCGGCCGCGAGCCGGATCTGCGCCCCGCAGTTCGGCGCAATCAGCGTCCCGAGGCGGCCAGCGAGCCCCCGGATCGCTCCGTCATCTATGTGGCCCGCCGCCGGGGACCTGGGCGCGTCCACTAGTTAGGAGCGGCGGGGAGAAAGACGCCTGCCATACTCCGCCCCATGAAGGCAGGCGGCGCAAGGAGCGGTCCAGTCCTCGAACGCGCCGCCGGGCGGCACTCTACCCCTCGAAGCCCGGCTTTAGCCACCGGGAAGGCATCCAAATTGCCGATTTCAGGGGAACGTTCGTTTAGGTTAGGGACGTACGTTGATCAGTGCCGACAATACAACCGAGCCGCGGCGCGTTGCCTCGCCGCGCCGGTTGGACGCTTTCCCCACCGGATCGAGCCGGCGGGTCGCTCGCCCCATCCGACGTTCGTGGAGGCTTTCGATGACGCGTTGCAAAGGCACGGCAGCACTACTCGGCATGGTATCGGTCCTCGCGGCCTGTGACACACCCAGCTCACCTTCGCCCCTGACGCCCACCGAGGCCGCACCGGCGTTCAGCATCGGCGGCGGCGCGAGCGAGGCGGAGTACATCCCAGGGCAGTACATCGTGGTCTTCCGCGACGAAGTGCGCGACGTTCCGGGGTTGGCACGGAGTCTCGCCGCGCAGCACGGGAGCTCGCCGCGGTACACCTACACGCACGCGGTCAAGGGCTTCGCGGCGGCGCTCTCGGCGCAAGCGGCGACCGCGCTCGCGCGCAACCCGAACGTTGCCTACGTCGAGCAGGACCAGGTCGCGCGTGCAGTCACGACGCAATCAAACGCGACCTGGGGAATCGACCGCATCGATCAGCGCGCGCTCCCGCTCAGCAGCACATACACGTATGCGAACACGGGGGCCGGCGTCACGGTCTACATCATCGATACCGGCATCGACTACGGGCATAGCGAGTTCGGTGGGCGCGCGACCTTTGGCTACGACGCCTTCGGCGGAAACGGCAACGACTGCAACGGCCACGGGACGCACGTCGCCGGCACGGTCGGCGGCGCGACGTACGGCGTGGCGAAGGGGGTCAGCCTGAGGGCCGTTCGGGTGCTCGACTGCGGCGGCTCCGGCACGTGGAGTGGCGTCGTCGCCGGGGTCGACTGGGTGGTGTCGCACCACGCCGCGGGGTCACCCGCCGCGTCGAACATGTCGCTCGGCGGCGGCGCGAGCACGACGGTGGATGATGCCGTCAGGCGCATGATCGCCGACGGCGTGGCCTCGGCGGTCGCCGCCGGTAACGGCAACATGGGCGGCGTGGCGCAGGACGCCTGCAAGTACTCGCCCGCACGGGTGGCCGAGGCGATGACGATCGGCGCGACGACGAGGACGGACGCCAAGACGTCCTGGTCCAACTACGGCAACTGCGTCGACTGGTTCGCGCCCGGCTCCGGCATCACGTCAGCGTGGATCGGCAGCGGCACGACGGAGACGAACACGATCAGCGGCACCTCGATGGCGACGCCGCACACGGCCGGCGTTGCAGCGCTGTACCTCCAGAGCAACCCCGGTGCGTCCGCGCAAACCGTCCGGGACGCGCTCTACGCCAACACGACCAAGGGCGTTGTCACGAGCTCGAAGACGCTGAATAACCACTTGCTGTTCAGTAACTACTAGCGGAGGGTAGAGGGTGGAGGGTGGAGGGTAGAGTGCTTCGGAAAACGACGGGCCCGCGCACTGCGCGGGCCCGTTTCCTTTTTCCTCCACCCTCCACCCTCTACCCTCCACCCTGCCCTACCCCGCCAGCTTCTCTGGCTCGGGCGTCTCACCCTCCGGCTCGGGCACGTCCCACTCGTTTGTGCACTTGAGGCACTTCCGGTGCTCGCCGCGCGTCTTGTTGGTCTTCGCTTCTGCGCCGAGGTACCCGCATTCCGGGCATTTCTCCTTTACCGGCTTGTTCCACACCACGAAGTCGCAGTCCTCGTTCGCGCACGCGTAGAACGCAGTGCCGCGCTTACGCGAGCGCCGCTCGACGATGTCGCCGCCGTCTTTGGGACACATCACTCCCGTCGGGAGTGATCTGGTCCCGCGGCACTTCGGGAAGGTGCTGCAGCCGAGGAACTGGCCGGTGCGCCCGGTGCGGATCACCATGTGCGAGCCGCAGAGGTGGCAGACGTAGTCGGTCGCGATGGGCTTCGCTTTCTCGCCGCGGATCGGCCGCGTGTACTTGCACTTCTTCGGGTGTCTCTCACACGCGAGGAATGGCCCGAAGAAGCCGCCCCGCGGCTCGAGCGCGCCGCCGCAGTCCGGGCACTTCTCGTTCGCGACCTTCGACAGGTCGTGCGCCTCGGCGATCAGCGACGCGGCGTCGACCTTGTTCAGCCGCTTCTCGAACGGCGTGTAGAAGTCCTTGAGGACTTTCTGCCAGCCGAGATCCCCTTCCTCGACTTTGTCGAGCTCCTCCTCCATCTCGGAGGTGAAACCGACGTTGAAGATGTCGGGGAACTGCTTCACCATCACCTTCTCGACCTGCTCACCGAGCTCGGTGGGCGTGAAGCGCTTGGTCTCGAGGAGCACGTAGCGCCGGTCGACGAGCACGGACACGATGGCCGCGTACGTCGACGGCCGCCCGATGCCGAGTCGCTCCAGCTCCTTCACCAGGCTGGCCTCGGAGTAGCGCGGCGGCGGCTCGGTAAAGTGCTGGTTGGGCGTGATCTCGATCACGGGTACGAGCTCGCCCTTCTCCATCGGTGGTAGCGGCTGCTCGTCCTCGAGCACGCGGTGCTCGCCCGGCTCGTGGGCCTCGCGGTACAGCACGAGGAAACCCTGGAACTTGATGATGCTGCCGGTGGACCTGAACAGGTAGCTGCGAGGTGCGCTCGCATTCACTGCCCTCTTATCCGAGCCGGTCGACGCCGGGAGGCGCTCGCCGATCTCGAAGTCGACGGTCGTCGTGTCGAAGACCGCCGGCGCCATCTGGGACGCCATGAAGCGCTGCCAGACGAGCTGATACAGCTTGAACTGGTCCGCCGTCAGGTACTTCTTGACGTGCTCGGGACGCATCGCCGGATCGGTCGGGCGGATGGCCTCGTGCGCGTCCTGCGTGTTCTTCGACTTCCCGTCGCCGCCGTAGAGCCGCGGCCCGCCCGCGGCGAGGAAGTCCTCACCGAAGAGGGTGCGCAGATAGTCGCGCGCCTGGCCTGCCGCCGCCTCGGCGACGCGCGTCGAGTCGGTGCGCATGTATGTGATCAGCCCGACCGAGCCCTCGTCGCCCAGCTCTACGCCCTCGTAGAGGTCCTGCGCGACACGCATCGTGCGCTTGGAGCCGAAGCCGAGCTTCTTCGCGGCCTCCTGCTGCAGCGTCGACGTCGTGAATGGAGCGGCGGGGTTCTTCCGCCGCTCGCGGCGCTTGACCTCTGTCACGGCGAACGGCGCCCAGAGCGACGTCAGGCTCCCGCCCGGGGTGCGCCGCCGCAGATCGCTCATGATCCGCTCGGCCGCTTCCTGATTCGGGATCGATGCCTTCTTTCCGTCGATCTGGTGCAGCTTCGCCGTGAACCGCGGGTGCCCCGCCTTCTCGAGCGTCGCCTCGATGCTCCAGTACTCGGTCGGCTTGAACGCGCGGATCTCCCGCTCGCGCTCCACGATCAGCCGCAACGCGACGGTCTGCACGCGACCGGCCGAGATGCCCTTCTTTACCGTGCGCCAGAGCACCGGGCTCGCCTTGTAGCCGACGAGGCGGTCGAGCACGCGGCGCGCCTGCTGCGCCTCGACCTTCTTCTCGTCGATCTTGCCGGCGTTCTCGATCGCGCGGCGGACGGCGTCCTTGGTGATCTCGTGGAAGAGCACGCGCCGGATCGGCGGCGTCGGGCCGCCGTTGCCCGACGCACTCCGACGGCCGCGCTTCGGCTTGATCTGCTCGGCCACGTGGTACGCGATCGCCTCGCCCTCGCGGTCAGGGTCGGTCGCGAGGAAGATCTCCCGCGCGCCCTCGGCGGCGCTCTTTAATTCGGCGATCGTCTTTTCCTTCCCGGGGATCGGCACCAGCTCCGGCTCGAACCCACCCTCGATGTCGATGCCGAGCTTCTTCTCCGGGAGGTCCATGATGTGCCCGATGGTCGCCTTCACGCGGTAGCCGCGGCCGAGGTACTTCCCGATGGTCCGCGCCTTGGCGGGCGACTCGACGATGACCAGCGACGTCGTCCCGGCCGGCGCGGGGGGCAGCTCCGCCGCCTCGGGCGGCCTCCGCCCAGACGCGCGCTTGCGGCCCGACCCCTTCTTGGCGACGGGCGCCCGCTTCCGCGCGGCCTTGTCGGACTTGGTCGA
The DNA here is from genome assembly GCA_046263215.1 of Gemmatimonadaceae bacterium. GTDB lineage: Bacteria > Gemmatimonadota > Gemmatimonadetes > Gemmatimonadales > Gemmatimonadaceae > JBHELH01. Next base: position 9,972 of record JBHELH010000043.1, on the reverse strand, counting down.
GGCCATCGTCTCTAGTGGACCGTCTGACTATCGGTCGAAACGCCGATCTCGCCGAACCCGGCCCCCTCCATCAGCGCCCGAAGGTCGTCGAGGGCGATCCGGCCATCGAAGTGTACCAGCGCGCGTTCGATGATCTGCTCCAGCTCGCTCGCGTCGATCGCGCCCGAGCCGCTCAGCGCAAGCAAATGTCCCCATGCCTCCGGCGCGAACCGGCCGCGCTCGTGAGGTCCCAGCACTCGAAAGCTCATTCTCCAATCACCAGAAAATGAATGCGCGGGGCCACGTAAGCCCCGCCAGGTATTTCATACTTATGGTATCACGCAGGAAAAGCGCTCAGGTCACATGGCGAGGTCCGAGGTCCTGGGTCCTGGGTCCCGAGTCGCGGGAACCAAGCTGCTGACCCTGGACCTAGGACCCCAGGGCCTCGGACCTGCTCTTCTACCCCACAGGCATAATCTTGGTGCCGCCAAAAAGCGAGATCCGATCGACGACCGTGCGTATAACGCCTTGCAGATCAAGTGGTTCCGTGTCGATGACGACGTCCGCCGCGGCCTCGTACAGCTGGCCGCGCTCCGTCAGGAGCCGGCGCAGCGCCACCAGCGGATCGGACTCGGCGAGCAGCGGCCGACGGTCGCGTAAGGCACCCATTCGCCGAAGCGCCGTCTCCGGACGCGCGGCGAGGTAGACCACGACGCTCGGCGGTCGAACCAGGTCTACGACGCCCGGAATCGTAACCCACCCGCCCCCCGGCGCCAGGATCATTCCGACGCCAGCCGCGCGCATTTCCTCCGTCAACCGTCGCTCGAGCGACCGGAAGTAGGCCTCCCCTCGCTCCGCGAATATCCGGCGGACAGGTTGGCCCTCGCGACGCTCGATCTCCTGGTCGAAGTCGAGGAACGCCCGCCTGAGCTGCACCGCGACGGCCTGTCCGACGCTCGTCTTGCCCGACCCGGGAAGCCCGACGAGGATGACGTGCGGCGACGCGCCGGCAGCGGGCACGCCGGCCGTCAGCTCTGCTTTGCCGTGAACCGGCCGCCGACGCGCTTCACGTACGCGTCGTAGTTCGCGCGCGTCTCGCGCAGCGAGTCGCCGCCGAACTTCTCCAGAAACGCTTCGGCCACTACCAGAGCGACCATGCCCTCGGCGATCACGCCCATTGCCGGGACGGCGGTCACGTCACTCCGCTCGGCGACGGCCGCCGCCGGCTCTCCAGTGGCCAGATCGACGGTCCCGAGCGGCCGCATGAGCGTGGCGATCGGCTTTTTCGCGACCCGAAGCACGATCGGCTCGCCCGTTGTGATTCCGCCTTCCAGACCGCCCGCCCGGTTCGTGCGCCGCCGGACGTTGCCAGTCGTCGGCCGGCCGTCGCCCGCCCAGTCGATCTCGTCGTGCACCGCGGACCCTGGGAGCCGCGCGCCGGCGAAGCCCATCCCGATCTCGACGCCTTTGACCGCGGGGATCGACATCAGCGCCCCCGCCAGCCGGCCATCGAGCTTCCGGTCCCAGGACACGTGCGAGCCAAGACCCACCGGCAGCCCGTCGCAAATGACCTCGCAAATGCCACCGAGCGTGTTGCCCGCACGCTTCGCCTCGTCGATGCGCGCGATCATCTCTCGTTCGGCGTCCGCGTCGAGCGTGCGCACGGGCGATCGATCGGCCGCCGCGTTGACGTCGTCCGGCATGGGATCGGGGCGGCGGGCGTCGACACCGCCCAGGTGCACGACGTGGCTCGCGACTCGGATCCCGAACTCGGCGAGCAGCTGCCGGCAGACCGCCGACGCGGCGACGCGGGCTGTGGTCTCGCGAGCCGAAGCCCGCTCCAGCACGTCGCGCGCGTCAGCGCGGTCGTACTTGAGCAGCCCCGAGAGGTCGACGTGACCCGGCCGCGGACGCGTAACGGCTCGCCGCCGCGGTGCCCCGGCCTGCTCCCCGTCGTTGAGCGCCGGGTTCATCACGTCCTGCCAATTCTTCCAATCGCGATTCCTCACCATCATCGCGATCGGCGACCCGAGCGTCTCCCCCGCCCTCACCCCTCCGAGAAACTCGATCTCGTCCTTCTCGATCTGCATCCGCCGCCCCCGGCCGTAGCCTTGCTGGCGGCGGGAGAGCTGGTCGTTGACGTCGTTAGTACTCAAGGCGAGACCGGCCGGGATCCCCTCCAGGATGGCAACTAAGGCCGGGCCGTGGGATTCACCGGCGGTGGTGAAGCGAAGCATGAACAGGGGGCTATCGGCTATCAGCTATCAGCTATCAGTAGCAGGAACGGCCGGCGCTGCGCGCCGGCTCACCAGATTCGGTGCGTTCACAGTTGTCGCAAAGTGCCTCTCAAAACAAGCCCGGCTCGCGCGTTCGCGCGGGCCGGGCAAGTCCAAAGTACTGATAGCTGATAGCTGATAGCGTGCGGGCGAAGCCCGCACCGATAGCTGATAGCTTCTTTTACGGCACAGGCTTGATGTCCTGCGCCGTGAGGTCGATGACGACGAGGCCCTGCGGCGTCAGACCGAACAGCTTGAGGACGACGTTCGTCGGGTCTGTCGGGAACCGCGGGGAGGCGCGGAGGGCGCCGTAGAGGGTGCCTTTGATGTTGATCTTGCCGCGCGAGATGTAGTAGGCGACGTCGACGATCTCGATCGAGCCGTTCGAGGAGGCGACGAAGGCGACGCGCTCGGTCTCGAGCGACATCGTGCCGTCGGCGTTCGGGTGGAACGCGACGCCGGCGCCGACGTCGAAGGAGTCGTACTTGCCTTGCAGGCGAAGGTGGAACGGGTCCTCGACCATCGCGAAGTACGACTGCTGGCCGTGGACCAGTAGCGTCTTGCCGAGCCGGTCGAGTGCGAGGCCGTAGACCGGCTCCGCCGCGTTGTCGATGATGTCCCTGACTGCCACGCCAGGTGAGAAGAGCCCGGGCGCCGGGCCGGCTGAGTCCTTGACCATCATGATGCGCCCTGGGGCGCCGCCCGTGTTCCCTTCGCCAAAGGCGACCCAGACGCGGTTGCCGCTCGTGGTGACGAACGTAGTGTCGGTGAGGGCGAGCGACGCGGGATCGACGCCGACGACTTCCACGTCGCTGCTGTCTCCGAGCGCCGAGGCGGCGAGCGAGATGCTCGGACCGCGGCCCTCGAGCACGGTAGTGCTCGCGGTCCCGTACGGGTGGTCCCAGAGCACGAGCGTGTCCGGCCGCGGGTCGGTCGCCGGCAGCCTTATGACCATGACCGAGTCGACGTTGGCCACCGTCCAAGTATTGCTACCGCTCATGGCGCTCCCGTACTGCCAGATGTGCTGCGGGTCCGGATAGGGGAGTGTCGGGTCGAGCCAGCGGATAGTGCCCGCCGGCGCCGCGGTCGTCGGCTTCGTGGAGTAGTACACGCGGCCGCCCGCCGCCTGCTGAATGTACTGCGGGCGGTCGGAGAAGCTGATCGGGCCGACGACGCTGAAGCGGATCTTCCCGGTGGCCCCGTCGACCTCCTCGACGACGAGGAAGAGGTACGAGTTCCGGGTCAACATGCGCTGCGCGAGCATCTCCCGGATCAGGCTCGGGTCGGTCTGATTGATGTCGACCCGGCTGATGTTCGTTCCGCCGGAGTTGGCGACGAGGAGGACGTTCGGATCGTTGCTGACCACCATGCCCCAGGGCTCCGAGCCGACGGCGACGCCGTTCGCGTCGAACTGCGTCAGGTCGCCGCGCCAGACCTCGAGGCGGTTCCACTTGGTGTTCGAGACGAAGACGTGACCGCGCAAGGGGTCGACCGCGACGTCGCCGGCGATGCCCTGGCGGGGGAAGGTGTAGGTGCGCCCGTGCACGATCAGCGCGGAGTCGACGTAGGCGCGAGCCGGGTCGGTCTGCGGCGTCGAGACGGTCGCGGGGACCGAATAGCCGACGCGCCCGTTCTGATCGTAGGCGAAGCTCACGACCGCGACCCTCTGGCCCTGCGTGGTCGGCGGCAGGTTGAGCGAGAGCAGCTCGCGCCGGGGCGACTCATACGGTGTCGGGTAGACGACGCTGTCGCGTCGCAGCTCGACGCCGGTGGTGTCGCGGACGATGAAGCCCAAAGAGCGGATGCCGTCGCCGCTGGCGGTGATGATGATGGTGTCGATCACCTCGGCGCGCTCGGGAACCTCCTGGTGAACGAGCGGGGGCGGCGGCGGGCTGGAGCGGACGAGCACGTGGTGCGGCAGTGACGACCCGGGGACGCGGTTCACGTCCACGGCGTCGGGCGTCATGATGATGCACCCGCGCGCCGTCGCTGCGTTTGGCGCGTTCGCCGGGACGAGCACGGCGTGGGTAAAGTCGACCTGGCGCTCGCCGTTGTAGTTGCGGGTGATGCTGTCGTTGATCGGCGTCGGCCAGATGGCCGGTGCGCTCCTCGGGCACGGGGCAGCGTTGCTGTTCCGGGTCCGGAGCGTGATGCGCGAGATGCCCTGATCGCTGGTCACGCGCATCGTGATGTTCATCAGGATGCCGCGCTGCACGCTGTCGCCGGCGATCGGGGTGAGGAAGACGACCCTCGGGCCCGCGACCAGGTTGGCGCGCAGGCGCGCAGTATCGGCGAGGCCGGCGGCATCCTTGACGATGGCGATGAACACAACGCTGTCCTGCGTAGTGTCCACCGGCGTGACCTGCTTCATGTAGCGCCGGATGGTCGTGTCGGTCAGCGCCGGCCGGAAGGTCGTGCCGGCCGGCGCGGTGATCGGTGTGAAGCGGTTGACGATGGTCAGGTTGCCGAGGTCCGCGCTCCCCCGCATCGAGACGCCGGAGAGCTCGACGCTCGCGAGGTTCTGGTTGTCGCGGATGCGGACGGAGACGAGGACGGAGTCGCCAATGTTGATATAGGAGTCGGGCGGCGGCTGCTCGATGATGACCGTCGGAGGGGTGACGTCATCGCCCGTCTGGTTGCCGCCGCCAGGGCCGCCGCCGGTCCCGATGTTGTTGGTCGGGAGGCGCTGGTCGCAGCCGGCGGACGCCGCTAGCACGAGAACGAGCGCGGCAACCCTCATTGTAAACGTTTGAAGTCGCGGCATCACGGGCTCCAATCGAGCTTACTACTATAGACGCCTAAGCGGACTCAACGGTCACGCCTGGGCTCGCCTGGTGCCGCCTGCCCTTCGTCCACGATGTGGGGCGTGATGAGGATGAGGAGGTCGCGCTTGGACTCCTGCCGGTTCGTCACCCCGAAGATGCGGCCGATGATCGGGAGGTCGACCAACAACGGTATTCCGGATTTGCTAACCCGGATTGTCGTTTGAGTCAGGCCACCCATGACCGCCGTTTCGCCGTCGCCGACCAGCAGCTCGTTGTCGACGCTCTGCGTCGGGAAGATGGCCCCGGCGTCGCCCGGCGCGAATTGCACGTCCGAGTTCTCGGCGTGGACCCGCATCTGGACCTGGCGATTCGCCGTGATCGAAGGCGTCACGTTCAGGATGATGCCCGTCTGACGGAACTGGACGGTGGCGCGCGCGGCGACCAATCCGCCCTGCTGCCCCGCCTGTGCCCCGCCGGCGTCGATGACACGGACCGGTACCTGCGTGCCGGCCGTCAGGTTCGCGGTGCGGTTGTTCAGCGTCACCACGCTCGGCTCCGACTGCACGTCGAGGAGTGAGCTTTCCTGGAGCGCCTCGAGGAAGGTCGTGAAGTCGAAGGCGCCGATCGCGGTCGAGTAGACGAGACCGAGCGTCGCGCTCGCGATCCGCTGCGAGGCGTTCGCGATAGCGGAGATCGCGTTGCCGCCGAGGAGCACGCGGCCGGGGGCGGGGTCGTCTCTTTGCCCCGTCGGGTCGCTCGGGTCCGGGCGCGGGATGATCGTGTTGAAGTACTGATTTCGCGTCGCGAGGTCGTAGCGGAGGCCCATCCCATCGAGCTGCGTGCGGTCGATGAGGATGATCTTCGCGCGGATCGAGACCTGCGGCTGCCGGACGTCGAGACCGCGGGCGTACTCGTCGAGCTGCGCGAGGTTCGACGGCACGTCGGTCACGCTGATGCTGTTGGTGAGCGAATCCGCGGTCACAGCGCCGCGCACCGGGCAGCGCAGATCGAGGGTGATCGACTGTCCGCCTTCGGCGACGGTCGTGTTGCTCGCGCCGGGCGCCCGGCCACCAAAGCGGGAGCAGTCGCGCGAAAGGCGCTGCGTGACCATCTGGGCGACAACCGGCGCACGCGTGTAGTTGAGGCGGATCGTCCGCGTCGACAGCGGTTCGGCCGCGACGCGGCTCGCGATCGCCTCGTACGTGTCGACGACGATGATCCCGTTGTGATCTTCCTGCGCGGCGAGGCCGTGCGCCGCGAGGATCGCCGACATGGCGACGTCCCACGGCTGGTCGGCGATCTCGGCGTCGACGGTTGCGTTCACGTTCTTCCCGACGACTATCGTCCGGCCGGAGAAGAGCGCGAAGGCGGCGATGACGTCGCGGATCGGCGCCTGCTGCCAGGCGACGGTGATCCGCGGCTGGGTCGACCTGCGCGGGCGATCGACGATGACACGCGGCTCGGGCGCGCGCGGACGCGGACGCTCCGTCGCACGCCTCGGCACGGGAAGGGGATCGGGCTCGTCCAGCGGATCGCTGACTGCTTCGGGGTCGGGCTGCGGGGCGGGCACGCGCGCGGCCGGGGCAGCGGGGGTGGGGCGACCCGTCGGCTTGCCGGCACTGACGCCGCGCGGAGGGACGACGGTTGCGCCGGTCGTCGAGTCGAGGCCCGCCTCGGTGAGCGCCCACATGTTCCCCGAGGGCTTCGCCGGAGCTTTCTCGGGGGTCTTCTCGGCGACCTTCGGGGCTGGCTTGTCGACCGTCTTCGGCGCCGTGGCGCTTGTCGCCGGCGCAGCTGCGCCGGGCTTCCCGCTCTGCGCGACGGCGACCGGCGCGTTGCCGGTATGCCACGCGACGAAGAGCACCGGCTCGTCGGGCCGGCTCCTCACCTTCAGCCGGATCTCGTTGGGGTACCGCACCATGTTGTACTTGTGCGGCTCGTCGAGCGTCAGCACGACGCGCACGACGTTCTTGCGGTATTGCGAGTAGCGAATGTCGACGATCCCGCCGCGGTTCGCCTCGTCGTAGGTCGACGGGGGTATGCCGAGCGTCGCGCCGGTGATGTCGATGACGATCTTGTCCGGTGAGGCGAGTGTGAAGTCGCGAACGGTCACCGGTCCCGATACGCCGATGATCACCTCGGCGTGCTCCGTCCCGGGGACGATGCTCAGCGAGGTCACCGCGCTCTCGAGGGCCGCCGGCAGGTCAGGGCGGGCACCGAGCGCGCTGGTCGCGCCTGCGGCGCCGGCGCCCAACGCGACGACCGCCGCCGCGAATAGTGTCCCGATCCGTCTCATCTGAGGCCTCACTTGCGAGTTTGCGATTTGTCGGCGAGAACCAGGGAGTCGGCGCGGCTAAAACCGAACTCCTCGATCGCGAAGATCACCTTGCGCGGCGTGATGCGCGTCACGCGCATGCGGCCGAGCATCATGCCGATGGTGACCCGGTACTGGACGTTCGTGCTCACGTCGTTCATGACCGCGACGGGCCGCCGCCCGCTCAGGTCATAGAGGATCGTCGTCAGCTTCAGATCGCTGAGCATCGGCCGCAGGTCGCCGGTCGCCATGAGCGAGAAGAACGGATCGCGGCGACCCTGGACGGCATACTGGAAGACCTCGCGCATGATCGCGTTCGACGGGTCGGGTGCGGGCGTCGCCGCGGCCCCGGCCGCGCGCGCACCCGGGTCGGGCGCCGGCGTGCCGCTCTGGACGACGCCGGACCGACCGCCGGCGCCCTGCGGCGCGCGCTGGGGCCCGCTCTGGACCTGGCTGACCTGCGCCTGGAGCTGCGCGTTGGACGCCGCGGCGGCACGTTGCGCGGCCTGCTTGGGCGCCGTCACCACCGCCGCCTGCGCCTCGAGTCGGACAAACGGCAAGACGCCGAACAGCAGCGTCGCCACCGCCGCGGCGCGGGTCATCGGCCGAGTACGCGCGGTCGTCATTGCGGCGTTCCCCCGGTGTGCGCGACGTAGGTCTGGACCTGGAAGCGTGCCTCGAGAAGGCGATGCTCCTTGGGGAGGACGCGGCTCAGCGCCTTCGAGGACGGCGCGAGCTGGAGGTTGATCGGCGCGACGATCCGCGTCAGCGAGCCGACGTTGGTCAGGAAGCGCGCGATCGCGTGATAATCGCCGTTCACGCCGAGGCGATAGCGGTGGACGTCGAAGTGCACGCCGCGCGCGACGTCCTCCGGCTGCACGTCGGAGAGGTCGAGGCCGACGCGTCGCGCGGCCGTCGAGATCTGCTCGAGCAGTCCGGGCACCTCGTTCACCGTGGGCACGAGCTGGCGGAGCACGGCGAGGTCGCGCTTGTAGCGCTGACCCTCGGCCTTGAGCTTCGCCAGGTTCCCGCGTTTGACCTCGCGCTCGATCTTCTCGTTGAGCTCAGTGAGCCTCTCGACGCGCGCCTCGAGCGCCGCGAGCTGCTCCTGCTTCGGCGACCAGACGTACCGATAGAACACACCCATCGCCGCGACGGCGACGATGACCACGAAGACCATGATCTGGTCGCGCTGGTTCTGCGGTAGAAAAGCCATCGCTAGTTGCCCCCCGGGCCGCCGAGGGGTCCGGAGATCGCGAGCGGAACGCGGCGAACCGTCGCCGGGTCGGGCCGCGTGTACATGGCGACTAGCGTGTACTGCGTCACCTCTTTGTTGCCCTCGAGGGCCATCTCCGACTTCTCGAGGGCAACGTTCGCGATGTAGGGCGACGCCTCGAGCTGCCGCATGAACCGCGTCAACGCCTGGATGTCGACTGTCTGACCGAGGATGCGCAAGTTGATCTGCTCGCGCACCACCGTCGTGTCGAGCTTACCCTTCGGCGGTCCCTGCGGGGCAGCGGTCACGTTCACCGTGCCCTGCGGCGTGCCGGCGTAGGTGATCGTCGTGAGCCACGTGTACGGCGTGAGCGCGCGACTCACTTCGTCGAGCACGTGCGGCCAGATGAAGCGGTCGTCGTCGATCGACTTGATGATGTTGATCTGCCGGAGTGCCGTGTCCCGAATCGCCTCGGCCTTGATCTTCTCGGCGAGGGCGATCGCCAGGCGCGTCGAGTCCTTGACGGCCTGCTCTTCGGCTGCGGCGAGTGTGACCGCTCGATACGTCTGCCGCGTGTAGGCCATCCCGATGACGAGCGCGGCGACCGTGGAGCTCGCGATCGCGGCCAGGAGGTACTTGTCGGCAAGACCGGCGAGCCCGGCCAGCATCGCCTTGAAGTCGATCCGTATTCCTCCCCCGCCGCCGCCGCGGCTCTTCGCCTTGCGACTGCCGCCCGGTAGGAGATTGATCTCGATCATGGCGTCGACGCCGGCTCAGGCGACTTGGCGGAGCGCTAGCCCGACGGGAAGCATCAGTAGCGGGGCGACCTCGTCGGTCACGAGAGAGTCGAACGCGTCGTCACGCACCTGGATGTTCTTTAGCGGGTTGGCTTGCTTCACCGCGAGGCGAAGCCGGTCGCCGAGCATCTCCGTCATGCCCGGGATGCGGGCCCCGCCGCCACAGGTGAAGAGCGCTCCGACCTGGCCCGCGGAGCGGGAAGCGGAAGCGAGGAAGGCCACGGCGCGCTCGACACCGACCGCGATCTCTTCGCCGCGGCTCGCGAGCACGGAGTCGAGATCGGGTGAACGATCGAAGCCCTGTAAGAGCTGGTCCGCGGCGTCGGCCGTCAGGCCACGCTCGCGCTGGAGGTCCTCCCGGAATCGGCGCGTGCCCACGGTGATGTCGCGCGTGAGGATCGGGACGCCGTTGTCGAGAATGTTGACGTTCGTCACCTCGTGGCCGACGTTGACGAGGGCGACGATGCCGTCGAGCGCGTCCGGGTGGTTGATCTCGAACGCGTTGTGCAGCGCGAAGGCGTCGACGTCGACGAGCGCCGGCTCGAGGCCGGCGTCGGTGATGATGCGCAGCTTCGACTCGACCAGCTCACGCTTGGCGGCGACGAGGAGGACGGTCATCTCCGCG
>JBHELH010000042.1:0-8246 GCA_046263215.1 Gemmatimonadaceae bacterium | reverse complement strand
GCAGATCCTCACGCGCGCCGAGTACACCGAGGCTATCGAGCGCGCGCAGCTTGCCGCGCGACCGCAACGTCTCTCGGCGGCGGCACTCGAGACGCTGGCCATCATCGCGTACCGGCAGCCGATCGGCCGCGCCGAGATCGAAGAGATCCGCGGTGTCGCCGTCGGCGGGGTGCTGAAGTCGTTGCACGAGCGCGGCCTGATCGACGTCGTCGGCCGCAGCGAGGGCATCGGGCGCCCGCTGCTCTACGGAACGACGACGCTCTTCCTCGAGCACTTCGCGCTGCGACATCTCGAGGAGCTCCCACGCGCCGACGAGCTCGCGGTCGCGCTCCGAGCGCAGCCCGGCCGCGGCGACGCTGCCGACCGCACGGCGGGCGAGGAGCCGAACGGGGCGCGGCGCTGACCGGTCGTCGGACGCGCGCGTGGGCGACTCAATGCGCATCCAGCGCGCGCTCGCGCGGGCCGGCGTCGCGTCGCGCCGGCACGCCGAAGAGCTCATCGCGGCGGGGCGCGTGACCGTGAACGGCGAGATCGCGCACGTTGGCCAGAGCGTCGACCCGACGGCCGATCGCATGGCGGTCGACGGCAAGCCCGTTGGGCCGCCCGTGGCCGCCGAGTGGATCGTGCTCAACAAGCCCGCCGGAGTCATCACGACGCGGTCCGATCCGGACGGCCGGACGACGGTCTTCGACCTCGTGCCGCGCCGTCCCGGGCTCACGTACGTCGGACGCCTCGATTATCTCACCGAGGGCGTGCTCCTGCTGACGACGGACGGCGCCGCGGCCCACCGACTGACGCATCCGAGCCGCGAAGTCGAGCGAACGTACGTCGCCGTCGTTTCCGGCGACGCCGAGCGCGCGGCGCGAGAGGCCCGCCGCGGCGTCGAGCTCCACGACGGTCCCGTTGTGCCGCGGCACGTCGCCGCGCGCCCGGCCCCGAATGGGCGCGCTGAGTTCGAGGTCACGATCGCCGAGGGGCGCAATCGGGAGGTCCGGCGACTCTGCGCCGCGCTCGGACTCGACATCGAGCGTCTCGTCCGCACCAGGTTCGGGCCCGTCGCCCTCGGCGATTTGCCGAGCGGCGCGACGCGCCCGCTGACGGCGCGCGAGAGGCGGACGATCGAGGAGCTCACCGCGCCGTGACGTACTCGAATCGACGGGGACTGCGGATTGCGGACTCGCACCCTCGGGGAAGCTTCGAGCCGCCGTTAGGAGCGTCCCGGGGGTTTGTGTCCGCAGTCCGCACACCCGCCTTCGGCGGGTACCCGCGCAGTCGGTTGCAGTCCGCACTCCGCAATCGCCGCAATCACGCCGAGAGTCCGGAACCTCGCGGTTCCGCGTCCGGTATCGTTCATGACGGCCCTTGTGGCCAGCAACCCAGAGCACCCGGAGTATGCCCGTGGCAACCCAGGTAACACAGCCAACACAGGCCGCGTCGGCTGACGCCCGCCTCGTCCACGAGGTGTCGCGGCAGACGGCGCGGCGCGTGGTCGGGCAGGAGTACATGATCGATCGGCTGCTGATCAGTCTCCTGACTGGCGGTCACGTGCTCCTCGAGGGTGTTCCGGGCCTCGCGAAGACGCTGACTGTCCGCACGCTCGCCGAGACAATCGACACCACCTTTCAGCGCATTCAGTTCACCCCGGACCTGCTGCCCGCCGACGTCCTCGGCACGCAGGTCTTCGATCAGGGGACGGGCGAGTTCCGCGTGAAGAAGGGGCCGATCTTCGCCAACATTATCCTCGCCGACGAGATCAACCGCGCGCCGGCCAAGGTGCAGGCGGCGCTGCTGGAGGCGATGCAGGAGAAGCAGGTCACGATCGGCGGCACAACGTACCGGCTCGACGAGCCGTTTCTCGTGCTCGCGACGCAGAACCCGATCGAGCAGGAGGGCACGTACCCGCTCCCCGAGGCGCAGGTCGACCGCTTCATGCTCAAGCTCCGCGTCGGCTACCCATCGCGGGACGAGGAGAAGGAGATCATGCGGCGCATGGCCGGCGGTGCGCCGATCAAGATCGACCGCGTCGCGTCGCCGGCGGCAATCCTCGAGGCACGCGGCCGCATCTCCGATCTGTACATGGATGACCGCATCGTCGACTACATCGTGGACATCGTCCACGCGTCGCGCGAGCCGCGCGAGTACGGGCTCCCGGAGCTCGAGCCCCTGGTCGAATTCGGGGCGAGCCCGCGTGCCACGATCGCCCTCGCCCAGGCGTCGCGCGCCCACGCGTTCCTCCGTGGCCGCGCGTTCGTCACGCCGGACGACGTCAAGGCGATTGCCCCCGACGTCCTCCGCCACCGCGTCCTCACGACGTACGAGGCCGAAGCGGAGGAGGTCACGAGCGACGACCTGGTGCAGCGCATTCTCGCGAGGATCGAAAGCCCGTGACCGGCGGCCGGGTCTCTGGCGCCATCGATCGACGCGTACACCGGCCGTCCGGCGCGCACGTTCCGCCTGTCGGCCGTCCGTCGCTCTCCCGCTCGCCCGCCGTCCCGCCGGAGGTGCTGCGTCAGGTCAAGCTGATCGAGCTTCGCACGCGCGGCCTCGTCAACTCGCTATTCGCCGGCGAGTACCGCTCGGTCTTCAAGGGGCAGGGGATGGAGTTCGCCGAAGTCCGCGAGTACCAGCCCGGAGACGAGGTCCGCAACATCGACTGGAACGTCACCGCGCGCATGCGGCGGCCGTTCGTGAAGCGCTACATCGAGGAGCGTGAGCTGACGGTCATGCTCGCGGTCGACCTATCGGGCTCCGAGCGCTTCGGCACGCGACGCCGCTTCAAGAGCGAGCTGGCGTCCGAGCTCGCCGCGGTCCTCGCCATGTCCGCGGTGCGCAACAACGACCGCGTCGGCACGCTGCTCTTCACCGACCGGATCGAGCACGTCGTCCCGCCGCGCAAGGGGCGCCGCCACGCCCTGCGGCTCATCCGTGACCTGTTGGCGTTCGACCCGAGCGGCCGGGGCACCGACATCGCCGGTGCGGCGGACTACCTGCTCAAGATGCTCTCGCACCACACGATCATCTTCCTCGTGTCCGACTTCTACGCCGCCGGCGTCGAGCACCCGATGAAGCTCCTCGCGCAGCGCCACGACCTCGTCGCCGTCACGGTGGAGGACCCGAGCGAGGTGGAGCTACCGGACATCGGACCCGCGCGCCTTGTCGATCCCGAGACGGGCGACACGCTCGACGTCGACACCGGCGACCCTATCGTACGCGCCCGGTACGCGGCCGCCGTGACCGAGGAGCGCGAATCGCGGCGGCGTTTGCTCCGCCGCCTCGCGATCGACGAGATCCCTGTGCGCACCGACGCCGGGATTATCGAGCCGTTGCTTCGCTTCTTCCATTCGCGCGAGACGACGGCGCGACGTCGATGACCTACCGCGCCGCCCGTCTCGCCGGCTGGCTCTGCGTCGCGACGGGGCTGGCGCTGCTCGCGCCTGTCGCCGCCGGCACGCAAAGCGGCGGCGCCCAAGGCGCGCGCGTGAGCTACGGTGTGAAAGCGTCGGCCGACACGGTGCGCATCGGCGACCCGTTCACCGTGTCGATCCGCGTTCGGACGGCGCCGGGCGCGACGATCGAGTTTCCAGCCGGCCCTGACTCCACGTCCGCCGTCCAGCTCATCGACCCGCGCACGGTGCGAACGGCGGCCGACACCGCCGCGCTCGATCAGACCGCGACCTATCGGCTCGCTGCCTGGGATATCGGGCCGCAGCCGATCGTCCTCGGCGACGTCGTCGTGCGCGAGGACGACGCCGAGCGCCGCATCCCTGTCGGCCGCGCCTCGGTCTTCGTCCGCAGCGTGCTGCCGGCCGACAGCAGCCTGCGCGTGCCCAAACCGGCGCGCCCGCTCATCGACCAGGGCGTGCCCCGCTGGTGGGTCTGGGCGCTGATCGCGGCGGCGGTCGCCCTCGGCGCGCTGCTACTCTGGTGGTGGCTGCGCCGGCGCCGCCGGAACGTCGTGCTGCCCGTCGAGGACCCCCTCGCCCGCGCCGAGCGCGAGTTCGCCCGCGTCGAGGCGCTGCGCCTCATCGAGGCCGGCGAGCGCGGGCGCCACGTCGCCCTGATGGTCGACGTCCTCCGCGACTACCTCGCTGCGCGCTACACGATCGCACCGCTGTCGCTCACGAGCAGCGAGCTCACACGCGCGCTTCACCGCGAGCCGGCGGCGCCGCTCGAGCGGCTTTCCCGCCTGCTCGACGAGGCTGACCTGATCAAGTTCGCGCGCCGCCCCGTAACGCGGGAGCGGGCCATGGAGCTCGGCCGCGAGGCGCGAGCGATCGTACGGTCGATCCACGCCTCGTTGGCCGAGCAGGCCACCGCGGTGCGCGAGCAGCCGGGAGCGGCGGCGTGATCGGCATCGGGCCGTTCCACTTCGCCTCGGGCTGGGCGCTCCTGCTCCTGCTCGCGCTGCCCGTCTGGTGGCTCGTCCGCCGTCGGCGGCATCCTCCCGCGATCGTCTTCTCCCGCGTGCCCGTCCTCGCGCGCGCCGCGCGACCCGCGCGCTCGGCGACGTTCATGCTCTTCCTGTTACGCAACCTCGCGCTCGCGGCGGCGATTGTCGCGATGGCGCGGCCGCGGGCTGCGGGGCGCGCTGAGAACGTCACGAGCGAAGGCATCAACATTGTCGTCGCCATCGACATCTCGAGCTCCATGCTCGCGCAGGACTTTCTTCCCAACAACCGGCTCGAGGTCGCCAAGGACGTCGTGCAGCGCTTCGTCCACGCCCGGCGGAGCGATCGCATCGGCGTCGTCGCCTTCGCCGGCGAGGCGCTCACGCAGGTCCCGCTCACGACCGACCACCCGGTCGTGCTCGCAGCGATCGAGAACCTCGCGCCCGGACAGCTCGAGGACGGCACCGCGATCGGTACGGCGATCGCCACGGCTGCCAACCGCCTGCGGAACGCCCCCGGACGCTCTCGGGTCATGGTCCTGTTGACCGACGGCGAGAACAACCGCGGCGCGATCGACCCGCGCACCGCGGCCCGCGCCGCCGCCGCCTATGGGATTCGCATCTACTCCATCGCCGCGGGAACCGAAGGCATGGCACCGGTCCCTGTTGGCCGCGGCTTGTTCGGCCTCCGCTACGAGAACCGGCCCGTACGGATCGACGAGCCGCTGATGCGCGACATTGCCGGCGTCACCGGCGGCCGATATTTCCGCGCCCGCGACGCCGCCGCGCTGCAGCTCATCTACCAGCAGATCGACCAGCTCGAGCGCGTGCCAGTGCGAACCCGGACCTATGTCCGCTACTCCGAGCTGTTCCGCTGGCCGTTGCTCCTCGTCGGGCTCGCGCTCGCGGCAGAGCTCCTCCTCGCGGCGCGCCGCGCCCCACTCCCGTGATCGGCGACCTGGTCTCTGCCGCGGGCTACTTCGACCTGCCGTGGCTGCTGCCGCTGGCTGTTATGCTGCCGATCCTGGCCGTCGTGTGCCTCCGCCAGGCGCATCGCGGCCGCATTGCGCGGATCGCTCGCCTCGGACAGCGCGACGTTGTGGAGCGCCTGCTGCCGCCCGGCATTCTCGACCCGCCGCGCTGGCGAACCGTGCGCCTCGCGACGGCCGCCGCGCTCGTCGGCGTCGGTGTTGCCGGCCCACGCTGGGGCGCCGAGCGTACGACGGTGCGCACGCGGGGCATCGACCTCGTGCTGGCCCTCGACGCATCGCTCTCGATGCTCGCCACCGACGAACGACCGAACCGGCTCGAGCGCATGAAGCAGGAAGTTCGCCGACTCCGCGCGCTGTCGACCGGCGATCGCGTCGGCGTGCTCGCGTTCGCCGGACGCAGCTACGTCCTGTCGCCGCTCACGGTTGACGCGGGAGCGCTCGACCTTTTCCTTGACAATCTCGACCCCTCCATCGTCGGTCAGGCGGGCAGCTCCCTCGCGCGCACGTTCCGGCAGGGCACGGACCTGCTGCTCATCTCGCGCGGCGACGCGGACAAGGCGCTGGTGGTCATGAGCGACGGCGAAGCATTCGAATCCGTGGAGGAGATCGTCGCCGAGGCACGACGTGCGGGCGAGCAGGGTGTCAGCGTCGTCACCGTCGGGTTTGGAACCGAGCAAGGGTCGACGATCCCCATTCGGGAGAACGGGGCGGCGACGGTCAAGCGCGACGAGGGCGGGCAGCCGGTTCTGACGCGCTATCACCCGGAGCTGCTGCGCGCTGCCGCCGAGGCGGCACGTGGGACGTTCATCCCCGCGGACGCGAACGACAAGGCCGGCCGCATCAAGCACGCGCTGGCGAATCTCCGCACGCAGCAGCGGGCGTCCGTTACCGGCGAGACGCGCACACCGCGCTTTCAGTGGTTCCTCGCCCCGGCCCTCGCGCTGCTCCTCCTCGACACGCTCCTCGGCGAGCGCCGGGCGGCGCGCCAGCGCCGACCGCTCGCCGCCGCTCGCCGGACCGCGCCCGCCATGGCGATCATGCTCGTCGCGTTCGGCACCGGCTGCTCGCGCCTCAAAGAGCGCGCGGCCGGCGCCCGGGCCTACAAAGAGCGCGCGGCCGGTGCGCACGCCTACCAGAGTGGTCGCTTCACGGAGGCTGCGGCCGCGTACCAGCGGGCGGTCAGCAGAGGCGACCGGTCGCCGGCCACGCTGTACAACTTCGGCACGTCTCTCCTCGGCGCCGATTCGCTCGCCGACGCCGCGGAGGCGCTCGGCCGCGCTGCGCCGGCGCCGGCGACGGAGGTGCGCTACCGCGCCCTGTTCAACCTCGGCCTCGCGCACCTGAAGCGCGGCCTCGCCTTGCAGGGCGACGAGGCCGCGGCGCCCCTCGACTCGGCGCTCGCCGCGTACAAGCAGGTCCTGCTGCTGCGTCATGACGACGTCGACGCGAAGTGGAACTACGAGCTCGCCCTCCGTAAGCGCCAATCGGGCGGGGGTGGCGGCGCGTCGCAGCAGCAACCGCAGCCGCAGGCCCCACAGCGCGAGGACCCGCAGCCGAGCGGGAATCTCGCACAGCGGCAGGCGGAGCAACTGCTCGGCAGCGCCGCACGCGAAGAGCGGGACGTGCAGGCGAAGCGCCAGCGTCAGAACCGCGTCGAGCCGCCGCCGGGCGGAAAGGATTGGTGATCACCGTCGTCGCGCTGACAGGCGCGCTCACCGCGCAGCTCGCGATCGTCGCGCACGCGCCGGCCGCCGTCGCGGCGTGTGAGCCCGTCGAGGTGAGCGTCGCGGTGTCCGCCCCCGGCGCGGTCGCGCCGCGCGTCCTCATACCCCCCCTCGCGCCGTTCGAGCTCCTGCGAACGAGTGCGCGACCCAGCGTCACCCAGGACGCGTCCGGCAGCTCGACGATCATGGTCGAGCACAAGTACGTCGTTACGACGGACCGCGTCGGCTCGTTCACGATCCCGCCGTTCGAGGCGCACGCGGGCGGCGTCGTCGCGCGCTCGCGGCCGCTCCGCATCGAGGTCCGCCCCTCGCGCGAGGAAGGAACCGTGCCGACGGTCGTGACGCGGGCACAGATCGATACGAGCCTCGACGTCAACTTCCGCGCGCTCGCCCTGCCGGAGACCGTCTACGTCGGACAGCAGGCGAACTATGAGGTCGCCGTCTTTCTCAGCGAATCGGTGCGCGACCGCCTGCGGAGGAACCCGACGTTCTTCCCGCCCGACATGCAGTCGATGCTCGCGTACGACCTCCCGGTCGTGAAGGGCGACCCGCCGCGTCGTCGCGTCGGCCGCCGCTGCTTCGACGCGCTCGTGTACCAGCGCGCGGTCTTCCCGCTGATGGCTGGTCGCTTCGTCGTGCCCCCGGCGCAGCTCGTGTACTCGCTCGCTCTAACCCCGACCTTCTTCAGCCGCGAGGAGACGCACGAGCTTCGCACCGACAGCGCCGTCATCGTCGCCGTCGAGCCGCCGACCGCGTTCCGCCCCACCGATTTCACCGGCGCCGTCGGGGCGTTGCGCGTCGTGGCTCGCGTCGACACGGCCGCCGCGCGCGTAGGCGACCCGCTCACGCTGTCCGTGCGCGTCGAGGGCACCGGGAACGTGAAGCTTTTTCCGCGACCGACGGTCGTGCTCCCGTGGGCCACCCTCGTACCGGGAGAGGAGCGGGTCCGCGTCGACACGTCGGCGCGCCGCATCCGGGGATCGAAGGACTTCGACTGGATTCTGACGCCGCACCGCGCCGGCGAGCTCGAGATCCCACCGGTCCGCTACACGTTCTTCAACCCCGATGGCCGCCGTTACGAGACCGCGCTCGCGGCGCCAATCCGCCTCTCCATCGCGCCGGCCAGCGCGGTCGGAGCCGACA
>JBHELH010000041.1:0-15516 GCA_046263215.1 Gemmatimonadaceae bacterium | reverse complement strand
TAGCGTGCGGGCGAAGCCCGCCCCGATAGCTGATAGCCGATAGCAGCGGCCAGAGGCCGCTTAAAACCGCCGCGTCTCACCCGGCCGCATGAACGTCACGCGGCCATCGTTCGCGAACGCCGCTCGCACCTGCTGCTCGTTCGACAGTGCCGGGAACGTCCCGAAATGCATCGGGACGATCGTGCGCGGGCGGAAGTACTTCCTGATCGCCAGCGCCGCAGTGGTCGGGTCCTGCGTGAACGGCCCGCCGCCGACATTGAGGAGAACGATGTCCGGCCGGTAACGCTCGTGGATGAGCGACATGTCGCCGAAGATCCACGTGTCGCCCGTGTGGTAGAGTGCGCGCCCGTCGGCGAACTCGAGGACGAAGCCGAGCGGGCGGCCGCCGGGCGCGCTCGAGTGCATCGCCGGCACGAGGTGCACCGTGACGTCGCCAACGCGGAACTGCCCGCCGACGTTGCCGCCAAGCGACTGCGCTTCGGGAAGGCTGAGCGAGCTCACGTACTCGAACGTGCTGATGACCTTCGCTCCCGTCGCCTCGGCGATCGGCTTGGCGTCGGCCGAGTGGTCGAAGTGGGTGTGCGAGACGAGGACCGCGGCCGGCCTGGTGTCCGTCCCCGTCCAGCGCGACATCTGCTTGAGCGAGTCCGGCGTCGCCGGGTTCTGCGCCAGCCACGGGTCGATGATGATCCGCGTACCACCGGAGGAGACAACTTCGAACGTCGCGTGACCGAGCCAACGGACCTGGATTGGCTGGGTCGAAGCGCGGCGCTGCTGCCCATAGGCCTGATCTGCGAGGGAGAGAGCCGGCACGACTGCGAATCCGGCCAAGGCCGCACGCGCTACGGCTGACCGAATGCGATCCGCTATCTGAATCTTTGGCACAGTGATTTCCTCGAAGGCGATGACCACGGGCTCGGCTAGCTCATGCGTGGGTGGCTGCCGGTGCGGCATGTACTTGCGGAAAAATGCGTGAGGCGGATCACGATTTGCACCCATCGCGTCGGCGCGTAGTCGTCGACGAGGAGGTCGCCGCCGCGCGGCGAATGCTTTTCCAAGGAGAGGGGTCGATGAAAAGAGGACTGACTGTATTCGCGCTGCCCTTGGCGCTCGGAATCGGCGCGTGCGGCAAGGAACCCGTAGCGCCGGAGGCGGCGACAGCGGCCGACGTGCCATCGCTGCAGAAAGGACACGTCGAGGGGACGGGGCTGCTGCTCGAGAGCATCACTGGTGTGACGGTACCGTTGCTCGGCGACCTCGGCAACGTCGTCATCAAGCAGGCCGTCATCAAGGAGTTCGGACTGGAGCGCATCGCCGGGAACATCGTCGGACTGGAGGCGACGGGGTTCCTCGACCTCACCGGCGGCGTGCTCGGTGAACGCGTGGTAAGGCAGGAGTTCACGACCGGTGTCGGAGTCGTCAGCACAAGCCGCGGGCAGTGCGAGATCATTACTATCGATCTGGCGACCGTGGCGGAACCGATCGAGGTGAACGTCCTCGGTGCGTTTGTCGACCTGCCTGCGGCTGAAGTGACGGGCCGGGGCAACGGCGCGGTCGGCAGCCTGCTCTGCGCCCTCGGTCAGGTGGCGCAAGGCCTCGTCAACGGGGTGACGCGAGGCGTTCGGGGACTCGTCGACGCGATCAACAACCTGATCTAGTCAATCTATGATTGATGCTCGAACGGCCGCGGCGGACTAGCTCCGCCGCGGCCGTCTCACTCGCGCCCCGCTCAGCTATCCGTCGCGCCGCAGCGACGCCGAGCCCGAACGCGGCGGCACGGCACTCGACTGGTCGTCATCACCAGTCCACGCACGCAGCTGCGGGAGCCACCCTGGGACCGCGCGTCGGTACGCGTCGTACGACACGCCGTATCGGCGCCGGAGCGTTGGCTCCTCGTACAACTTCACGAACGTGACGAAGAAGAGAACGACGACGATCGAGTACGCTAGTAGCGTGGTGCTGCCGAGTACCAGCGCCTGTCCGATGATGATCGCCACGACCGCGAGGTACATCGGATTGCGGACATACCGATAGAGCCCGCCGACGACCAGGCGTTCGGTCGGCGCGACGGGCGCCGGCGTTCCGGCGCCCTCGGCGACGAACCGAACGAACGCATTGATCAGCACCACCGCGCCGGCCGCGATGAGCGTCACGCCGATTATCCGCGTCGGCCCCCAGTGAAGCAGCGGCTCTCGGACTTCCCAGCCGGTCAGCCACCAGGGAATCAGTCCTGCGACGACCCCGGGCGCGGCGATGAAGAACGCGGTGCTGCCGACGGCTGCCGCGGTCCTGCCCATGATCTGCCGGTTCTAGTACGAGAGCCGCGCCTCAACGAGGCGTCAGGATCGTGTCGATCGCGTGAATCACGCCGTTGGACGCGCGGATGTTGGTCTTGACGATCCGCGCTTTGCCGACCCGGTACCCGCCGTCCTCGTCCTCGATGACGGCGATCTCCAGCGGCTTCCCGTCGAGTGTCGTCAGGGACGAGGGACGCTGTTTTCGCGGGGCTCTCACCTTCGACGGCACGACGTGGAAGCCGACCAGCTGACGTAGCCTCGTCTTGTCCTCGAGAAGAGCAGTCAAGTCGGGACTCGACATCTTGGCGAACGCCCGATCGGTCGGCGCGAACAGCGTGAATGGACCAGTTTCGCTCAGCGTTTCTGTAAGGCCGGCGGCAGCGATGGCTCGCCCCAACGTCTCGAATCGTCCCGTCGCAGCGGCGATCTGGAGGATGTTCTCCTTCGGACGCCAGCGAGGGACGCGCCCCGGCGCGACCCGAGGGCGGGGCGGCGTGCGGTAGGGGGACGAGCCGTTCCCCGCGAGATCCGGCGTGGGTGTCGTCGCCTTGGGGGCCGTTGTGGGGACGGCGTTCGGGACAACCTTGTCGGCAGGTTTCCGTTTCATTGTCTCTTCTCCGGCAGGAAGCCTGTGGAATGGATGGCTGCCGGACGACAGGCTCCAACGCCGCCCCGCATGCATGTAATGATGCGGGCGGTAACGAGCCTTGTCAACGATTTGACTAGGACAAAGCTGCGACAGACGGAGACGCCGCGGCCTCCCGAAACTTGTCTAGGCACTGTCGAAGAAGAGGAAGGAGGAGGGAGGAATGAGGGACGAGTGCTGTGGACTCTCCCCTCATTCCTCCCTCCTCCCTCGCGCCGAGCTACCGTCGGGCGGGTCCGTCGCCGTTCACGAGCGCGGCTCGCAGCGCGGCACGGAGCTCGGACAGGTCCTGAACCACGCGGATCCCTGCGCCGCGCAAGGCCGGCGCCAAGGCAACCGCGCCCGCGCCGCCCGCCACCAGCGGCACGGACGCCGAGAGCCGCGATCGGAGCGTGCGAAGCTCCGCGAGGATGCGATCGCGCTCAGCGGGATAGATGACGCTGACTCCGACGACGCGGGCCTGCAGCGCGAGCGCCGCGGCCGCGATCTCACCGGCCGGCAGATCGGGACCTAGATGGGTGACGCGCCAACCTTCGGCGGCCGCGGCGGCTGCGGCGAGCACCGATCCCATCTTGTGCTGCTCGCCAACAGGCGTCGCTAAGAGGAGGATTGGCGCGTCGTGCGGAGCGACGAGGAAGTGGATCGCCCCCTCGAGGACGTGCTGAATGATTGCCGTCGCCACGTGCTCCTGGGCCGGTGTCAAGCGCCCAGCCTCCCATTCCTCCCCCATCCGGCGTAGGAGCGGCGCCGCTAATCCGTCGAGGAATAGCGGGACGCCCAACGCTGCGACGGCGCGACGCAGGAAGGTCTCGAGCCCCGCCGCATCCACCGCACGCGCGAGGTCGAGTGCTCGCTCCACGTCCACTGCCGCCGACGCGAGCGCCGCCCTCTCCGCACGACGATCGACCTGCTCTCGCGCGGCCTCGTCCTCCCTGACCAGCCGCGCCAGCTCGGCGGTCGTCAGTCGGGCCGCCTGACTGATGCTGCGCCCGGCCATCGTCGCCAACCGCAGGAGGCGCAGGCGCTCGATGTCCGCATCCGAGTACGAGCGCTGTCCGTCCAACGATCGCGACGGCTCGACCGCGCGGTACCGCCGCTCCCACACGCGCAACACGTCAGGCGACAGCCCAGTCCGCTCGGCAACCACGCCGATCGGGTGTCTGGCGTTGTCCGGCTTGGCGTGGCTCGTCATGGCAGGAGAATGCGTTGGTGTCCATCGGATGTCAAGCTGCGGGCCTGGACAGGTCATCAACAGCGGTGTAACTTTAGAGAGTCCGAGCTGGCCACCGGCCTTGCTGCTCGGTTCCCCTCCGACGCTTCGCAGGTCTGGACCGGAATCCTGCTGACGGTCCCCTGGACAGCGCCCGCACGAGTCTCTCGCCGGAGCGCCACGACGATGCGTCACCCATTCGAGTCCCGCCTCACGCGGGGGCCTTCCCCTCTCAGCACGATCGTCGTCGCGGGCGACCCCGACGAGGACACGCGCCTCATCCTCGCCTCCGGGCTCACGTACGCCGGCTACCGCTTGCGTCTCGCTGGGACCGGCGACGAATTGCTGCGCGAAGCGCGGGCTGACGACGTCAGCCTCGTCATCGCCGAAGTCGAGCTGCCGTGCACGGATGGCCCCTGCGCGATCGAGGTTCTCAAGCGCACGCCCGAGCTCCGGCACATCCCGGTGCTCGCGTATTCCGCGCCCGCGCGGGTCGTCAGTGAGCGGCGAGCGCTGTTGTCGGGAGCCGATTGCTTCCTCGGAGACCCCGCGCATCTCAGCGGCGTCTTCGACATCGTCGCCTCGATGCACGAGCCGGCCGCTGTATGACGCCACTCGATGCGGCCGAGGCCAGGTGGGCCGACGACGGCGGCGCGACGCGCGCTGCCGTGTTCGACCGGCCGGCTGAACCTGTCGCTCCGGCCGCGGCAACAGCGACTAACACCCTTGCCCGCATCGACACCAAGGCGAGCACACTCCACGGAAGCCGGACGCGCTTCGCCTTCCTGGCGGAGACGAGCCGGTGCCTCGCCGACTCGCTCGACTTCCAGTCGACACTAGAAACGGCCGCCGGGCTCGCCCTGCCGCACTTCGGCACGTGGTGCATGGTCGATGTGGTCGAACCGGACGGCACCATCAGCCGCGTCGCGGTCATCCACCCGGACACTGCCAAGCAGGCGGTCGCGCGAGCCTACTACGCCGCGCACCCGACGCGCACGGACGACCCGATTGGCGCCCCCCGCGTCATCCGCACGTTGGAGTCCGAGTTCGTCGTCGTGGCTTCGGACGCCGCCCTGAGCGAGGTCGCTGAAGAGCAGCACCGGGACTTGCTGCGCGAGCTCGGCGCCAAGTCGTTCCTGATGGTTCCGATGCGCGCCCGAGGCCGCACGCTGGGGGCGGTCACGTTCGTCTCCGACGCGCAACGCAGCTACGACGACGCTGACCTGCTCCTCGCGGAAGACCTCGGCCGGCGCTGCGCGATGGCGATCGACAACGCGCGGCTGTACCGCGAAGCCAGTGACGCGCGCGTGAGCGCCGAGGACGCTTCCGCCCGCGCGGAAGTGGCGCGCGAGGACGCCGCGTACGCCGCCCAGCGCGCGGAGGCGCTTCGAGCGGCCGCCGACGCGGCGCGCGAGGAGGCGGAGACGGCGAACAGGTCGAAGGCGAGCTTTCTGACGACGATGTCGCACGAGTTCCGCACTCCGCTCGGCATCGTGCTCGGTTACGTCGGCCTTCTCGAGGACGAGGTGGGCGGTCCCATCAACGACGCTCAACGGAGGCAGCTTCAGCGCATCGGCACGGCGAGCCGTCACCTGCTGCGTCTGATCGAGGAGATCCTGACCATTTCGCAGGTCAACGCCGGGCGCGGCGAAGTGCGTCTCGAGGACGTGGACCTCTCCGCTCTCCTGCGAGACGCCGCGGCTCTGCTCGCCCCGCTGGCGGAGAGCAAAGGGCTCGCTCTCCCGCTCGTACTTCCCGACGAGCCGATCGTGTTTCCCACCGATCCCGGGAAGTTTCGCCAAATCGTGTTCAACCTCGCCGCGAACGCGGTGAAGTTCACGAGCGTCGGCGAAGTTCGCATCAGCCTCCACGCGGAGGAGAACGGTGTCGTGCTCCGGGTCAGCGACACCGGCGTCGGCATCAGCCCGGAGGATGCGGAGCGTCTCTTCGAGTCCTTCTGGCAGGCCCGCAAGCCGGTAGCGAGGTCCGCCCAGGGCACGGGACTCGGCCTCACCATCACACGCCAGCTCGCCCGCCTTCTCGGCGGAGACGTCAGCGTCGAAAGCACTCCCGGGGAGGGGAGCACGTTCACCGTTCGCCTCGCGCGTCCGGCGTCGGAGCTCGCGAGCTCACTGTCCGCGTCTCAGGTGACAGCGACCCGCGAGTTCCGTCGTCGACACCGGTCCGACGCGGCGCAGGAGTTGACCGATAACGGCGCGAGCTCAGTCGCGTCGAGCGCGTAGGCACAGGCACGTTCTCTCAAATAGGGGCACTCATGTCCGACTACCCGGGTCCTCTCGAACTCTTGTACGCACGGCACGCCTTGATCGCCACGGGCCGCGCGGACGGCGACAGCCGGCTCGTGCACCTCGAGATTCTCGAGCGACTCGCGGCGAACCGGCGGATCGCGGAGGGGCGAGGGTGGACGTCCTTGGCGCTCGAGCGTATCGCGGGAATGGGGCGACTTCGGCTGTGGGGTGTCCCGGCGGCCGCCGACCTCCGCGAGGTCGTGCCGGATTGGGCGCCGCGTTAGCAGCGCCGTTCGTTCCTCACCAGCACCCACTCGAATAGCGGGAGGAGAAGCAATGTCAGACCGCGAAACGACGAAACACGATGAGGCCGACGAATCCGCGGAGGATCGTCGGAGCCGCCGGTCGGCGCGCGAGGTGGCCGAGTGGGAGGCAGCGCTCGCGAGCGGCAAGGAGCAGGGCAGCCCCGCACGGCCGGCCGACGCGGACCACGCGAACGCCGGGGCGATCGTCTCGCGCGCGCACCGCGCGGAGAAGGACAGCGGACATGCACGTGATGCAGCACGCCCGGGTGACTGGCCGGCTGACGCCGCCGAGTGACAGGGCCGGGGGCGACGCGGTTACTGTGGCCGTGGCGACACATCTCAACTCGGAAGGAGACATGCTGAGCTACAGCAACGCGCGCGACTCCCTCGTTGGAGAGCTACTCAAGGACGCGGCGACACACGAGGGCGGGCGATACGACGACATCGGGCGGCGCTTCGACGGCATAGAGCGGCAGCTGCCGAAGGGCGCGGCCCCGACACTCATGAACCTCCGCGTCGCGCTGGCGTTCTGGGACGCCTGGATCGACGCGCGAGACCGCGGGTGGCAGGGCGGCGGCAACATCGACAAGGGGGAATGGCCGATGCTCGCCCGCCGCATCGCGTCCGAACTCGCCCAAGACCGCGCGATTTCTGATGCGCGGGTGGGCGCGCGCTTCGATGCTTCCCGCGGAGGCCTGACCGACGACGGTGCCCAGACGCTCGCGGCGCCGCTCCGCGGCGTATGACGAACATCGGCGGAGAGCCCGGATGCAACTCGGCGCGCGCGCTCCTCGGCGATATTCTCAACGCCAACCTCGACCAGCCTGCGGAGCTCGACGCCCTGCGTGACTGGGTACGTCACGCGCTCCGGTTCGGGAAGCGACGCGACTCTGCGAGGGGCGACCGACGCGATGCGTTGTTCGGCCGGCTCTCGCGAGCGCGAATCGATTATCGCGCGCGGAAGCATAGTCGCAAGTTCAACCACGGCGCCATTCACCTCGATGGCTGAAGCGATCATCCAGCGACACGCGCTCCAGCTCATCATTCCGACAAAGAGAGCCACACCATGAGAACCACCCGCATAGCACGGCCGCCAATCGTCGCGCTCATCCTGCTCGGCATCGCTGCCGTCGCCTCCGGCGCCCAGGTCGTGACGTCGTCCGAGGCGCGCGAGAAGAAACCGATGTCGTCAGTCCCTGCCCAGCAGGGCCAGGCGCTGAGTCGCATGACGGCCGCCGCCGACAGGCCGACGATCGTCCTCGTTCACGGCGCGTTCGCGGACGGATCGACCTGGCAGGACGTCGTTCCGCTCCTGCAGCGCGACGGCTACAAGGTGATCGCCGTGCAGAATTCGCTCGCGATGCTCGCCGAGGACGTCGCGACGACGAAGCGAGTGATCGACGCGGAAACGCAAAAGGGTCGGACCGTCGTCGCCGTCGGGCACTCCTACGGCGGCGCGGTTATCACCGGCGCCGCGGCGGGGAACGCGAACGTGAAGGCGCTCGTGTTCATCGCCGCCTTCGCGCCGGACGCCGGCGAGCCGGTGGGCGCATTCAACGACAAGTACCCGTCGGACCTCGGGCCGGCGCTCGTCCCGGATGCCGCCGGCTTTCTGTACATCGACGTCGCCAAGTACCACGCCGTATTCGCGGGAGACCTCCCGACGCGCCAGACGCGCGTAATGGCGGTGGCCCAGAAGCCCGTCCACGGCGCGGTCCTCGGGCAGTCGGTTCCCACCGCGGCGTGGCGGACGATCCAGAGTTGGTATCTGGTGGCGCAGGAAGATCGCGCGATCAGTCCACAGCTCGAGCGCTTCTACGCCAAACGCATGAACGCGAAGACGTCGGAGATCAAGTCGAGCCACCTGCCGTTCATCTCGCACCCGCAGAAGGTCGCCGCACTGATAGCGGAGGCGGCGAGCGCCCCCACGACACCCCGACCCTAGAATTACCCTTCACGCTTGACGCCAAGCCCCGCTCCTCTGATTGGAGCGCGGCACTGAGTGGCCATAAAAGGACTAGCACCGTGGCTAGGAACACCTTCGACTCCGCCGCACCCGACACCGTCGTCCTGATCCACGGTTTGTGGATGACCCCTCTGAGCTGGGAGCACTGGATCGAGCGCTACACCAACCGGGGCTACCGCGTGATCGCACCCGGCTGGCCGGGGATGGACGGCGACATCGCGCAGCTGCGTCGCGACCCATCGCCGATCGCGCGGCTCGACGCGGGCGTTATCGTCGATCATTACGAGCGCATCATCCGACAGCTCGTCCGCCCGCCGATCATCATGGGCCACTCCTTCGGGGGGGCCTTCGTCCAGCTCCTGCTCGACCGCGGGCTCGGCACGGCGGGCGTCGCGATCGACGCCGCTCCGGTAAAGGGCGTGCTCGGCCTGCCCCTCTCCACGATACGGTCCGTCTGGCCCATCCTCCGCAATCCCGCCAACCTGAACAAGGCGGTCGGCCTGACCGCCAAGCAATTCCACTACGCCTTCACCAATACGCTGAGCGCGCAGGCGTCGGCGAAGGTGTACGAGCGCTACCACGTCCCGGGCGCCGGCCGCGTTCTGTTTCAGGACGCTCTGGCGAACGTCGGCTCGCGCACGGTCTTCCGCGTCGACTTCTCGAGAGCCGAGCGTGCGCCGTTGCTGTTCATCGCCGGCGGGAGCGACCATGTCGTACCGGCGTGGATCAACAAGTCGAACGCCGCGCACTACAGGAAGTCCAAGGCGATCACCGGCTACAAGCTGTTCCCCGGTCGTTCGCACTATACCCTAGGCCAGGACGGCTGGGAGGACGTCGCCGACTACGCCCTCAACTGGGCCGCGAAGAACGCGACGGCACGCGCCGCGGGGTCGAGTCGGTTGCCGCGAGTGCCGGAACGCCGGCCCGATGCCGCAGCACGTGCAGGGGCGACCAACGCCTAATCGCCATGGCCGCCACGAACCCCCCTTCGCCGCGAGCCCGCGATACGAATCGGCCGCGAGCGGAGCCTACCTGAGGTTGAACATGAAAAGGACGAGGAGGGTGACGAGGACCCCGATCACGAACCCGAGGGCGACTAGACCAAGGCGCGTGGTCCGAGCGCCGCTCGCGGGGGCGGAGGGATCGTTGCGCATGTTGTTCCCGAAGTCCGGTATTCAGTGGAGGGTGGTACTGTCTCGTATCTAGTCGCTCGCTGATCTTGCAGCCGACCTAGGAGAGCGCCAGCTCGGTGGAGCCATGAGCGGCCGGTCGGCTCACCAGGGTCGCGGGGGCTGCGGCCTGGACTCCGCGCGCATGTTGTCGCGCTTTGCCACCCGGGCGCGGGCCAGCTCGAGCACTCCGCAGGCGGCGAACGAACCAAGCCACGCCGCCACCGTGGCACGCCCACCGGCCGCCATGACGGCGAGGCTGGAGGCGGTGCACACGAGCGCCGTCAGCCCGGGCCAAGCCGTGACGCCGTCGGTCAGGTTCCCGGCTCGGCGCACGCGCGCTCGGAGCCCAGGCGCTAGCCAGAGCACGGTCGCCACGAGGACGAACAGGCCGATCGGCCCGAAGGCGACGAACGGCAGGCTAGCCGCGAAGAGGCACGCCACCACGTAGGCCACGCCGAGCGCAGTACGCACGCCCGGGTGCCCCACGAGCGGCCGCGCGGGATCCGCCTGCCAGCGGGGGTGGCGCTGGCGCCGAACCTTACGACGCGTCGGCGGATGCATCGAAGCGGGCGGCCAGCGCGTCCGGGATCTCGCGGTCCTCGGCGATGTCTGATGCGATAAGGCGCGCGAGCGCCGGCCACTCCACCTTCGTGATGTTGCCGGCCGGCTCCCAGCCGCGGTTTCGCGCGTCGATCCACGCGTCCCAGAAGGTGAGCGCGACGCGGAGCTTCGCGAGCCCGGGCGGGCCCACGCGCGGTAGCTCGATGTGATCGGAGCGCCGGCCAATCTCGCCGAAGCGCCCCGCTTCGTGCGCCGCGGCGTCTTTGAGGAGCGCGCTGACGAATGCCTCGCGTGCAGTTCCGTAGCTGCGGAAGGTGACCGGCTCTCCTCGCGGGCGCGCCGCATGCGGCGGACGTACGGTCGTCTTGTCCGCACGGTCCGCGTGCGAAGCTACGGCCTCGCTATTCGCGCGGTCCGGAGCTGCTGCGGGCGCCTGGGCCGCCCGGGCGTTCGTCCCGGCGAGCGCTTCGGCGAGCACCGCGTCGCGCAATACCACCTCGCGCGCCGACTCCCACACTCGGCGCGCCTCAGCGAATTCGGCGGCGGCGTCCTTCATCGTCTCCTGCGCATGCAGCATGGTGTACTCCTCGGCTGCGGCCCTTGTGTCGTGGAGCGTGTCCCCGCGCCGGCGCTCAGTCCTCGGCCGCAGCGGCCGCCGAGTCCGATCCTGACGCGGTGCGTGCCCCAAAGCCGGCGGGCCACGAGCACGGAACATCTGTATACTGAATAGTAACGTATCGACTTACTAATTGCCACTTTAATTACAACACGTATTACGTTGCGCGCTGAGCAGATGGCCTGTCGAGGCGAAGCCTTCGCGCTCCTCAAGTCCCCGTAGAGGCGCCGTCGACGTAAGCGTCGCCTACGGCTAGGCTCGATGCAGCCGGTTACGTTTACTGGATGGCAAACCAAGACGACGAACCCCGCGCTCCCGATCGCCGGGCTCACCCGAACCGGCGCAATGCCGAGCTCCGTGACGACCTCGCGCTCGTTCTCGCGGAGTGGGAGGCGGTCAGCCGCGAGGAGCCGTGGCACATCGAGCCGCAGCGCTACGGGCTGGACAGTCTGCACGAGACCATGCGGGCGGTACTCGACGTGGCGCTAGGAGACGGCGGTGACAAAGAGGCGTCCGAGCGCCTCGTGCGCTCCGCCGCGGCGCACGGCGACCAGCGGCGGGTCCAACCGGTGGGCGACGACGCCGTGCTCCGCGAGTATCACGCGCTCCGCGCGGCGCTCTGGCGCTACCTGCTGCGCGTGCCGATGCGGTCGAGCGAGGCACTCACCGCGATCTGGCGCGTCGATGTCGTGATCACGGTCGCCACGACCGCCGCCCTCCGCGGGTATCACCGGAGTGACATGCCAGCGAGCCCCCAGTGGGCCGCCGAACTGCTGCGCCACGTCGCAACCGGCTCGCGTGCGATCGTGGACGTGTTCGGACGCGAGGGGAGGCGCCCCGACACGATGCATCAGCCTTCCACGCCGTAACACCTCCCCGGCTCGGCGGCTACTCGTCGCCGCCCGACTTGCCCGGCGCCCGCTCGCGCGATCGATCGCACGCGACGCACGACCGTCCGCCCGCAGCCGGTTGTCACGCGGCCAAAGGCGAATAGAGTACGGTGACGAACTACGTGCGGGGACCTGGGTGGCAATCACCGGTGACGTGCTCGCGGACTTCATCAAGGCGGCGTGCTCTCCACTCGACGCCGGCCATCCCTCGGGAACACTGGAGAGGGCCGAGGCGATCCTCCTCGCGCATCCTGACCTCGGCAACAGCAGCATCCACGCGGCCGCGATCCTCGGCGACGACGTCGCGGTGCGCCGGTTCCTCGAGCGCGACGAAGGGAGCGCCACGGCGACCGGCGGGCCGTACGACTGGGATGCGCTCACCCACCTCTGTTTCTCGCGATACCTCCGCCTCGATCGCTCGCGGTCGCAGAGCTTCGTGCGCGCGGCGACTGCGCTGCTCGACGCCGGGGCCAGCCCGAATACCGGATGGTTCGAGAAGGACCACCAGCCCCGTCCTGTGTGGGAGAGCGCGCTGTACGGCGCCGCCGGCGTCGCTCACCATCCCGAGCTGACTCGCTTGCTGCTCGAGAGGGGCGCCGATCCGAACGACGAGGAAACGCCCTACCACACACCGGAAGGGTACGACAACGCCGCCCTCCAGATCCTCGTGCAGAGCGGAAAGCTGACCGCCGACAGCCTCGCGACAATCCTGCAGCGCAAGACCGATTGGCACGACTACGACGGCATCAAGTGGGTGCTCGAGCAGGGCGTCGACCCGAACCTGATGAATCGGTGGGGGAAGACGGCGCTGCACAACGCAGTGCTGAGCGACAACTCGCTCGAGATCGTCGAGGTGTTGCTCGACCACGGCGCTGACCCGACGCTCATCGCAACGCGACCCGACCGCTGGTCGCCGTCGTCGCCAGGCAAGTCAGCCGTCGCGATGGCTGCGCGACGAGGACGCGGCGACGTGCTCGAGCTGTTCGAGCGGCGAGGCGTCTCGATCGAGCTGGAGGGGGCCGAGCGACTGATCGCCGCATGCGCCAGCGGCAACGCAGCGGCCGTCCGCTCGATCGCCGAGCGCGAGCCGGAGCTCGTCGGCGAGATCGTGGCGGACGGCGGCAAGCTGCTCGCGGAGTTCGCCGGCGTGGGGAACACGGACGGCGTCCGACATCTCCTTGACCTCGGCGTTGACGTGAACGCGCTATACGAGGGCGACCCTTATTACGGCATCGCGAAGGACAGCACGGCGCTCCACGTCGCGGCCTGGCGCGCGCGCCCCGCGACGGTGAGGCTCCTCATCCAACGCGGCGCGCACGTCGACGCGCGCGACGGCAAGGGACGCACTGCGTTGGCCCTTGCCGTCCGCGCCTGCGTGGACTCGTACTGGACCGACAGACGCTCACCCGAGTCAGTCGCGGCGTTGCTCGGGGCGGGTGCGTCGTTGGACGGCGTCGCCTATCCGTCGGGGTACGCGGAGGTGGATGAGCTGCTCGCGTCCGGGCGTGGCGCGTCGCTGCGGCCGCCAAGTGCGGAAGGGTGAGCGTTAGCCGGTCACCGCAACGTCCAGAGGGTTGCCTCGATCGGCCCGTTTGATGGGAGGACGGAGCCGACGATCTGTTTCTTGTCGTTCAGGTCCCTTGCACTGCTGATGGTTCCGCTTCCGACGAGGCTGTGGACGCCGCCCGTCGCGGGCCAGCGAGCGGCATTTTGCTTGGTCGAGCTGATCCCCCATCCGGCCGCGTCACCCGCCTCGTTGATCGACGTCACCTCGGTATTGGGATACCCGGCATATGGGCTCTCGCCGAGCATGGGCATCAGCATCGCCGTGATGGTCGCCACGCCGTTGGCGTCGACGGTCACTTCCCAGCAGATGGGAAACGCCTCGTTCGCCGCGTCCCTCGCGGTACCGACGATCTCACCCTCGTTGTTGATTGCCGAAGGCCTGGCACTCACAATGCCGCCGGGGAGAGGAAGCGTGTCTAGATCCCAGGTCCCATTCGCGAGCGGGGTCCAGCGCACGGGCGTTGTATGCCCCTCCCCCACGACGAAGCCCGCGATCACACCGTAGTCGTTGATGTCCTCCGCGCTGGTCGCGTCGCTCGGCGCGGATGACGGCAGCAGCTCTGCGCAGCCGGTGCTTGGATCCCAATAGAACGCGGCCGAGGGCAACCCGGGGCCATAGCGAGTGCCTACCGCCTCACCATTCTCACTGACGTCGTGGGCGTAGCTCGTCTTCCTGCCGTCGTCGCCCGCGCACAGGAGCGCGTGCAGATCAGTCACTACGCCCGTGGCGGTCAGCGTGTAGGCGTGATCGTCGCCGGAGGCGAGGCGCATATAGCCGGCCTTAGTGCCGGCGCTGTTGAGGTCATAGGCAATGCTGTAGGTCGTCCCGACTGGGAAGGCGACGGCTAGGTCGCTGATTACCCAGGTGCCGTTGGACAGCGTCCACTGCACCGCGCGAAACGGGATGCCATTAGCGTTGCTCGGGTAGGCATACCCGACGATGACCGTACCCGCGGAGTTGATTCCCCAGGCGCTGCTCGCGCCGCCATTGGGCAAGGTGCCCAGGCGCGTGGTGTTGATACCGGGTGACTTGCCGAATACGGGAGCGGACGGGGTCAGTGATTCTCTACTTGGCGAGGCGGGCTCGGTACAGCCCGCGAGCTGGAGCGTGGTGAACGTAGTGAGTGCAGCAACGGCAAGGCATCTCACGGGGTTTCTCCTCTTTTGATGAGCAGCGGGCGGTCTCGGCTCCCTACCTGGGAGTCCACATCACGGCCCGATCTCTGCCGCTGTTGAGCCAGTTCTCGCCCACGATCACGCCGCGCGAGTTGATGTCGCGCGCCTCGCCCTGAGCGGCACCGCGTATCAACCCGAGATCGGCGACACCGCCTCCAGCGGGCCAGATCACAGCGCGCTGCTTGCCGCCGCTGTTGGTAGCGAAGCCGACGACGTCACGGTTGTCGTTGATTCCGTAGCCGTGGCGTCGCGAGCCGCCAAGCGACGCTAGGCGGATCTCGCCGCCGCTCGCCGGCCACAGGAAGGCGTGGGACTCGAGGCATCCGCCGTCGTCCAGGGCCGGGCATCCGCCGCCGGTGCCGTCGCCGTGAATGTTGATCCTGAATGCGGACGTGTACCGCGATGCGCTGAGATCCTCCATGACCCACATACCAGCCACGTTTCGCCACCGCACGGGCACCTGCGCACCGCCGTCGTTCCTGTATCCGATCACCACGCCGTCGTTGTTGATGCCCTGCGCATCGCTGCCCCCGAGACCGACGGGGGACTCGTGGGCCGATGGCCAGAACGCCGCGCCCGCGACACCCGCGGAACCAGAAGCGCTGCCCACGATCTGCCCGAGGTCGTTGATGCTGCGGGCGACGCCCTCGCCAAGCTCAATGATTCCGGTGGAAGCACTCCAGAAAACCGCATAGGCCACGTTCCCTGCCGGCGAGGGCACGACGCGAAAGCCGACGACCTGGCCGGCGGCGTTCACGTCCTCGGCAGAGAAGTCCCCGATGTCGAGCATCCTGCCGTCCGCGGTTCGGAAGAACGCGTGGCCGCCATCCGACTTGGTCGAGGACGAGCCGACGATCTCTCC
>JBHELH010000040.1:0-5914 GCA_046263215.1 Gemmatimonadaceae bacterium | reverse complement strand
GGCACATGGCGGTGGGGGTTGCCGGCCGTCTCGCACTTGATCTTGTAGCCCGGGCCGCCGGTGCCGATGCGCCGGTCCCCGGATGGCAAGTCGCGCGAGAGCGGGTCGCCGCCCTGCACGACGAAGCCGGGGATGACGCGGTGGAACTTCACGCCGTCGTAGAAGCCCGAGTTGGCGAGCTTCTCGAAGTTCTCGACGGTCTTCGGGGCTTCCTTGTCGTAGAGCTCCGCGGTCAACGTGCCGCGGTTTGTCTCGATGGTTGCTTTCTTCATCATGCTGCGCGCCGCGCCCGGAGTGAGTGTTCGGGAAAGCTAGCCGGGCCGGCGCGGGGACGCAGGGGCGCGACGGCCCAGCGGGCGTTTTTGAGGGGCGGCGCGGTCGCGCTGAAGTGGTAGACGCGGGCGACCTTGCAGCCGGCGAGCTCGGCGGGGGAGTACTTCCATTTGGGAAGGACGCCTTTGACGTGCGCCGAGAGCCATGGGTGCGACGACTGGACGATCTTGAACGTGCGCATGTCGGCTCGGCCGAGCGTGTCGACGATGACGTCGGCCTTGATCACTGCGCCCTTAGGGCCGACGACGCCCGGCGGGACCTGGCCGAGGGCCGGGGGCTTCATCGTAACAGGCGCTGGAATGCGGTCGACCTCGAGGTCGGGCTTCTCGGCGGCGACGCGGCGTGCCTCGGGACAGTCGCCGTACGTGATTGGCTTGGCCATGCCGGCGACGCGGACGGGGCGGTACTCGGGCTCGCCGCTCGGCGAGCGGGCGCAGGCAGCGGTGAGGACTGCGAGGAACGTGAGGGCAGTACGAAGGCGCGGCATGGACGGCGGGCTGACGTCGGTTGCTAGAACCGTTGCGGGTATCGCTCAAGGACGAGCGGAGTGCCGTGCCAGCCACCGAAGAGCCGCATGCGAAGGCAGTACTCCCAGCGGGACTCCATATCGAGAGTGTCGAAGGCCTCAGGGCTAACGCCTCGCGATACGTCAACGCCGCGGGCGATGCGCGGCACGTAGCCGAGATGTGGGGCTAACTCGGTCCAGTGCTTACGCGCGGAGTCGGGGTCGGGGACGAAGCCAGACTCGGCGGCCTCCGCGCCGTCTCGCGGTGGTACGCCATTCACCGATTCCATGTTCTTCAACTTCGAGTCGACTGCGCGGCCGGTCATCCTTTCGAACGCGGCGGCGGCACAAGCCGCCGCGACAGGGTCCAGCTTCGACATCTCGTCGATGAGAAATGGAATGAAGTACGGGTGCCCGAACGATGCGACGACCCGGTGACGGCCTGGGCCCGCGTTGGGGTTCGATGCGACCGCGGCGACCAGCCGATATTCCTCCGGTGGGGCGACAGCGGCGAAGATAGCTACCAAATCGACTGATTCAGGAGTGGGCTGTTCGGCGAGGGATCGCGCGTAGGTGTAGAACCCGGGCGAGCGATTCCACGCAGCCGTCTCCAACACAGCTCGCCTGACGCTTACGTCGTCATCGCAGAGCCCCGCATCGTACCACTGGCTAGGAACCGAGATGCCGCAATAGGCGGCTATCCGCCATGCGCCGGCCCGCGCGCCGGAGTCGTCCGCTCTAATAAGGCGCTCGAGGTGTTCCGGGCCGGGCTGTATCGCACCGTGGAACGTGAGTACCTCCGCTGCGGCGGCAGCCACAGGGGGCGGCGACGAAAGGAAGAGCGACATCAGTTGCGGGCTAAGCGGCGTCGCCGGCCCGTGTGCGAGCGCGTCACGCAGAGCGTCGAGTTTGCCATCCTTCGCGGTGGCGAACGCGTCGCAGACGCTGGCCAGAGCGTCGGGCAAGCCGACGTGCAGCAGCGCGAAGGCCGCGGCGAATGCTCGCGCCGGATCGTCCCCGAGCAACTCCCCCTTGAGGACGGGGACGGCGTCCTCACCCGCCGCTCCAAGGCCCTCAACGTGCGCGTCGATGACGTCGTCGAGCTCGCGGATGTCGGAGGCGGTGTACTCCGGGCTCCGGAGAGCGGCGCGGCGTCGCTCCCACAGGAGTCCGGCGGTCTCGAGGTGCTCCTCGAAGATCTTAGGAATGAACGTTCCGGCAGCGGCCATCGAAGTCGCTGGAGCGCGCGTTACCGGGACCAGCCCGCCAACGCGCGTTGCTGCCGGTCTGCGCGCGCGCGAACCTCGAAGAGCGGTTGCCCAGGATGGAGCAGCACGAGCTCCACTGCTGCGCCCGCGCGCTGACGTTGCGTGCCTCGAGCGAGGACGTCGCGGAGCGTGTCGGTTGTAATCGGTCGACCCATCAGATACCGCGTTCCCGGCGCGAACCGGTAGCGATGCTGCGACCACCACGCGTTGACCGCGTCTTGCCGCGGCCACGGAAGGTGTTCGTCGGGATCCATCGCAACGTCCGGATCGTCGGGATCGTCCGTCGGCCCTGACTCGAATCCGGCGGGCCGGCGTGCGCTCAGGCCCTCGGTGTTCAGGTGCGCGCCGGTGATAAAGCAGAACGCTTCGCCGGCGTGCCTCGCCAGGGACTCGTCGACCATGAGCTCGATGAGCCACGGAACCGCGGCAGGCTCGCCCTGCGCGCGTGCGGCGGTGATGGCGAGGCGACGGCCGCCTTCCGTGTCGGCCAGGGAGCGGCGCCACGCCGATGCGTCGTCGGAATTCATCCGCCGCGCGGCAAGGTCGCAGGCTCGCTCAGCGACCGGGCCGCCGCCGGCCGCGATCTCGCACAGCGCGGTCGTCGCGCCGACATCGCCGAGCAGCGCGGCTGACCATGAGCTGCAGAAGTGAGAGTCCGGCGCGGCGCCACGGCCGTCTTCTTTGCACAGCGGGAGCAGGTCGCGCCGCCCGAGCTCCGCCGCGGCTCTGAACGCGCGCCCGCGAACCAGCGGGTCGGCGTCGCCCGCGGCCGCGGTGAGCGCGGCGCCGGGATCGTGTCGATGAACGGCCGACGCAGCGATGCCGATCCACCGCGCGACAGAGTCGCGCGAGTCGAGAAGCGCTGAAACGGTCGCCTCGACGTCCGCGTGCGGGAACCAGCCGAGCGCCGCCACGAATCCGCGCGCGAGCTCGGGGCACTCAGTGGCGACATCGAGCACGTGACCAAGGCGGCGCCCAATGCGGGTCCGCAGCGCGACGCAGGCTGCGGCGAAGACCTCTCCCGCCTCGCGCCACTCGAGTTGCCGGCGGCACGCATCCCATCCCTGCGTGCCAGCGACGCGCAGACCGTCGAGGTGGGCGTCCAGCCGCTCGTCGAGCTCCGCGAGGTCGTCCAGGTCATAGTTGGGGGCGTGCGTCGCCTGATCCCGCAGCAGCCACAAGAACGCCGCTTCCTCGGCGTGCTGCTCGACGACCTCTGGGAAGCAGCGCGGCATCGTCCGGGCTCAGTTGATCTGGACCGAGCCGCCTTTGATGCGCTGCACGCCCGAGGAGCGGCTGACGATGTATTTGCCGCGGATGATGATCTTGCCGGCCGCCGTCAGCGTGATGCTCGACTCGCCGCACCGCAACGTGATCTGCTGCGCGGCGCTCACGACCAGCTGCTCGGGGAGCGCGGCCGAGGTGTCCGAAGCCGCGGGCGCGTCGGGCGCCGGCCGCGTGGGCTTCGAGCGCCGGCCGGCGCGGCCGCTTGTCGCTCGCGATGTCACGTTACGCATGGTCACCGTTCCTCCTGGCTCGATTGGTTGCGCTCAGACTCGCGGGTCGGGTCGCCGACGACGGAACTCGTCAACCGACAGTCCGTACAGGTCGGCCATCTTCGTTTCAAGCTCCTCCAACTCCTCGGCCGTCAAGATCGGGACGTCGTCCGGCACCGGGAGGGGATCGCTTCGTCCCAGGACCTCCATCGGGACAAGCGGGTCATCCACGTCTACCCGGATGCCGCACTTGGCCGCCGCGAGCCAACAGAGGCCGAGCCCCTCGATCGACAGGAGCTGGTCCGTCGTGCTGACGTTGGTCGTCTCGGGCAGCTGCCTCGATTCGGCAAGGAAGGCCTTCATCGCGTCGTGAAACGCCTTCGAGTCGCCGCGCTCCATTGCGCGGGCGACCGCGACGCGCGCGCCGTCGCTCCTCTCGTCCCCCGCGAGCCACTCGTCCACACGCGCGTCCTTATAGCTGGGACGCCGCGGCACGTTCTGACACACTTTCGACCGCAAGAACATGTTGTAGGGATACCGCGGCGATTCCAGATCCTCCGGCAGCGCGACGGCCGTCTGGTAGTAGCTCAAGAGGTACGCGTCCCTCTCCGAGCCCGCGGCGAGCGCGTCGAAGAACGGGCCGTCGTTCGTAATGGCCGCGATGGACGTGTTGTACTCCATGTCCATCTGAATGTGGCAATAGTAGAACAGCTGGCAGCGCGCCGAGCGTACCAGGTCGAGCCGGAAGCCGCCGACGTCGGCGTCGATCAAGAAGCGCGCGACAGCCCGGGTCCTGAGAAAGGACGTCAGGCCCGCCAGGGCGAACTCGTACGCGTCGCGATTTCGCGTGCCGATGACCTCGGCGGCGTACGCCTCGATCAGGGCGTCGGCGTTGTCTCGTTCGTCCTTCAGCTGCGCAACCAGGCTCATTCTCGACGACTCACGCCATGCCGGCGTCTCCGCCGCCGGCCTTCTTAATTATCTCGGCTGCCCGCGCTCGTTCCTTCGCCGTCTCGATCTTGTTCCACGGCGAAAAGTGATCGAGCTGAACGAACTCGGCCTTGTCGACCTTGTCCGGGAACCCCCAGTTCTTCTCAGGGAGACTCTCGAGCTTTTCGTGCGGAAGAACGAATTCAGCCGACCGGGCGCCCGTGATCCGGTACTTGCCGGGCAGCCGGTAGAACGGGTCCCGCCCGTAGTAATTGAACCAGCGCTCGAGCGACTTTCTCATCGCCGCCTGGAGCACCTTCCGGCCGTTTGCCTGGACCTCCTTCCGCTTCGCTGCCGCTGCCGGGTCGTCCTTGCCCTTCGGCTGCTTCAGCATCTCGAAGACGGCCATCGCGACCCATAGGCGAGTCATCTGCAACACCGTCGTGGTGATGCAATCGGGGTCCGTCTTCTTCATGTACTCGAAGAGCTCCTCCAGGTGGCTGGCGCACTGCTTTTGCTTCTTGAGCTTGCGTATCTCCTTCCTGAATGTCTCCGACCACTCGGTCAGCGTTGGGTCCTGGATGTCGTCGCCGAGACAATCGAAGGCGACCTGCTTCTTGGTCTTGTACGTCTCGAACTTGCGCTGCTTGTGGCTCGCCTTCGATTCGCAGATCGCAATGCGGCCGTCCGGGTGCTCCCAGAGCGTATCGATCCCGGTGCTGCCCATCTTAGATGCGAGCTTCTGCCACGGCTTGTCACTCTTGACCATCAGGAAGAAGTACTCCGCGCGGATGACGCCCCAGATCTCCTTCCCGCCCGGGAACCGTTTCGCGGCTATCTCTGCCTGGATGTCATCGTGCTGAAACTCCTGCTTCCACTCGCCGTTCGGGTTGTCTCCCGCCTCGGGCATCCTGACGTCGAGCAGGGCGGCGGGCATGTTCCGCGGGTCCTCCAACCGGCCCTTGTCCATCTGGGCGTCGACCTGCGACTTCCAGGTGGGATGGTCCTCGATCCACGTGATCCGCACGACGTTGTCGTGCTTCTCGGGCGTGTTCTCCGTCGTCCACTTGATCGTGACAGGGGCCAGAGAGTCGTTGAAAATCCCCATTGCGAATGCCTCTTGCGCTGGCTCGTGGCCGCTACCACTCGACCTTGACCAACTTCCTCAGTTCGGGGTCCTCGTCCATCGCGATGACGATGATCGGCGGCTGCAAGACCGGGAAGGGTGGCGTGTTCTTCTGGTTGTGGAGCATGAGGTCGAACGCGCGGGGCACGTTCTTACCTTCGACCTTCACGTCGAAGGAGTAGTTCACGAACTCCGCCTTGCCCTTGATCTTGCTGGACGCCACCCCGCCGCCGGCCGTCCCCGCCTCGTCGCCCGT
>JBHELH010000039.1:0-21758 GCA_046263215.1 Gemmatimonadaceae bacterium | reverse complement strand
TACGGCCAGGTCCTCTTCCGGGTCGACCCCAATGGCTAGTCCAGCGACAACCGCGCCGCAGGCCGCCGCGTCAGCCGCGCCGTCGAATTTCCAGCTCAAGGGCGTGCTCCAGCAGCTCGTGCAACAGAACGCCTCCGACCTTCACCTCAAGGTCGGACGGCCGCCGACGCTGCGGATCCACGGCGAGCTCGCGCCGCTCAAGCTACCGCCGATGCGACCGGAGGACCTCCGCGCGCTCGCCGAGCAGCTGATGACCGCGCGCCAGGTCAAGGAGTTCACGGAGACCAAAGAGTCGGACTTCGCGATCGGCGTGCCCGGGATCGGGCGCTTCCGCTGCAATGTCTACCAGCAGCGCGGCTCGCTCGCGTTCGCGATGCGCTCGATCCCCTATCAGGCGAAATCGGTCAAGGAGTTGAATCTCCCGCCCGTCGTCGAGGAGATCGCGGTGCGCCCGCGCGGCCTCGTGCTCGTCACCGGCATCACCGGCTCCGGTAAGTCGACGGCGCTCGCCTCGATGGTGCAGCACATCAACGAGAAGCGCCGCGCGAACATCATCACGATCGAGGATCCGATCGAGTTCCTCCATCGCGACATCAACTCGCACGTCAATCAGCGCGAGATCGGTACCGACACGCTGCACTTCGGCCAGGCGCTGCGGCGCGTCCTGCGTCAGGACCCGGACGTCATCATGATCGGTGAGATCCGCGACCTCGAGACGCTCGACGTCGCGCTCAAGGCCGCCGGCACCGGCCACCTCGTATTGTCGACGCTCCACACGACCGACGCGAGCCAGACGGTCAACCGCGTGCTGTCCTTCTACCCGCCTCACCAGCAGGCGGAGGTTCGCTTCGCGCTCTCGTACGCACTCCAGGCGATCATCTCGCTGCGCCTCGTCCCGCGCAGCGACAAGCCCGGTCGCGTGCCGGCGTGCGAGGTCCTCATCAACACGGCCGCGGTGCAGGACCAGATCCGCGACATGGAGAAGGCGCTCAACATTCCGGACCTCATTCGGGAGGGCACCGTGCAGTACGGGATGCAGAGCTTCGACCAGTCGATCATGAGCTGGTACACGCAGGGAGTCATCTCGTACGAGAGCGCGCTCTTCTTCGCGAGCAACCCGAGCGAGTTCGCGCTCCGCGTGCAGGGGGTCGCCGCGTCGAGCGATACGAGCTGGGCGGGCTTCGAGAACGGCTAGGCCGCACGCAGCCGGACGCACGGCCGCGCGATGTTTCGTAAGGTTCTGATCGCGAACCGCGGGGAGATCGCGCTCCGCGTCATCCGCGCGTGCCGAGAGCTCGGCATCGAAACCGTTGCCGTCTACTCCGAAGCCGACCGGGAGTCACTTCACGTCCGCTTCGCCGACGACGACGTGTGCATCGGGCCTCCGCCGGCGCGCGACTCCTACCTCAAGATCCCCCGTATCATCGCGGCCGCAGAGATCACCGGCGCCGACGCGATTCACCCCGGCTACGGCTTCCTCGCCGAGAACGCCGAGTTCGCCGAAACGTGCGCCGCGTCGAACATCACGTTCATCGGTCCGACCGCGGACCAGATCCGGGTGATGGGCGACAAGGCGGCCGCGCGCCGCGCCATGGCCGACGTCGGCGTGCCGATCATCCCCGGCACGCCGGGACCGGTCGACGACGCCGACCAAGCGCTGGAGCACGCCGGCTCGATCGGCTTCCCGGTGATCATCAAGGCGGCCGCCGGGGGCGGCGGGAAAGGGATGCGCGTGGCGCGCGACGGCGACGACTTCGCGCGGTCGTTCCAGCTCGCTCGCTCGGAGGCGCTTTCGGCGTTCGGTAACGGGGAGGTGTACGTCGAGAAGTACCTCGCGAGGCCGCGCCACGTCGAGTTCCAGATCCTCGGCGACAAGCACGGCAACGTCATCCACCTCGGAGAGCGCGACTGCTCGGTGCAGCGCCGCCACCAGAAGCTGATCGAAGAGGCGCCCAGCCCCGCGATGACGCCCGAGCTTCGCGCGAAGATGGGCGGCGCGGCGGTCGCCGGCGCGAAGGCGATCGATTACGTCGGCGCCGGCACAATCGAGATGCTGCTCGACGCCGACGGCTCGTTCTACTTCATGGAGATGAACACGCGCATCCAGGTCGAGCACCCGGTGACCGAGATGCTGACCGGCGTCGATCTCGTGAAGGAGCAGATTCGCGTCGCGGCCGGCGAGCCGCTCTCCGTACATGATCTCCCGCCGCTCCGCGGGCACGTCATCGAGGTCCGCGTGAACGCCGAGGACCCGTCGCGCAACTTCCAGCCGTCGCCGGGCAAGATTCAGACGTTCCACCCGCCGGGCGGCCCTGGCGTGCGGCTCGACACGCACGTCTACAGCGGCTACACGGTCCCGCCGTACTACGATTCGTTGCTCGCGAAACTGATCTGCCAAGGCCGCGACAGAGCGGAGGCAATCGCGCGCCTCCGCATCGCGCTCGACAGCTTCATCATCGAGGGCGTGACGACGACCATTCCGTTCCTCGGGCGGGTGATGCAGAACCCGCGGTTCCTGGCCGGCGAGGTCGACACGAAGTTCCTCGAGCGCGAACCGGAGCTCGTCAAGGAACCGTCGTAGGTGCGGCTGGATGCTTCTTCGACACGCACGAGGTGATCCCGGCGCCACCGCGGGGCGCGTGGTCGCGGTTATCGACGTGCTCCGGCCTCGAAACCGTGCTCATCTGTACGGCGACCGGCACCCGTGCGCTGACGGGACTCCAGGGGACGCGTGACGTGGTCGTCGCGTCGTACGTCAACCTTACCGCCGTCGTCGCGCTCCTCCGCAGCGCGTTGCGCGGCGGCACCGACGTCGCGCTCATCTGTGCCGGCCGGAACCGGCAGTTCTCGCTGGAGGACGCCGCTGTGCGGGACGATACGTTCACCACGTTACCGAGGGCCTGACGAGCGTGGAGCTCAATGACGCGGCCCTCGCGGCGAGGCTGATCGACGGCGAGTACGGTGATGACCTGATGCAACTCTTCCTCGCCTCCGCGCGCGGGTGCGCGCTGCGCGACGCCGGCTTCCGCGACGACCTCGCCGTGTGCGCTACAGTCGACGCGTACGCCGTGGTGCCGGTCTACCACGAGCGCCAGATCACGACGATCGGCCCTGGGAGGGAGCGCTAGGCGCATGGGCAGCCCCCACCTCCGGCGCGAGCTCGCCGGCATCGCGCTGCTGCTTTTCGCCGTCTTCCTAGCCGGCGCCCTCGGCGTGCTTGCGCTCGCAGAGCTCCGCTCGGGCGTCGACGTGCGGGGCAGCGTGGGCTGGGTCGGCTGGTATCTCGCGCGCCCCCTCGTCCTCGTCGTCGGCTGGCCGGCGGCGGCGCTGGCCCCACTCGCCGCCGCGGCGCACGCGCTCCGTCTCTTCGGGCGGCTCGGCCCGCGTCCGGGCGACACGCGCACGCACGGACCTGCGTGGATGGTCTTCCTCGCCGGTCTGGTGCTGCTGCTCCCGGTCGCCGTTGGCCTGGCGCTCGGACTGCGCATTGGCAGCGACTACAGCTCCGCGGCGGGGCTGTGGGGCGGACTGCTGGCGGCGTATTGGCGGGAGTGGTTCGGCGGGATGGGCGCCTGGGTCGTCGTCACGCTCGCACTCTCGGCTCTCACCGCGGCGACCCTGGCGTGGAATCCAATCCGCGCGATCGTCGGCCGCCGCTTGGAGCCTTCCGACTCGGCGTCGACCGGCGAGCGACCCGGGGCCGCCCCTGCGACGCGACGGCGCCGCAAGCCCGCTGATGTCGCGGCCGAAACCGAAGCGCTGGCGCTGATGCTTGAGCCACCACCCGAGGAAATGCCGGCCGCGGACACGACAGGAATGATCGACGGACAGGCCGACATGCGCGACGGTGACTCGGCGGGCGCGAATCGGCGCGGCAAGCGGAGGACGAAAGCCGATGCGGCAGCCGCTCGTGAAGGAGAAATCGCGGCGGCCATCGAGGCTTCCGGAAGCTCCGACGTCCTCGGCCACGAACTGCCCCCGCCCGATCTGCTCACCCCGGCCCCGGCGCGCAATGCCGATGCCGGCCGCCGCGAGCTCGACGCGATGGGCACGAAGCTCGTCGAGGCGCTGCGGACGTTCCGCGTCGAGGGCGAGCTTGTCGGTCGTACTACGGGACCGGTGGTCACCCAGTACGAGATCGAGCCCGCACCAGGCGTGAAGGTGCGCCAGTTCGCGACGCTCGCCAACGACCTCGCACTCGCGATGCGCGCACCGAGCATCCGCGTCGTGGCGCCGATCCCGGGCCGGGGGGCGGTCGGCGTCGAGGTGCCGAACCCGAACGCCGAGATCGTCGCCTTCCGCGACCTCATCGAGACGCGGGAGTTCCAGGCGGCGCGCGCGGCGCTGCCGATCGCTCTCGGCAAGGACCTCGAAGGGAAGCCGGTGATCACGGACCTGGCGAAGATGCCGCATCTGCTGATCGCCGGCGCCACGGGCAGCGGCAAGTCGGTTTGCGTGAACACGATCATCACCAGCCTCGTCTACCGACACACACCGCGCACGCTGCGGTTCCTGATGGTCGACCCGAAAATGGTCGAGCTCTCGGTCTACAACACGCTTCCCCACCTCCGCCACAAAGTCATCACCGACAACCGCGACGCAGCGGCGGTGCTCAAGTGGGCCGTCATGGAGATGCAGGAGCGCTACGAACTGCTCGCCGCCAACGGCTGCCGCAACATCCAGGATTTCAATCGGCGACTGCAGGACGGCGGGCAGCTGCAGACGCCGAAGCGGCCGGACGTCGCGTTTGAGGACCGCTTTTATCGCGGCGGCCTCCTGCCGTACATCGTCGTCGTCATCGACGAGATGGCGGACCTCATGATGACGGTCCAGGGCGAGGTCGA
Source organism: Gemmatimonadaceae bacterium (assembly GCA_046263215.1). Lineage (GTDB taxonomy): Bacteria > Gemmatimonadota > Gemmatimonadetes > Gemmatimonadales > Gemmatimonadaceae > JBHELH01. The sequence continues at coordinate 16,914 of JBHELH010000039.1, read as the reverse complement.
GACGCCGATCGCGATGCTCGCACAGAAAGCACGAGCGATCGGGATCCATCTCCTCCTCGCGACGCAGCGCCCGAGCGTGAATGTCATCACGGGCCTCATCAAGGCGAACTTTCCAAGCCGAATTGCCTTCCGCGTCGCGTCACAGATCGACAGCCGGACGATCATCGACGGTGCCGGCGCCGAGGCGTTGCTCGGGAACGGCGACATGCTGTTCATCCCCCCTGGCAAGTCGGAGCCGGCGCGACTACAGGGCGCCTTCTTGTCGAGCGACGACACCGAGCGGCTGATGCGATGGTATGTCGACCGCGCGGCCGAGCGGCGAAGCGTCCTAACCGCGCAGGGTCTCATCCCGGAGGAGGCGACTCCGGCGGAGCCAGACATCCTCGAGACGGTCCGGCAGCGCGAAGCGCACGCGGCCGGTGCGGCCGATGACGACGACGCCGACGACGCAGAGCGCGACAAGCTGTTCCGCGAGGCCGCCGAGGTGGTCGTTCAGCACCAGCAGGGCTCGACCTCGCTGCTCCAGCGCCGCCTAAAGGTCGGATACGGCCGCGCCGCGAGGATCATCGACCAGCTCCACACGGCCGGGGTCCTCGGCCCGCCCGACGGGTCAAAGCCGCGAGACGTACTGGTCGGCCTGGACGATATCGATCGCATCTGCGGCCCTAGGGCCTAGGTAGCGGCCGCCGCCGGGTTACCTTCCGGTGCCATGGGCCGTCGGACTCCCGCCATGCTCAGATCCACGCGACTCGCCATCCTCGGCGCCCTCGTCCCCGGCAGCTTGCTTGCCGCCCAGCAACCCAGCGCCGCTCCGTCCTCGCTCCTTCGTGTCGACGCAACCGGGCTCCGGTCGGCGCGTTACAGCTACGAGCTCGCGGTCACGCGCGATGGCATCGTGCAGCCGCTCGGATCGCAAACGATCAGCTTTTCCGACGCCACGTACGCCGGCGTGCCGAGCTGGCTGATCCTCGAGGCGCGATCGGGCGCCGGAATAACGGGCCTCGACTCGCTGGTCGCGACGCGCGATGGACTCGCGCCGCTGCACTGGGGGTCTTCGGCCGGGCCGGCTCGACTGGCGGCCGAGTTCACGCGCGACACGTTGTACGGTGCCACGTCGTCGCCACTCGGGAAGCGGTCGCTTGTCGGACCCGCGCCGCGGGGCGTGATCGCGAGCGAGGGAATGTTGGACGGGCTGATGCAGCTCGCGCCGATCGGCTACGGGTGGACCACTGACGCCACGCTTCTCGTCGCCGATCTCACGGGGACACGTCTCATTGCGGCGCGGCTCGTGGTCGAGCGTGAGGAAGAAGTGACCGTGCCTGCCGGAACGTTCCCGAGCTGGGTCGTTTCGGTCCGCACCGGCAACGCCGAGAAGTGGCTCTGGGTGAGCAAAGACGACCGCATGGTGGTGAAGACCAGCCAGGCGTTGGCCCAGCTCAACGGCGCGGTCGTGGACCGCGTGCTCACGCGCGTCGACGATCTGACCCTGATCCCGCCGCCGGCGGTGCCGCTCCCGAAGGACGCCCGGTCGGCCAATCGGCCGCCGGGCTCGCGCTAGCAGTCCTTCGATCCGACGCGCAGCGGCGTGATGTCGGGCTTCCCGCCCGTGTCCCTACTGTGGGGCATGTCGGCGGCACGGCAGGCGCTCGGGCGGGTTGGTGAACAGGTCGCCGCGCGTTGGCTGCGTCGCCGCGGGTGGCGCGTTGTCGCGGAGCGATTCCGAAGCGGGCGTCGGGACCTCGATCTCATCGTCGAGCGTGGCGGTACAGTCGCGTTTGTCGAGGTCAAGACGCGGCGCGATACCGCGTTCGGCCATCCGGTTGAAGCAGTTTCCTGGAGGAAGCGTCGCGAGCTCATCCGCTCAGCGCTGATCTGGGCCGACCGGTTCGGACCGCCCGGAGCCGCCTACCGATTCGACGTTGTCGGCGTTGTTGTCGCCGGCCGCGACGCTCGAATCCGACACGTCGAGAATGCTTTTTCGCTTCCGCAGCCTGGTTGAAATCGGCGCCTGGGGTTCGTATTTTGTTCGGGTGCCGGAGGAACCGCGGCTCCGGTACGATTACGCCGCATGGCCGGGCTGGACCACGTCAACTCAAAGGGTGTGTAACAATGGCCGTTTCGACGACGCAGGAAGACAAGAAGAAAGCTCTCAATCTGGCCATCGCGCAGATCGAGAAGAACTGCGGTAAGGGTTCGATCATGCGGCTCGGCGCGGGCGGACAGCGCGCGCGGGTCGACGCCATCTCCACCGGCGCGATCAACCTCGACGCGGCCATCGGCATCGGCGGCATTCCGCGGGGCCGCGTCACGGAGGTCTACGGCCCGGAGTCGAGCGGCAAGACGACGCTCTGTCTTCACGTCGTCGCAAACGCGCAGCGCGAGGGCGGCGTCGCCGCCTACATCGACGCCGAGCACGCGCTCGACACCGAATACGCGCGCAAGCTAGGAGTCGAGGTCGAGAACCTGCTGATCTCGCAGCCCGACACTGGGGAGCAGGCGCTCGAGATCTGCGAGATCCTTGTGCGCTCCGGTGCGGTCGATGTCATCGTCATCGACTCGGTCGCCGCGCTCGTCCCGAAGGCGGAAATCGAAGGGGACATGGGCGACTCGCACGTCGGCCTTCAGGCGCGGCTCATGAGCCAGGCCCTGCGCAAGCTCACCGGCGCCATTGCCCGCTCCAAAACGGCCGTCGTCTTCGTCAACCAGCTGCGTGAGAAGATCGGCGTCATGTTCGGCAACCCGGAGACGACGACCGGCGGCAAGGCGCTGAAGTTCTACGCCTCGGTGCGCCTCGACATCCGGCGGATCGGACCGGTGAAGGAGAAGGAGGACGTCATCGGCTCGCACGTCCGTGTGAAGGTCGTGAAGAACAAGGTCGCCCCGCCGTTCAAGCAGGCCGAGTTCGACATCATGTACGCCGAGGGCATCAGCCACACGTCGCTCCTCGTCGACATCAGCGCGGAGTCGGGCATCATCGAGAAGTCGGGTGCCTGGTACAGCTACAACGGCCAGAAGATCGGCCAAGGCCGCGAGAACGCGAAGCTCTACCTCAAGGACAACCCGGCGATGATGGCCGAGGTCGAGGAGAAGGTGAAGGCGGTGCTGGGCATCTCTCGCGCGGCGACGGGAGAGGGCGAGACCGCCGACGAGTAATCGCCGGCGCGCCGCGCAAGCAGCGCGAGTCGGTACCCCGCGCATTGGGCCGGGGAGAGGCTCTCTGGAATCGATGGGACCCGGACACTCCCGTCGAGAACAGGGCGCAGCTCTCCGGCCTTGCGCTATCGGCGTCGGCGCCGCAGATGGAGAATCGTATGTCAGTGATCACGGGGATTATCCCCAGCCCGCGGAAGGCGGGTCGGTTCGACGTCCTCGTGGACGGGCGACACGAGGCCACGGTGTCACTCGACACGGTCGAGCGCCTCGCACTCGCGGTCGGACGGCCGTACGACAGCCTTCGCGCGGCGGTCGCCCGCGAGGCGGCAGTGTTGTCGACGTACGACCGCGCGTTGAACATGCTCGCGCTGCGGGCCCGCTCGTCGCGTGAGCTCCGACGGCAGCTCGTCCGCAAGGGCGAGCCCGCCGACCAGGTGGACGTCGCACTCGCGCGGCTGCTCGCCGCGGGGTTCCTCGACGACGCCGCCTTCGCGCGACAGTTCGCGCGCAGCAAGGCGATCGGGGCGGGGATGTCGCGACGCCGGATCCAGCAGGAGCTCGGGCGGCGCGGAGTCGCGCGCGAGGTCGGCGAGGGCGCGATCGACGACGTCTTCGCCGACGAGGATCTCGACGAGGCGGCGGTCGTCGAGCTGGCGGCGCGGAAGAAGCTCCGCTCGCTCAAGAACGTCGCCGCCGAGACGCGCAACCGGCGCCTCTTCGCGTTTCTGGCGCGGCGCGGGTACGACCTCGACGACATCCGCCGCGCGATTCAGGCCGTCGCCGGCGCGGAGGCCGACGTGACGGAATAGCGCGCCGCGGAATTCGGCTCGATCCGCGCTCCGCCCGTCCCTATATTGCGGCAATGCGCGCCGCCGACATCCGCGCCCGCTTTCTGGACTACTTCACGCGCCAGGGGCACGTCGTCCGCCCGAGCTCCTCGCTCGTGCCGGCCGACGACCCCACGCTGCTCTTCACGAACGCCGGGATGGTGCAGTTCAAGAAGGTCTTCCTCGGCCTCGAGGACCCCGGCTTCGGCCGACGCGCGGCGACGTCACAGAAGTGCGTCCGCGCCGGGGGCAAGCACAACGATCTCGAGCAGGTCGGCCACACCGCGCGGCACCTCACCTTCTTCGAGATGCTGGGGAACTTCTCCTTCGGCGACTACTTCAAACGCGACGCGATCCGCTTCGCGTGGGAGTTCGTGACGACGGAGCTGAAGCTCGATCCCAAGCACCTGCGTGTTACGGTGCATAATACGGACGACGAAGCGCGCAGGCTGTGGCGCGAGATCGCCGGGCTTCGGGACTCCCGCATCTACGGGCTCGGCGACAAGGACAACTTCTGGCAGATGGCCGACACCGGCCCGTGCGGACCCTGCTCGGAGATCTTCGTCGACATGGCGCATATCGCGCGCGACTGGCGCTTTCCCGAGGGGGCGAGCGGCGAGTGGACAGAGCTCGATCGCGCCGACTTCTCACTCGAGGCGTTCGTCGAGGGATCGGAGGGCGACCGCTTCCTCGAATTCTGGAACCTCGTGTTCATGCAGTACGATCGCCAGGCCGACGGCACCCTGGTGCCGCTCCCCAAGCCGTCGGTCGACACCGGGGCCGGGCTCGAGCGCATCGCGGCGATCACGCAGGGCGTGACGATGATCTTCCACACCGACGTCTTCGAGCCACTCCTGCGGACGGCCGAGGAGGTCGTCGGCATCCCGTATTGGGGGCGCGAGAGCGACGAGCCGCGCACCGGCGTCCGGGTGCGCGGGGGGCGCGGCGGCGGCGACGTCGTCGCCAACCCCGTCGACCCGGCGTCGTTCCGCGTCCTCGCCGATCACGCGCGCGCCGTCGCGTTCCTGCTCGCCGACGGCGTCTTTCCGTCGAACGAAGGACGCGGCTACGTCCTCCGCCGCATCCTGCGGCGCGGCGTGCGGCACGCATGGCTGCTCGGGAGGCGCGAGCCGACGCTCGTCGCGCTTGTGCAGACTGTCGTCGACACCATGGGGGACGTGTACCCCGAGCTGCGGCAGCGGGCTCGCCACCTCGTCGAGACCACGCGCGTCGAGGAGCAAGGGTTCCTCTCGACGATCGAAGGCGGGATGGCGCGCTTCGACCAAATCGCGCCCGCGCATTCCACCCAGGGCGGCAGCGAAATCCGGGGCACGATCAGCGGCGAGGATGCGTTCCGTCTGTACGACACGTACGGGTTCCCGATCGACCTCACGGAGTTGATGGCGCGCGAGCGCGGCTACACCGTCGACGTCGCCGGCTTCGAGCGCGCATTGGCCGCGCAGCGGGCACGCTCGCAGGAGGAGCGACGCGGCCGGCGGCTGGAGGTCGGCGTCGACGAGCTCGCGGACCTCGGCCAGTGGGAGCGCGCGCCCGAGGCCGACCCGACGGACGTCTCCTTCGTCGGCTACGAGCGCGTGGAGATCGACACGCAGGTCACGGCCGTGAAGCGCCTCGGGGGCGACCGGCTCGCCGTCCTCCTGCGGGAGACCCCATTCTACGCCGAATCCGGCGGCCAGATCGCCGACCGCGGCGAGATCGTCGGCGACGGCTGGCGGCTCGACGTCGACGACGTGAAGAAGATCGACGGGCGTCCTGCGGCGGTCGGCACGTTGCGCGGCGACTTCCGCTTCGGTCGCGTGCGTGCGTCGGTACCCGGTGACCGGCGGCGCGACACGGAGCGCAACCATACCGCCACGCACCTGCTGCACGCGGCGCTCCGGCAGGTGCTCGGCGAGGCCGTGCACCAGGCGGGGTCACTCGTCGCGCCGGACCGCCTGCGCTTCGACTTCACGCATCACGGGCCGGTCGCCCCCGATCGCCTGGCCGAGATCGAGGAGCGCGTGAATCAGTGGATCTGGCGCTCGGTGCCGGTGACGACCGAAGAGCTGCCGTTCGCCGAGGCGCGCGCGCGCGGTGCGATGGCCCTGTTCGGTGAGAAATACGGCGACGTTGTTCGCGTCGTGTCGGTCGCCGGCATCTCCATGGAGCTGTGCGGTGGCACGCATGTGCGGAACACCGCACAGATCGGCCTCTTCAAGATCGTCGCCGAGACCGGCGTCGCTGCCGGCGTGCGCCGGATCGAAGCCGCGACGGGCCCCGGGGCCTTCGCGGTGCTCCGCGATCGCGAGCGCGTCGTGGCGCGCGTCGCTGAGCTGCTGAAGACTCCCGTCGACAACGTCGAGCGCCGCGTGCAGGCGGTGCTTGAGGAGCGCCGCGCCCTGGAGCGGCGGCTCGAGGAGTCGGTCCGCGGAGGCGGAGACCGCGTGCAAGCGCTCGTCGCCGGCGCCAGGCAGGTCGACTCGACGCGCGTGGTTGCCGCCTCGGTTACTGTCGGCGACCTCAAGGAACTGCAGAGCCTCGGCGACGCGTTGCGCGAGCGCCTCGGCAGCGGTGTCGGCGTGCTCGCCGCGAGCTTTGGCGACGGGAAGAACACTTTGCTCGCCGTGGTGACGGACGATTTGCGCGAGCGCGGGCTGCGGGCCGACGCGCTCGTTCGGGACATTGCCGAGGCGGCCGGAGGCCGGGGCGGCGGCAAGCCGCACATGGCACAAGCCGGCATCCCCGACGCGGCGCGCCTTCCCGATGCCCTGGAGCGCGTGCCGGCGGCCGTCCGGAAGCTCCTCGGCGTGGCCGCATGACAATCGCCGAGTGGCTTGCCACGCGCACGCCCGCACCGCCGCCCGCGCTGATGAGCCGAGTGCGCGAAGCGCTGGGGGCGGGCGCGGACGAGGACCGCGCTCTCGCAACCGACCGGTGCCTCGATGCGGCCGAACGAATTGTCGCCGGGCTGCTCCGCGACGGTCGCGTCGGACGGGAGTCGGCGCCGGATCTGCTGACCGCGGACGCGCTCGTGACGTACGCGTTCGAGGCCGCAAGCGACGACGTCGCGCGGCTCACCGACCGGGCGCGCGACGCGATGACGCGCTTGGCGCGGCTCGGTACCGTGGCCGAAGCGCGGCTCGGCTAGCGGGCGAGGGCGCGCCCGCCGGGGTCGCACGCCGCATGATCGACATACACTCTCACCTACTGCCGGGCGTCGACGACGGCTCGCCGACAGTCGACGTGTCGGTCCCCGTATTGCGCCAGTTCGCGGCGAGCGGAGTGCGCAAGGTCGTGTGTACCCCGCACCTCAAGGCATCGCGGGCCGCGACCGCGCCGTATGAACGCCACGCCGAGATCCTCGAGGTGCTCCGACGCCGCGCGCCGGACGGGCTCGAGCTTGCGCTGGGTTGGGAGATCATGCTCGACGTACCGGGCGCCGACCTGCGCTCGCCGCGGCTCGGGCTCGCCGGCTCCACCGCGGTGCTCGTCGAGTTCTCGCACGCCGGCGCGCCGCCGGCGGCCGCCGAGGAGCTGTTCCGGCAACGGATGAGCGGCGTGGTGCCTGTCCTCGCACACGCCGAGCGGTACTGGGGAACGACGCCCGAGCGCGTCGAGGAATGGCGCGGCGTCGGCACGGTGATCCAGGTCGACAGCGCGGCGTTGGCCGGCCGCGGCCGGCACCAACAGCTCGCGGTCGAGCTGCTCGAGCGCGGACTTGTCGACGTGATCGCCAGCGACAACCACGGCGACACGCGCTCGCTCGCCACGGCGCGGGACTGGCTCCTCGACGTGGACGCGGCGGAGCAAGCGGAGCTCTTGACGGCCACCAACGCGTCGCGCCTGCTGGCCAACGAGCCGACGCTGCCGGTGCCGCCTCTCGAACAGCGCCGCGGGGTGCTCAGGCGCCTCCGCGAGCTCTTTGGAAGTCGGTCGTGACGAGTCCATTCAGCGTCGCGCTCCGCGACCTTGCCGCCACGGCGCTGCGGGTCGCCGAGGAGCTCGGATCCGACCTCGATCGCGCGTGCGGCATGGTGCGCGACACCGTTCGACGAGGCGGGACGCTGTTCTTCTGCGGCAATGGGGGCAGCGCCGCCGACGCTCAGCACCTCGCCACGGAGTACGTCGTGCGATACGTCCGCGATCGACGCCCCTATCCCGCCCTCGCGCTCACCACCGACACGTCGTTGCTGACGGCGGCCGGAAACGACCTCGGGTTCGAGCACGTATTCTCGCGGCAGATCGAAGCTCTCGCCAAGCCGGGCGACCTGCTCGTCATTCACTCGACGAGCGGCAACTCGCCGAATCTGCTGCGCGCCGCCGAGGCCGCGCGCGCGAAGCGGGTCGCGGTCCTCGCGCTCACGGCGCGCGGCGGAGGCGCGCTCACTGCGCTCGCTGACCACGCCGTCGTCGTTCCGACTCAGCGAACCGACCGCGCGCAGGAGCTGCACCTCTGCATTCAGCACATCATCTGCGATCTGGTGGAACGCGACCTGTGATCTCGCTCGTCGGGAAGCGCGCGCTGGTAACTGGCGGCTCGCGCGGCATTGGCGCCGCGACGGCGCTCCTCCTCGGCGCCTGCGGCGCGGACGTCGCGATCGGCTACCGCTCGCGGCGCGCGGACGCCGACGCCGTCGCGGCGCGTCTGCGAGCGCTCGGCGTCCGCGGGGAGGCCTTCGGCGCCGACATCTCGAGCCGCGAAGGCGCCGAGGAGCTCGTCCGGCGCGCGGCGGAGGGCCTCGGTGGGCTTGACATCTTCGTCGCGAACGCGGGCATCTGGCCGGCGGAGGAGGTTCCGCTCGCCGAGCTGACGGACGAGCGTTGGCGCCGGACGGTCGCCGAGAACCTCGACTCCGTGTTCTTCACCTGCCGCGCGGCGGCACAGCGGATCGCAGTGGGCGGCCGCATCGTGCTCGTCGCCAGCACGGCCGGTCAGCGCGGCGAGGCGTATCACGCCGACTATGCGGCCACCAAAGGCGCCGTCATCTCGCTCACGAAGTCGCTCGTCGGCGAGCTCGCGCCGCGCGACGTGACCGTCAACTGCGTCGCCCCGGGATGGGTGGACACCGAGATGTGCGCCGACCCGTTCGCGCACGGAGGCCGCGAGCGAATCGCGGCGACTATACCGCTCGGCCGGGTCGCCTGTCCGGAGGACATCGCCGGGCCGATCGTCTTTCTATGCTCGCACCTCGCCGGTCACGTCACCGGCGAGATTCTCAACGTGAACGGCGGCAGCGTGCTGTGCGGATGACCGGCTGACGATGATCGTCATCGTCTTCACGGGCGGGACGATCTCGATGCGCCACGACAGCGCACTGGGCGGCGCCGTCCCGGCGCTGGCTGGTCGCGACATTCTCGCTGCGGCGCGCGGCGTCGAGGCCGTGGCCGACGTGGAGGTCGACGACTTTGGCGCGTACCCCGGGCCTCACATGTCCGTCGCGCGCATGTGGGCGCTCCGCGAGCGCGTGCTGGCGCATCTCGACCGGAGCGACGTCGACGGTGTGGTGATCACGCACGGAACGGATACACTCGAGGAGTCGGCCTACCTCATCGCCCGGTCGAGCATCACGGAAAAGCCGATCGTCTTCACCGGCGCGATGCGCGCGGCGAGTGATCTCGGGTGGGACGGGCCGGCCAACCTGATCGCGGCTGTCCGTACGGCGGCAAGCGCCGAGGCGTACGCTCAAGGTGTGCTCGTCGTCATGGGCGAGCGCATCTTCGCCGGGTCGGACGTCACCAAGACGCACACTCACATGCTCGACGCATTCGACAGTCCGGGGCTGGGGCCACTCGGCGTGGTGGATGACGGGCGCGTAGTGTTTCGGCGAGAGACACCGGCGGCGCGCACCGTGGTCATCGCCGAGCGGCTGGCCGAGCCGGTGGATATCGTGTACACGTGGTCCGGCGCGGACAGTCGGCTACTCGACGCGTCCCGCCGCGACGGCCTCGGACTTGTCGTCGCCGCGCTCGGGCGCGGCAACGTGCCGCCAGACATGGTCGGCGGGATAGAGCGTTGGATCGAGGAAGGGAAGCCCGTCGTGATCGCCTCGCGCGCCCAACGCGGGCGCGTGGGTCACACGTACGGCTACCCGGGCGGGGGGCGGCGCTTATTCGATGCCGGAGCAATCTTCGCCGGGAGTCGCCGGCCGCAGCAGGCGAGGATCGACTTGATGCTGGGGCTAGGCGCGGGTCTCGATGTCGCCGGCCTCCGCGAGCTCTTCGACGGCTGAGCGCGGCGCCCACACCTGGAAGCACTGCCAGTCGAACTCCTGCGCCGCGCGCGTCTGGTCCGGGAGCCCGAAGCAGTCCGTCCATCCTTCCATCTCAGCTCGCCAGCGGCAATCCCAGACGAAGTCGAAGACGCGCGTCTCGCTGATCGTCTCCACCTTCACCTCCCCGGTGAAGTCCGAGCATCCGGAGCGGCCGCGAACCACCACGCGCGTGATCGGCAGACCGGGCTCGCTAGCCAAGAGCTGCATCAGGAGGCGCTGGACCTTGACGCGCGGCGCGAACCCTTCGACGCTGACGCGCGGCGCCATGCGCCCCGAGCAGAACGCCGTAACGTCGAGCTTGAACGGCTCGGTCGCCCGCGACTTCCGGAGAATCAGCTCCATCCGACTTCCTGACTCCGTGCGCTAAAGGTCTACTCAGCCCGCGTCGTGCGGGAGTGACGCTGAGCCGGCTTTGACATAAACAAATAAATATCGCCGGGATCAGGCCTTGAAAGAAGGCCCGACCTTCACACCGAGACAACGGGCGGGTATCGTCCCTGGCGATCAAGGGCCCGTTTTGCCTCAGCCCGCTTCCGCGTTGCCAAATCCCCCGCCGGCGCGGCTCGAACCGCCCGCGACCGTGCTAGAGATCGCCGACCGCCTGGAAGAGGCCGGCTACGAAACCTGGTGCGTCGGGGGCGCGGTCCGCGACGCTCTTCTCGGGCGCTCGCACCTGGACTGGGATCTGGCGACGGCCGCGACGCCCGAGGAGGTTCAGCGCGTCTTTGGTCGCCGCCGAACGGTTCCGGTTGGCCTCGATTTCGGGACCGTAGGCGTGCTCGACCGTTCTGGCGGGCTGCACGAGGTCACGACGTTTCGCCGCGATGTGCGCACGGACGGGCGCCATGCCGTCGTCGAGTACGGTGCGACGCTCGACGACGACCTGGCCCGGCGCGACTTCACGATCAACGCGATGGCTTACCATCCGCGGCGACGCACGTTACGCGACCCGTTCGGTGGGCGCGCAGACCTCGAACGGCGGGTCGTTCGCGCCGTCGGCGATCCGAACGAGCGAATGCGGGAGGACCGACTGCGTGCGCTGCGGGCCATTCGGTTCGCCGGGCGTCTCGGGTTCACGATCGACGGCGCGACGTGGGACGCGATCCTCGCCAGCGCGACGCAGCTCCGCCGGTTGTCCGCTGAGCGCGTGAGGCAGGAGCTGGAGAAGACGATGGACCAGCTTCCGCACCCGAGCGTGGCTCTTAACCTGTGGCTCGAGAGCGGCGCGATGGCGGTGCTCGTGCCCGCGTTGGCGAGCGTCGGCAGCCGCACGGTGGTCGCGGTGGACTGTGTCGCCCCGCTGAGCGAGGGCCCGGCGCCGCGCGTCCGCGCGCGGCGGATTGTCCGCTTCGCCGTGCTCTTCTCCGAGCGGCGCGGCGCCGACGTCAGCGAGGCACTCGGGGCGCTCCGCTTCTCGAAGTCCGACGCCGGGGCCGTGGCGACGCTAGTCGAACGATGGCGTGCGATAGGCCCGGCGATGGAGCGCGCCCTCGCGGGTGGTGAGTCGCTGGACGACGCGGCCGTGCGGCGCTGGGTTGCCGAGATCGGACGAGTGAATGTGCCACTGGTGATGCGAGTTGCGTCCGCCGTATGGTCCGCGCGCCGCGCGGCTTCCGAGCCGTCGCCGGAGGCGGGCGCGGTACGTGCTCTGTATCGCCGGCTCCTCCGCAGCCGCCTCCGCGACCCCGTCGAGTTGTCCGATCTCGCCGTCGACGGCGACGACATGCGACGCGCCGGCATCCCGCCGGGGCCCGGGCTAGGTAAGATTCTTCAAGCGCTCCTCGACCGCGTGATTCAGGATCCGTCGCGCAACACGCCGGGTTGGCTCATGGAGGAGGCGACGCGTTTGTACGGCACGGGGGACGGCGGCGGGGGATCGCCAGACACCACGCGGGGGAGGTGACCGCAGGAATGCTGTTTCGAGGCAGGCAGCCGGAGGCGTCGATTTGGCGGCGATTCCGTACCAGCGCCGACGGGTTCACGTTCTCGCAGGAGGACGACCACTTCATCGCGCACGTCGTCGCCAACGCGGAGCGCGTCGTCGACCTCCTGTACGCACTCTCGGCTCAGCTGCCGCCGGCGGTCGACGTGCTGGTCGACGACCTGCGGAGCGGGCGCACGTGGCGCGGTGAAGCGCTTGCATTGCCGGACGTCCGGGAGGTGCTCGCCCGCCTGAAGCTGCTGCTGGCCCGCTACGGCGGCGTCGAGTTCACGATCTACACCTCGGAAGACCAGCTGTCCCTCACGCCGGACCTCGAGCTCTTCATCTTCGCGCGGACGGACCGCTGGCTGTACCTGCTCGAGGGCAAGGGCCTGGAGGAGCAGCCGCGAGTTCGCACGAAGAGCTGGAAGGTGCCGCGGCAGCAGTTCCCGGCCGCGCCAGAGCTGGTGAGCGCCGTCGCCGCGGCGGCGGAGCGTTTGTCGCTCCGGCTTGCGTGACGCGCGCCGAGCTGCTGTACGCCCTCGCGGCGGCGGCGGCGAACATCCTCGGCGCCCTGACGGTGACGACGGGTGCGCGGTGGGGCCTCCGGGCGATCGACTTGATGCTCGCGTTCGCCGCGGGGTTTCTGATCTCCGTGGCGCTGCTCGACCTGTTCCCGGAGGCGATCCGGCGCACGGGTGAGCAGGCCGCCGCCGTCGCCCTGGTAGGCTACCTGCTCGTACACCTCACGCAGCACACGATCGCCAAGCACTTCCACTTCGGCGAGGAGACGCACGCGATAACCCGCGTCGTCAGCGTGTCCGCGCTCGTCGGGCTTCTGTTGCACACGTTCGTCGACGGCGTTGCGGTCGCGAGCGGCGCCCGGGTGAGCGACGCACTGGGCATGCTCGTCTTTCTCGCGGTCGTACTCCACAAGCTTCCGGAAGGGCTGGCGATCTCGAGCCTGTTCATGGCGGCCGGCGCCGGCAAGCGGGCGGCCTTGGCCGCGGCGGGCCTGCTAGGCGCGGCGACGATCGCCGGGGTGTTCGTGACCGCGCGCGTTGGCCCGTTGGCGACGCACGGGCTGGCGCTCTCCGCGGGCGTCACGCTCTACGTCGGCGCGTCGAACCTCGTCCCGGAGTTTCAAGCCAAGGCGGGGTGGCAGGTGCCGGTCAGCTTCTTCGCGGGCTGCGCGCTGTACGTCGCGGCTCGCTACGCCGCCGGGGCCTGACGCATGCGCGCGGGTGAACGACGTGCCTAGACGGCGACAGCAGCGCGGTTCGGCCGACGCCGCGACGCTCTTCGCCGAGGCCCGCTCAGGCGAGCCGCTGGCAGCGCGCCTCCGTCCGCGATCGCTCGACGAGTTCGTGGGGCAAGACCACCTGCTGGGGCACGGGAAGCCGCTGCGCGACGCGATTGAGCGCGGCACTGTCGGCTCGATGATCTTCTGGGGGCCGCCCGGGTCTGGAAAGACCACCCTCGCCCGCCTCATCGCGCGCTACACCGACCGCGAGTTCGTACCCTTCTCGGCGGTGAGCGAGGGCGTCCCGCGCGTACGCGAGATCGTTGCCGACGCCGAGGACCGGCGGGCGCTCGGCCGTGGCACGATCCTCTTCGCGGACGAGATCCACCGGCTCAACAAGGCGCAGCAGGACGCGTTCCTCCCACACGTCGAGTCGGGGACGATCACGCTCGTTGGAGCGACGACCGAGAATCCGTCATTCGAGATCAACGGCGCGCTGCTGTCCCGCGTACGCGTCTTCGTCCTCCGCGCGCTCGAGGCCTCCGACCTGCGGTCCCTGCTCGACCGTGCGCTCGCCGACGCGGAGCGCGGGCTCGGCGCCCTCGGGCTCCAAGCCGACGACGACGCACTGGCCCTCATCGCCGCCGAATCGGACGGCGACGCGCGGCGCGCCCTGACCGCACTCGAGGCCGCGGCCGCGCACGTGGGACCGGCGGGACATGTGACAGCAGGCGCGGCGCGCGAGGCGCTTCAGCTGCGGTTCGCCCGATTCGACAAGTGGGGCGACGAGACGTACAACATGCTCAGCGCCTACCACAAAAGCCTGCGCGGCAGCGACCCGCAGGGCGCGCTGTACTGGATGGCGCGCATGCTGGAGGCCGGGCAGGACCCACTCGTGATCTTCCGACGGTCGATCGCGATGGCGGCCGAAGATGTCGGTCTCGCGGACCCGGAGGCGCTCAAGCTGGCGGTCGCGGCACGCGACGCGTTCCACATGCTGGGACCGCCCGAAGGTTACCTCCCGCTCGCGCAAATGGTCGTATATCTGGCGACCGCGCCGAAGTCGAACAGCGCGAAGCGCGCGCTGCACGCGGCGCTCGACGCGGCGCGGGAGACACCCGCGGAGCCGGTGCCGCTGCACATCCGCAACGCGCCGACGCCGCTCATGAAGGAACTGGGATACGGACAGGGGTATCAGTACGCACACGCCGTCCCGGAGGCATACACCCCGCAGGAGTACCTGCCGGAGCGGTTGAGCGGCTCGGCGTTCTACGTGCCGGGACCGTTCGGATTCGAGAAGGAGATCGCGCGGCGACTCGCGTGGTGGGCCGACCTCGCGCGGCGTGCGCGCGGCGAGGCCGCGCCGCCCGCCGCGGCCGGTGAGGGCGAGCCGGCTCGCGAATGAAGGCGGCATTCGACGCAGACCGGAGGAATCGATGCGACGGTTCGTAGCTTTGTCGGCAGTCATGCTCGCGGCGGCGGCCGCGGGCTGCGCAACGATCGCGCGGCAAGCGTTCCAGGAGCCGGTGGTTTCGGTTCGCAACATCCGCCTCAACGGCCTCGGATTGACAGGAGGCTCGGTGGACGTGGCACTCGCCGTCTACAACCCGAACAACTATCGTCTCGACGCGACGCGCCTCACCTACAGGCTGCTCTTCGACACGGTGACGTTCGCGACCGGCGCCGTCACGGAGCACCAGACGGTGCCGGGGCGCGACACGCTCTTCGTCGCGATCCCGGTGAACTTTTCGTACCGCGGCGTCGGTGAGGCCGGACGTCAAATCCTGAACACGGGCACCGTGAACTATCGTCTGGCGGGCGACGTCACGGTCGGCTCGCCGCTCGGGAACTTCACCGTCCCCTACAGCACGACGGGTCGCTTCTCGACACTCGGCGGCGGGCGCTGAACGCCTACACGCGCGGCATCGGCCGCCACACGTACCCACTCAACACGGAGTCCGGCTCATCGCCCGAGACCTGATCACCCTTGAGCCGGCGCGCGAGCGCGTCGTGCTCGTCGGGGCCCCGCTGAAGCGCGCCCCGGACCGGTACGCGGCGGGCGAGCACCTTCGCGAGCTCGCGCTCCTCGCCGACACCGCCGGCGCCGCGGTCGTCGGTGAATTGACGCAGCAGCTCGACCGACCGCACCCCGCAACGTACCTCGGCAAGGGCAAGGTCGAAGAGCTCGCGGAGCTCGTTCGCCGAACCGAGGCGACCATCGCCGTCTTCGACGACGAGCTTTCCCCGTCTCAGGGAAAGAACCTGGAGGACGCGATCGGGCGGCGCGTCATGGACCGCGCGGAGCTCATCCTCGACATCTTCGCGACGCGCGCGCGGACGAGCGAAGCGAAGATGCAGGTCGAGCTCGCGCAGCTTCAATACATGCTGCCGCGACTGACGCGCATGTGGACGCACCTCGAGAAGTTCCGCGGCGGCATCGGAATGCGGGGCCCCGGCGAGACTCAGCTCGAGACTGACCGCCGGCTCATCAATCAGCGAATCAAGCTGCTCAAAGAGCGGCTCCGCGAGGTGCAGACGGGCCGCGAGGTGATGCGTCAGGCGCGCGCCGCGGAATTCAAGGCGTCGCTGGTCGGCTATACGAATGCCGGGAAGTCGTCGATCCTGCGCGGGCTATCCGGCGCGAGCGAGGTCTACGTCGAGGACAGGCTCTTCGCGACGCTCGACCCGCTCACGCGCGAGGTCGACACCGGCGACGGGATGCGCGCTCTGCTCACCGACACGGTCGGGTTCATCCGGAAGCTGCCACACCACCTCGTCGCGTCGTTCCGTGCGACCCTTGAAGAGACCAAAGACGCGGATCTGCTGCTCCACGTCATCGACGGCAGCCACGCAGCGTGGGTCGAGCACTGGTCGGTGGTGGAGCAGGTGCTCGAGGAGCTCGGCGCGTCGGAGCAGCCGACCTTACTCGTCGTGAACAAGACCGACCTACTCGGCGAGGCGGAGCTACTCGAGGTGCAGGCCCAGGTCCGCGAGCGAGTCCCGGACGCGCTTTACGTATCGGCGGTGACGCCCGGCGGGCTGGAGCCCCTCCGGCGCGCACTACAGGTCGCGGTGCGGTCGCGTCGGCCGGAAGCAGAGATCGAGCTCTCCGCGTCGGACGGCAGATTGCTCGCCGAGCTGCACAGAGGCGCCGAGGTGCTCGAGCAGCGCGTCGTCGAGGACCGGCTAGTCCTTCGGGCGCGGGTGGACGAGGCGCTCGCCGGCCGGCTGCGGCGCGGGGGCGCGCGTGTAACGACCCACCCGAACGGGCCGGCTCGACCGCGGCGCTCGTAGCGTCATAGCGACGGCTGACCTCGAACGCAGCAGCGCCCGGTTGGGTCATGCCACCGGGCGCTGCTGCGTCAATGATGATCGCGCGGGGACTCGAACCCCCGGACCGGCACCCGGGGCACCGTTTGCTGGTCGCACGATCATGCCGATGGGCAGCGGCGGACTCGAACCGCCGACCTCTCGCGTGTGAAGCGAGCGCTCTAACCA
>JBHELH010000038.1:0-49991 GCA_046263215.1 Gemmatimonadaceae bacterium | reverse complement strand
GGACGGACAAGGAGCTTGCGCGCCTGGCCGCCGATCTGCGCATCGAGCAGAATCTGCTCGTTGACGCCGTCCCAATCGTGCTCGTCGTGCGGAGACCACTGATAGGCCCACGCAGCCTGACCGTCGTCGGGGTCGCGGGCGAAGATCGACGATGTCCACTTGTTATCCCCGGGCCGCTGCTCGGGATTCCACGGTCCGGGATTCGCCGTCCCGTAGTAGATCAGATCGAGCTCGGGGTCGTAGGAGATCCAGCCCCACACGGTCCCGCCGCCGATGTTCCACGTATCGCCCGGCCACGTCTTCAGCCCCAAATCGCGCTGCCGATCGGACGTGTAGAACGGCCGGAAGCGATCCCCGATCAGCACGTCCTTGTCCGGACCCGTCGTGAACGCGCGCCACACCACGCGCCCTGTGCCGAGATCGAGCGCCGTGAGCCAGCCGCGGACGCCGAACTCGCCGCCGCTGTTCCCCACGAGCACGCGGTTCTTCACGACCAGCGGCGCCATCGTCATGGACTCGCCCATGTTGATGTCGCCGAGCTTCGTCTTCCACAGTTCGCGGCCGGTCGCCGCGTCGACCGCGATCGTGTGGTTGTCGAGCGTGTTGAAGACGATCTTCTGGTCGGCGAAGGACGCACCGCGGTTCACGACGTCGCAGCATGCGACGCCCTGCGCCGCCGCCTCGGGCTTCGGCTCGTACTTCCACTTGATCGGTGCGCCGGGCTGCGTGAGGTCGAGCGCGTAGAGGATGTTCGGGTACGGCGTCACCACGTACATGGTGTTGTTCACCACGAGTGGCGCCGCCTCGTGCCCGCGCAGCACGCCGGTCGAGAACGTGAAGGCGAGACCCAGCCTGCGGACGTTGTCGGCGGTGATCTCCGTCAGCCCGCTGTACCGGCTGCTCGCGTAGTCCTTGGCCGGCCGAACCCACTGGCCGTCCTCCGGCGCCGCCGCCGCGGGCGCGATCGTCGGAATTCCGGAAAAGGCGCGCGGCGCCGCGGCGGCGGCGCTCTGGATCGGCCGCTCGTCGCTCGGCTCCTTGAGGCAGCCCGCCGCGAGCAAGGCCAAGCTAACGCTCGGAGCACCGAGTCCGACGGCGACAGCGAATCGTACGGCGGCCGTGTACGCTGGCGTACGCCTGGTGCGCGATCCGGCGGCGCTCGCGCGCCGGGCGCGCGCACCGAGATCCCACGTCTCGTCCGACCGAAGTCGAGGGTCACGCACCGGAGAGGCTCGCATCCAGCCCCGCGAGCTTGGCAACAAGCAGACCACGCGACGAGGGCCGCTCAGGAGGCCTATGGCTTGCACCGATCCATCGATCCCAGGGCCATATTCGCCTCCGTGTCAAACCCGCGACGACTTACCATACGCGCGACGTTGCTCGCGGCCGCGCTGTCGCTGCCGCCAGCGCACGTCGACGGGGCTCCGCGCGGCGAACTCCGCGCGCAGTCCGCGCGGGTTGCCCACGACACGCTGCGGGTCGGCGTCTTGCTGCCGGGGGACAAGGCGGGGAGCCGGCGCTTCGATACCGCGTGGCAGGGAGTGACGCTCGGGGCCGAAGAGGCGGCGCGTACCGCCGCGCTCTTCGGTCTCGCGATCGAAGTGTTGTCGGAACGCGCGGCCTCCAGGGACGGGATGATGCATACGGCGAGCCGGTTGCTTGCGCACCCGGTGTCCGCGCTCGTCGGCGGTTTCGATGAGGCAAGCTGCCGCGCACTCGCGGCGCTTGCGACGGAGCGGCGCGTGACGTTTCTCGCTCTCGAGTGCACGGCGGATCGGGACCATGGCGACGAATGCCCGCGGCTCGTGTACTACCTCCAGCCGAGTGCGGCGACACTTCAACGCGCGCGCGACACACACGCGCGGCGAGCAGGCACTGGCTACGCGGGCGACCTCACGATCGACCTCTGGCATCACACGCTCGGGCGCTACGGCGCAGCGCAGCTCAACGAGCGATATCGGCGCCGCTTTGGCGCGGACATGGACGCCGCTGCGTGGGCCGGGTGGATGGCGATGAAGATCCTCACCGAGGCCGCGCTTCGGGCACGCTCGACGCAGGCTGTGGATCTCACGCGTTACGTCGCGCGGCCGGCAGCACGGTTCGACGGCCACAAAGGCGAGCCCCTGGCGTTCGACAGGCGCACTGGCGAGCTGCGTCAACCACTGTACGTCGTCGCGCGTGAGATTCGCGGCGCCGAACCAGGTCGGGTCGTCGCCGAGGTGCCGACCGATGTCGCCTACGGCCGAGCGGCGACGGTACTCGAGGATCGCTCCGCGTGCGGAGCCGCGAGCGGCGTCAGCCCGCGATGACCTGCTCGGCGCGCCGGGTGCGGGTCGCGACAGTCGCGGTCTTCGCTTGGACGGCGACGCTCGGGTCCGGCGGTCGAGCGTCGGCGGCACAGGCGACGCCGCCCGCAACGCGTCGTTCGCTCGCGTTCGTGAGCAACGAGGGCTCGCAGGACATCTCCGTCGTCGACCTGCGAACGCAGCGCGTCGTCGCGACGATCCCGATTGGCGCGCGGCCCCGCGGCATTCAGGTCGGCCCCGACGGGCGGCGGATCTTCGTCGCCGTCAGCGACGACGCGCCGAACGCGGAGTCGGATCGCGATGCGATCGTCGTCATCGACGCGGCCTCGCGGCGCGAGGTCGCACGGTTCAAGGCAGGCACCGATCCTGAGCAGTTGGCCGTGGCCCCCGACGGGTCACGGGTCTTCGCGGCGAACGAGGACGCGGGGACGACGACCGTCATCGATCTGCGGACCCGCCGCGTGCTATCGACGGCCGTCGTCGGGATCGAGCCGGAGGGAATCGCGGCGAGCCCCGACGGACGCTGGGTCTACGTGACCGCGGAGACGAGCAACAGCGTCTCGGTTCTCGACGCGCGCACGAACGCCGTCGTCGGTAACGTGCTCGTCGACCCCCGGCCGCGCGCGGTGGCCTTCTCTCCCGATGGTCGCCGAGCGTACGTGACGGCCGAGATCGGGGGCACGCTCGTCGTGCTCGACACGCGGACGCGAGAGGTGCTTGAAACGATCGAGCTCGAGGGCGGCGAGGGGAAGCCGGTCGGCGTCGCCGTCGCTCCGGACGGGAGATGGATCTACGTCGCCAACGGAAGCGCCGATCGCGTGTCGGTCGTCGACGCGGCTCGCCTCCGCGTCGTTCGGTCTGTGGCCGTCGGTCGGCGGCCGTGGGGCGTCGCCGTCTCTCCGGACGGAAGGTTCATCTATACCGCCAACGGCTTGTCGAACGACGTATCGGTGATCGACGCCACGGCTCTCCGTGTCCTCGCCACGATCCCGGTCGGTCGCAGGCCGTGGGGCCTCGCGATTTCTCCCTGAGCGACCGGCGTCAGTCGATCCGAAGGGAGCAGCCGTTCAACGCGGCGATCGCGGTACTTCGAGAGGTCACCTCGGCGGCGGGCTCGGCCCAGCCGAGTGCCGCGCCGATGGCGCCGGCCTCCTCGACCCGCGTGAGAATGACCGCCGCCAGGCGTCGCACAGCGTCCTCGCCGAGCTCCGGCGACCATGGCCCTTGGCCCAGCAGACTCGCGGCCCACGACGGACGCGCCGCCTCCGGGTAACGCTGGGCGCGGGTGCGGAGCACGCCCCTCGCCCGCGCTTCGGCGGCGAGACGCGCGAGCGCAGCCCGCGACCGCGCCGGGCTCGCGGCGGGCAACGCACCGCACCGGGGGGCATCGGCCCCATCGCCGAGGCGCGTAGTTGTGCCACTGCCTCGCGTCATCGGCGCGGCAAGCACTTCGCGGACGAGCGTAAAGGGCCGGCGGCCCCGTGCGGGCCCCCACTGCGCGAGCAGCCATTCCCGCAGCGGCGCGCCGACGAGCGTCGTCTCCTCCAACACGTCGGCAAGCGCCTGCGCGCTCCACCCCCCGACGTCGCGCGGCAACACCGCGACGTGACCGGTCAACACCTCGTCTTGCACGGCCGAGAGGTAGCCGTTGACGCGCCCCTCGCGCGCCAGCGCGATCGAGACGAACCAGTCCAGGGTGCGGGCGAAGACCTCCGCGGGACGAACCTCGTCCGGCGGCCGCGCGCCGTTCGGGCCGACCGGCGGGATCAAGCGCGCCGACGTGAGGCCACGCAACGATGCGGCGAGCCGCCCGCGCTGCTCGCGCACGACGACGTCGGTGCCGTAGCTGCCGCGGCGCCCGTAGCGGCGCCGGCCCATCTGCCAGTCGAGATCGTGGGCGACCTCGTGCGCGAGCGCGCCCGACGCGGTCGCGATCGGGAGATGAATGGTCCGCGAACTGGGGTCGTGCATCGCCAGCGTGGCGCCGCCGAGTCCCCCGCTCCGGAAGCGGATGCGCGCCCCGTCGAGCGAAACGGCCGGGAAGATGCGGCTCAAGTCGCGCAGACCGTCGGCGAGCATGCGTCGATAGTAGGGCCGCCACTGCGACGGCACACCGCCGTCGAAGCGCACGCTCGCGACGCCGAACTCGCGCCGCAGCTCGTCGTCGGTCGGGGCCGGGTCACCGGGGAACCACGGTGTCTCCTGCGCGTAGGTCCGGAGCGCCGCCGCCGCTGCGACGGCGACGCGCGCGACCGGCGCCTCGTGAGGCTCGTGTGCCGCCAGGCGTGCGGCCTGCGCGGCGAACGCCTCTTCGTTGACTGCCCGCTCCACGAACTCGCGCCGCAGCGCCGTCGCGCTGCCGTCCGCGCCGAGCAGTCCGGGGGCGTGGTGTCGTACAGCAGTCACGACGGGCGTTTGAGGGGGCGCGTACCGCGCAACACCCGAGGCCAGCCGCTCAGCGACGGCGGGACGCAGCAGCGGCGCCGCGGCCCGCGCGCGCCCCGCCGGCCGCGCGGCCGCCGTGTCCATTGGCAGGTGCCGAGCGATGGCCCGGATCGAATCGAGCAGGGCCGGGACGCGAGCCATCGCCGCGGCCTCTGTCGCCTCGCCGATCAGCTCCGCGGCCGGACGCTCCACGGCGAAGCGCCGTTCACGGCGCCACGTCGCGAGCAGCGACAGGGGATCGACATTGCCGGTTCGCGCTGCCTTCAGGAGCCGTCGCGCGTCCGACATCGCGGACTTCCGATCGCGCACCAACGCCGCGACAGGCGCGACGAACGTAACCGCGCTGCGCTCGACGGTGCGCTCCGCGGCCGCGAGAGCGTACGCGAGTCGTACCGCGAGCTCGCCGGCGCGGGGATCAGGAGCTCCGTCGACGGCGGACTCGACCAACGTGAGGTGGCGCGCCGCGCGCGCGACGGAGGCCGATTGGGAATCGGTCGCTACGGGCAGCGCGACGCCGGCGAGCGCCGCCGGCTCGACGACGTACGACTCGCCTCGCAGCGTACGCCCGACCAGCGCCCACGCGACCCGCCGCCGTGCCGTCGAATCCAGCCGGGGGTCGTGTGAGGCGTACTCGATGAGTCGGAAGGGGCTGCCAAGACCGAGGCGGAGCCGCTCCAGATATCCGAGGGCCACAGCGTCGGCAAACGAGACGTCTCGCGGGCGATCGGCCGCCTCTGTACGAGCGAGGAGCGCATCGACGAACGCCGCGCCGGCGTCGAGCCCACCACTTCGGTCCATCGACTCGCGCCGACCGGCGACTACGACCCCGCCCACCGCGAGCAAGGCGACCGCCGCGAGCGCTACCCAATATCGGCGCGCAGACGGGACCGCAGCGAGTGTGATTCGAACGCCTAGCATGATGTCGTCCTACCCGGCTACGCGGACCGGGTGCCGAGCGAACGGCATATCCGTGCGCTCCTGAAGGATATGCCGCGGCACCGATGTCCGCACCGGTGCGAACAGCGCGCCGCGCGCGCCGAGAAACGAGCGACGCCCCGCCGGTGACCGATCACCGACGGGGCGTCGCTGCGCCCGGTCCCCGAACGATCAGGTCACGCGTCGCGGTTCGTGCAAGTCTGGGCCTGCGGGTTGTTGAGCTCTGCCTGCGGGACCGGGAAGTTCATGTCCGGTCCGTAGTCGCCACCCTTATAGTAGGGGCCAAATGGGAACGTCGCGGTCGGCGCGCGTTGGTACTGGCGCACGAGCCGCCGGAGGTCGTTCAGCCGCTGGCCGCGGCCGAACGTCCAGAACGCTTTCTCGCGGAAGAACAGGTCCTCGCGAGCTTCGGGCGTGCCGGGGTCGGTGAGCGCCGCCATGTTGCTTACGTTGAGCGGGGAATTATCCGAGCCGCCGACCCGTGTCGGCCCCTGGCGTAGGGCGTTCAGGATCGCCAGCGTTCCGGTCGCCGGGGTGGCGAAGTTGCCAGCTTCCATCTGCGCCTCGGCCTGGATCAGCCGCGCGTCGATGCTGTTGACGATGGCCAGCGGGTCTGACCTTCCGTAACGGGTCTGCACCCGCGCGTACGTCTGGCCGTCCTGTCCACGCACGGTATCGGCGCGGGTGATGTTACCGGCGGCGTCGCGGACGATATTCTGCCTGACGTAATCCGCTGGTACCCTCGGATCCCGGGCGGAGACGAACGGGATCGCGTTCAGCACGCGGATGTTGCGCGCATTGCCCTCCACGCTGTCACCGATCGTGTACCGGCGGTTGCTCGTCGTGAACGCCCAGATCTGGTTGTCGCCTGTCCCCACAACGAAGGTCGAGTTGTAGGCAAAGTTGGTTGGGACCGGCGTGGCGCCCCCGACCAGCGCCGCCGCTTCGGCGAGGTTCGACCGGCTGATACCGACGAGCGCCCGTGCCTTCCCAACCCGCGCCGCGTTGCGAATTAGAGTGGCCTGCGTGCCGGTCACCGATGCAGGGAGCAGCGCGAGCGCCGAATCGAAGCTGGCCCGTGCGGTGTCGAATACCTGAACAACGTTCAGCGGCCCGCCGTAGGTAAGTTCCTCCGAGCTGAGGCCACGGCTCAGCGGCACGCCGTTACAGAAGTCCTGTGCAAGCGACAGCTCGGCGAAGCCCTTCACGAAGAACATCTCGGCCGCGGAGACCACGTCGGTGGCGTTGTGCCTCCGCAACGCCTCAAGCGCCGCCAGCGGCGCCACGCGCGCCCGGTGATAGTCGCGGAAGTGGCTTGTGACCAGCGCGTTGTTCACGAGGACGGCGCGCTTGTCAGTCTCGTCGTTCTGCGTAAACGTCGATGACGACCCGAACTCGTCGACGAGCAGCCCGCTGTAGAGCCAAGCGTTCTCGCCCGCGCTACCGCTCCCACCGGCGAGTGTACGGAGGCGGGACAGCGCGCCGAGCCGCAGCCCCTCCGCCCCTTGAGGACTGTCCAGATCTTCGGGGAAGATCACATCGGGGTCCTGCGTCTCGAGCAGGTCGGTCGCCCGACACGCCTGCACGCCGCCCAGCGCCGCGAGTGAGAACGCCACTCCGGCCGTCGCGAATCGGCGCCGCGCTCGGATGAAGTTACGCATGGTCAGTCGAGGTCCTCGTCGCCGTTAGAAGTTCATGGTCAACCGGAGCGTGTAGTACGTCTTCGGGGCAACCGTCTGGAAGTTGAACGGCAGATCGCCCGCGTTCCCCGCATCGGCGTCCGCCTCGGGATCGATGCCGCTATACCTGGTCCATATCATCCCGAGATTGCGCGCGGCGAAAGCAATCGCCCCCCCGCGTGCGCGGAGGAAGCGCGCGGCGAACCGATCGGGGATCGTGTACGCGATCGACGCTTCGCGCCACCGGATGAAGCTGGCCTGCTCCATGAAGCCGAACTGCGTGCCCGAGGAGTGCTCGCGGAGGGCTACCGCGCGTGCCTGCTCCCAGAGCGGGGCGCCGAGGAGGCTCGTCCCGATGCAGTTCACCCGGCTCTGGCACCGGATCCGCTCCGTGCCGTTCAGCACGTAGTGGCCCCCTTTGTAATCGATCAGCGTCTGGAGCCGGAGCTTCCGGCCGAGCACCTCGAGGCCGGTCGTGACGATGGCCTGGTGCTTCGGAGCGGAGGGGGCGACGAACGTCGACGAGTCGTCGACGGTCAGCTCGTCGCGGGTGATGAAACCGTCGTTGTTTGCGTCGCTGTAGGTGTACTTGCGCTGCCAGTACCCGAACAGCGGGTAACCCGCCTGGGCTCGCGTCGTCGCGCCGACTTGCGGCGGGACGGCGCCCATGCTGACCAGCTTGTTCCAGTTGGTCGACCCGTTCAGCGCAGCATCCCAGCCGACGCGCGGTCCGTTAAGGATCTGCGAGGTCAGGCTGAACTCCCAGCCGACGTTCTTCACCGAGCCGAGGTTCGACCGTCTGGTTGTCGCTCCCGTACCGAGCGACGGCGCGAGAACTTCGGAGATGAGCGCGTCCTTCGTGAGCTTGTTGTAATACGTGAGGTCGACGTTCACCCTATTGCCGAGCAGCCGACTCTCAAACCCGGCCTCGAACTCAGTCGCCCTCTCGGGCCGGAGCTCGGGGTTCCCGAGCGTCGAGGGACGTACGCCCGACACGTCGGTGCCTTGCACGTTGAACCGCACGTCCTCGAAGAACCGGATGGCGTCGTTTGGCCCCGGCTGCTGGCCGGAAGCGCCATACGCCGAGCGGAGTCGGAGATGGCTCAGCCAGTTCATCCGCGGGAAGAAGCCCTCGTCGGAGATGATCCAGGACAGCCCGAGCTTGGGGTACAGGACCCGCTGGAAGTTGGTGCCAAAGGCGCTGTTTTGGTCCGAGCGCACGGCCGCCGTGATGAACAGCCGCTCGCGGATGTCCAGGGCCTCCTCGATAAAGAGGCCGAGCGTCTTCGAAAGGGTATTCGACTCTGACGCGCTCTGGTTGGAGCCAGCACCCGCCGTGATTGCGCCGGGGGCGAGGTCCTGCCCCGACCCGGTCCGCTGATCGAACTTGTAGTTGACGTACTGCACGCCGACCGTGGTCCTCGAGTTGAGCCACTCGCGCGCCTGCCACGTGCCCGTGCTGCCGAGGTCGACCGAGAAATTGCGGATGTTGGTTCCCGCCGCTCCCTTGAACCCGAGCCGCGTCGTCGCGGCGAGCGTGGTGCCCTCGCCGCGGCGGCGGAGGTCGTCGTCGGTGCGGGCCGAGTAGTCGATCCCGATGTTGGCGCGGTTCTGCATCCAGGACGTCGGCCGCCAGTTCCAGTTCGAGCTGCCGATGAAGCGGTTGACGCGCTGGTTGATGGTCTCCTGGAAGACCATGCCGGGCGTAAAGGCGCGGTAGCCGCGCAGCGGGACCGGAGCGGCTCCCGCCTCGAGGCCGGCGACGTTGCCGTTCTCCTTGTACCCGGGCCCGCCGAAGGCCTGGGATCCGATCCCGGCCGTCGCGTTCGACTCGAGGGGGAACCGCTGGTCGACCTGGATGTAGTTGGTCGAAAGCTGCGCGTCGAGCTTCGGGTTGATGGCGGCGCTGAGGTTCGCGCGGACGCTCAGGCGCTCCAGCGCGTTCGGCTGGCTGACGTAGTCCCGTATCGGGATGTTCTGGGTCTGGAACCGGCGTCGCTCGAACGCGGGCAGGCCGAGCGTCCCACTCTCGCCCTCCACCTCGCCGCCGACCCAATACCGAACGGCCTCGGTCCCGCCGGACACCTGAAGGCCGTACTGGTTCCGGTACCCGAGGCGCAGCGGCGAGACCTCGGGGTCGTTGAACACGTTCAGCGAACGCACGCTGTCGGCGACACATCTCCCGGACGACACGTGCGACAGAGTGCAGTTGGAGCCCTCGATGTACGCACTCGTGCTCGGATTCCGCCCGGCTAGCGTGTAGTTCGTCGGGTAGTCGTTGTTGTCGTCGACGATGCCGCCCTCGGCGTACGCCGTCCAGCGGGCTGCGCCGGCGCGGCCGCGCCTGGTGGTGATGACGACCACGCCGTTAGCGGCATCGGTGCCGTAAAGCGTCGCCGCCGACGGGCCCTTCACGATCTCGATGTTCTCGATCTCCTCGGGGTTGATGTCACCGACGCGGCTCGGCGACGTGCCCCCAGTACCGAACGTGATACTCTCCACGTTGCTCGTCATCCGAACGCCGTCGATGATGTAGATCGGGTCGTTGGCGAGGCTTAGGCTGTTCGCGCCGCGGATGCGCACGCGCGCACCGCCGCCGGTCATCGAGCTTCCGGTGACGTGAACGCCGGGGGCGCGGGCGGTGAGCACGTCCGCCACGTTGCTGACTGCCTGCGTCTGCGTGACATTCGTGGCGTCGATGGCTGTGATCGCATTGCCGTGCTCGACGCGGCGCACCTCACCGGTCGCCGTCGTGACGACTTCCTGGAGCCGCACGACCGCCTCGGCCATCGCGACGTCGAGCGTGACCGTTTCGCCCGGCGCGACGGTCACCGAGCGCCGCTGCTCGGAAAACCCGACGCGGACCACGCGGACGCTGGTCGGCCCGGGTGGAACGCCGCGAATGGTGTATCGCCCGTCGGGGTTCGTTCGGGCAAAGAGCGTCGTCCCGATCACGATCACTCGGGCCTCGATGATCGGCTGCCCGGTGCCTGCTTCGGTGACACGCCCACTGATCGTTCCTTGCTGCGCCGCCGCCGTTGCGGTGGGCGCGGTGAGCAGTCCGAGCGCGAGCGCGCCCGCCGTGAGCCAGGGGCTCAGCCGCCGTGGGGCCATGGTCTGGCTTCCCTCTATGAAGAGTGGGGTTGCGTGCGGTCCGCGACGAGGCGAACCGTCGGCTCTCGTGCGTAGAATCAACCCCGCAGTGCGGCCCCCTCGTCACCCTTCGTTGCCCGGACGTAACGCCGGTGTCGCGGGCCGACGAGCGCTCTGCGACATGCCGTAACTTGACTCGACGCGAGAGCCATCCCTGGGCGGAGCCGGCTCGCCACCGGAAGGCGGCCGAGGACATGCGACGACGGCCCCAACACCCCTGGCGGGCGCGGCCGTTGCCGCCTAGAGGCCACGCGATCCTGGCGGACAATGAAGAAGCCCTCGATCGCTCGAGGGCTTCCCCTTTCTTCTTTCTCCTAACCGCGGCGTCTACTGACTCCCCGGTGGCCGGCCCGGCCCACCGCCGAAGAGACCGGCCTCCTGGACCACGCGTCGCATCGCGAAGACGGCGATGATCGTGCCGCCGACCGCCATCGCGCTTCGCTTACGATCCAACCGTCGTACCCAGAGTGAGCTGACCCCCCGAAAAGGAACGACGACACTATCCCCGGTCCAAAACTCCTCACCCGCGCGCGCGCGGGAAAGCTGCGTCACCGCGACCGAGAACGCGCTGTCCCGCGCCTGGAGGACGCGCCCGTCGAGCGCCTCCACGCGCGGGCCAACCTGCTGCGTGAGCTCCTGAGCGCCGGAGGGCGTGAGCGTCACGCGTACGAGCTGTCCCGGAGCGACGCGGGCCGGCTCCGTCGCACGGTAGGCGAAGCAGCCTCCGGCGACGACTGCCATCGCAGCCGCGCCCGCGGCGCGCCGAAGCCAGCCTCCGAGTCGCATTCCCGACACGTGCTACTGCCCCAGGCAGACCGCCCCGGTGCCCTCCGATACGAGGTTGCGCGGGTCGTTCGGGTTCCGCGTCGGCTGCTGACTCGGCACGGGAATGTTGTTCGGATTGGTCTGCTGCTCCGCAGCATCGTAATACAACCGCGCGGGGATCTTTCGCGTGGCATCGACGGGTGGCAGGTTCGGCGTACAAGTGCGCTTGTAGTCGTTCCACGCCTCGATGTTCTGGAACATCGCGATGTACTTCTCGGTCAGGATCTCGTTCAGCAGCGGCTGGCCGGCGAGCGTCGCCGGCACAGGCCCGAGCCCTGCCAACGCCCGCGCCGCGTCGAGCTGCTGACGCGCCTCGGCCTCGGCCCCCCCGGTGCGGTAAGCGGCTTCCGCCCAAATCAACAGGTTTTCGTTGGCGGTCACCAACGGCTGCGCGAAGTCCGGCTCGAGGCGCTCGTCGCTGATGCCGGTCAGGTCCTCGTTGAAGTACTCCTCGAGCCGCGGGTCATTTCGCGACTCGAGGAGGTTTACGAAGAACGGGTCAGGCAGCAGGTAGCCCTCGCGCTGGACCACGGCAAACTGGTACCAGAAGTTCTGCTCGTTGGCGGCGCCGGAAAACGCGGCGACGAAGTTGTCCGCCGGGGCGGTGATCCCGAGGCGGGCCTCGGTCAGCGCGGACTGATACGCCTGCGGACGAACCTCGGCCGTGTGCAGGTAGAGTCGCGCCTTCAGTGTGTGCGCCAGACGCGTCCACTTGGCTCGGTCACCACCGTACGCCAGATCGGCGCCCCGTGGGCCGACGTTCGACGCGCCGGTCGCCGCCATGTTGGTGATCGCCTCCGAGAGGAGCGTCTGCAGGGCGTCATAGATTTCCAGTTGCGGGTCCAGCGCCGGGAACCCCTCGCCCTGCAGCGCCTCCGAATACACCAGGTCCCCGAACAGGCTCGCGCCGGTGCCGATAAGCAGCGCCTCCTGCACCTGCGCGATGCCGAGCAACAGGTTGTCGTTGGCGGCCCTCGCGCCTTCCTGGAGCCGGCGCACGTCCACCAGTCCGCCGCCGATGTACAGCGAGCTATGGAATCCGTTCGTCGTCTGCTCGCTATAGCCGTAGTTGTAGATCTGGACGTACTGCTGTAGCCCGCCTTCGAAGTGGCGCGCCCACAGGCCCGTCACCCGAGCGGGGTCGCTCGAGAGGAGCGCCCACAGGTTCGACTGAACGCCGACGAAGAGCTGCGTGTTTGTCGCGATCGTCGGGCGATTCGGGTCGACCGTGCACTCGTCGCAGGCGAGGAAGTCGTTGCAGGCAGCCACGCCCGCCAGGAGGCCCAGCGCGGCGACCGCCGAAAGAAATCGCGTTCTCACCGTATGCGGCATATCGAAAGTGTCCTCGCGGCTCATCGATTGAGCGTGACCGTCAACACGAACGAGCGCGTGAGCGGACTGTTGAAGAAGTCGATCCCTTGCGTGAGCCACTCGGCCCCGCCGAGGTTGGTCTCCGGGTCGAGACCCTTGTAGTCGGTCCAGGTCTTCAAGTTGCGACCGGCGATGCGGATGTCGGCGCTCGCGACGCCGAGACGCTGCATGAGCTGGCCGTGCTCGACGCGGTAGCTGAGCGAGATCTCGCGGAGCTTGACGAAGCTGCCGTCCTCGACGAACTGCGCCTGCACGTCACCCGCGCTTCCGCCCTGAGTGGTAAACCACGCCTGCCAATCCGCGGGCGTGGAGAAGGCAACCCGACCCGCGCCCGGGCCAGCCACGTCCGGGTAGACGTCGGTGTACCAGTCCTGACCGAACGTACCCGTGCGCGTGCGGACTTCGGTGTCCTTGTGAGTGCCGAACCGGTAAAGCGCGCCGCGAGTCCCGTTCCAGATCTGGCCGCCGCGGCGGATGTCCAGCAAGCCGGAGAGCTGCCAGCGCCCGTAGCGGATCGATGAGTTGACGGCCCCCGTCCACCGCGGATTCGGATCGGCGATCACGCGCTGATCGGGGTCGGCGACCGGAAGGCCGTCGGCGGCGATGAACAGCGCCCCCGGCTTCGCACCGGGACCGCACAGCGCGTCGATGTCGTCGAGGTCGTTGTCGCCGTCGATGTCGATCATCGAGCCGCGGCCGCAGCGCACGAATTCCTGGCCGCGGATCACGCCCGGCTGGAAGCCAACAGTCGCCGACCCGATCGAGCCGGTGAAGCCTTCGTTGTTGTACGGCACGAACTCCACGCCTTCAGCGAGGGACAGCACCTTGCCGCGGTTACGGCCGTACTGCAGGCCGACGTTCCAGCCGAAGTTCTGCGTGTTGATCGGCCGGAGGTTGAGCGTCGCCTCGACGCCCTTGTTGCTGATCGTCGCCGCGTTCTTGAGCTGTGTGAGCGCGCCCGTCGACGCCGCGTGCACCGGTACGAGCAGGATGACGTCGCTCGACCGCTTGTCGTAGTACGTGAGGCTCAGGTCCGCACGCTGGTCGAGGAAGCCCAGGTCCGTGCCGAACTCCGTCTCGCGGTTCCGCTCGGGCAGGAGGTTCTCGTTGCCGAGGTTCGTCGACGTGACGAGTCCGCCCTGCCCGCTCTGCGAGACGCTGATGAAATCGGAGAAGCCGCTGCCGAACAGCAACGTCGACGAGAGCGCGGTGATCGTGCCGTACACCGGAGGCTCCCGGCCCGTCTCACCGTACGCGGCGCGCAGCTTCCCAAAGCTCAGGAGCCCTCTCTGTTCGGCGTTCCCGAGCGCGTTGGTGAACGTCCAGGCCACACTCGCCTTGGGGTAGCTCGCGCGCCGGTTGTTCCGCCCGAAGGTCGAGAAGCCGTCGTTCCGGATCCCCAGCGTGACGAAGACCTGGTTGTACAGATCGGCCTCCGCCTGGGCGAAGTACGCGTCGACGTGCTGAACGGACTTCACCTCCGTCGGCGTCCACGTCACGGTGTTCTGGAGAGCGAGCGGCTCCGGGGCGATGAGCTCTTGACCGTTGATCCACACCTGCCGGTTCCGCCGCGAGTTGAGGTTCTGCCCGAGAACGAGTCGCGTATTGATGGTCGGCGAGAACTCTCGCTGCAGCGTCGCGGTCAGGTTGTGGTCGATCTCGAGGTTGTTGATCGTGAACCGCGTGACGGCGCCGACGGGGTTGTCCGAGGACGTCAGCGGCAGCGCCTGGACGCGCGAATCGCTGTACGAATCGGCGCCGAGCGTGTAGCGGAAGCTGACCCAAGACGTCGGCACGTAGTCCATGCTCACGTTGCCGATAAACCGACCGAGCTCGCTCCGGTTGCCCGGGTTGTTGAGGACGAAGAACGGGTTGTCGTAGCCGCGCCCGGCGCGGATGCTCGTCGCATCCGGTCGCGGGAAGCGGTACGAGCGGTGGAGGCCCGAGATGGGGTCGAGGTATTCGCGGTTGTTGAACTCCGGCGGCGTACGAAGGGCGCCGAGGAGGAGTCCCGACGTGTTCGATCCCTTCTGGACGTAATGGCCGCGCGCGTCGACGTAGGAGAGGTTGCCGCCGAGCGTGAGTGCGTTGATGAGCTGGTGCGTTCCCTTAAGCCGGAGGGTGGTGCGGTCGTAACGGTTGTTCGGACCCTCGATGACGCCTCGCTGGTTCGTCTGCCCGCCCGAGAGGAAGAACGTCGTGCGGTTATTGCCGCCGGACACGGTCAAATTGTTGTCGGTCGTGAGCCCCGTCCGGTAGATCTCCTCCGCGTGGTTGTACGTCGGCGTGCCCCCGGCGAGGGGCGCGCCCCACGACAGATTGGTCGGCTGGCAGTTGGCGGCCGCGCACGTCGCGGCAACGCCCCCGCTGCCCTGCCCGAACGTGCGCTGCAACGGCATCGTCTTGATGACGTCGTCCAACGTCGCCGTCGACGAGAGCGTGTACCGCGTCGGGCCGGCGGCGCCGCGCTTGGTGGTGATGAGGACCACGCCGTTCGCGGCACGCGCGCCGTAGATGGCGGACGCGGCGGCGCCCTTGAGGATCTCGATCGATTCGATGTCGTTCGGGTTGATGTCGGCGGCTCGATTCTGCTGGACGGTGCCGCTGCTGCCGGGGAAGGTCGTGATCTCGTTCGAGATCGTCGTGTTGTCGATCGGCTGATTGTCGACCACGAATAGCGGCTGGTTGGTGCCGACGATCGAGGTCGCGCCTCGAATCTTGATGTACGCCGACGAGCCCGGCTCACCGGACTGCGTGCGCACTTCCACGTTCGGCGCCTTCGCGGCGAGTGCGGCGACGACGTTCTGCGGCTCCGCCGACCGGCGGATCATCGCGCTGTCGACGGAGTTGATGACGTTGCCCAGCCGCTCGCGCGTCTGCGACGTGCCCGCGCCGGTGACGACGACCTCCTGCAGCCGCAGCGGACTTTGCGAGAGCGTAAAGTCCTGCGTGATCGCGCCGCCGCGTAACGTGACCTGCGCCGAGCTGGGCGTGTACCCCACCCGACGCGCGAGCAGGGTGACTGTCTGCCCGGAGACGCGGTTGGCGGGGACGACGAACGAATAGGTGCCGTCCTCTCGCGTCATGGAGCCGAGCCCCATCCCGCTGATCGAAACCGCGGCCGCGGCTAGCGGCGCGCCGGTTTCGTTGGTGACGCGACCCGACACGCTCGTCGCTTCCTGCGCCGCGAGGGCTGTCGGAAGCAGGGCGAAGGTGAACACCGCCAGAAGGCGGGATACCGGTGAGGACATTCAGTCCCTCCTGTCGTGTACGAGCGCCGAATGGTCGTCGGCGGCGATTGGTGATGACACGGCCTCCGCGGCCGCGGAGCTACGCGGACCGCACCCACTGCAATGCAGCAGCGTCCCGCCTCGAACAGGCTTCGACGGCTCTGCACCGCGTTCGGACGGGTACGCGCGGACGACGCACGCGCGCGTATGCGGTCGAGTAGTGTATGAATCAACCCGGCCGCGAGGCCCTCGGTCACCATCGTAGCGATGGTGCACGAGTCGCGGGAGTGGATCGACGTCGATCGACGCGCGTCCTGTCATACCCGCAGGCAGCGGTTCGTCACGCGCCGCGCCGTGTCGTCACAGCCGGGGGCCCGCTCATCACACGCACCGAACAGCGAGCGAGCTCTCGCTCGACCGACACCCGAAGAATTCCGTACAAGAAGCGGACAACCCGCGAACGCGGATCGTCCTACGGCGCTTCTGTCGCGTACGGCGCTGTCTCGGGTGGAGCGACGAGATCGACGGCGAGATCCAGCGCCGCGCCGGGGTCGATGACCACGGCCGGAACGTCCGCCGTCTCCGCCACGTCTGCGGCGGGCACGGTGTCCGCCAGCTCCAGCGCCAATTGGTACACCGGCACGAACGAGCGGCGGTGATGCGGCGTGACGCCCGCCGCGGCCAGCCCCGCGAGGTGTTTCGCCGTGGTGTAGCCGACGTTCCGCTCCCACCCGTACGTCGGATACCGCTTGGCGAGCGCCTTCATCACGCGGTCACGCGTGACCTTCGCGATGATCGACGCGCAGGCGATGCTGTAGCAGCGCGCGTCACCACCGACGATCGCCGTGTGCGGCACGGCGAGGCTCCTGATCCGTTTGCCGTCGATGAGGACGTGGTGGGGCGCGGCCGACAGACGCCCGAGGGCGCGGCGGATCGCCAGCGTGGTGGCATGATAGATGTTCAGCCGATCGATCTCGCGCGCCGACGCCGCGCCGAGTCCTACGGCGACGGCCCGCTGCCGGATGATGCGGGCAAGGCGGAGACGCTGCGGGGCCGTCAGCCGCTTCGAGTCGTCGACGCCGGCAATGGCGCGTGCGGCCGGCGGCATGATCACGGCGCAAGCGACAACGGGGCCCGC
Source organism: Gemmatimonadaceae bacterium (assembly GCA_046263215.1). GTDB lineage: Bacteria > Gemmatimonadota > Gemmatimonadetes > Gemmatimonadales > Gemmatimonadaceae > JBHELH01. Next base: position 32,908 of record JBHELH010000038.1, on the reverse strand, counting down.
CAAGGGGCCCCGTCCGACCTCATCCACTCCAGCGATCATCGGACCTTCGGTCGTGCGGAGCTCACGCTCCACCGGGTCCCACCGCCGCCGTGCGCGCTTCCCGGATTTCACGACACCGCCGTGCGGCAGATCGGCGCGACCCGCTCCGGCTTCGCGGCCGACTTTGGCCGCTACTCTGTCGCGCCGGGCGCCGTCTCGGCCACCGCCGGCATCGACTCGGTTGGAGTTGGCTCTGCGGGCGTTCCGGTTATCGGCACCGTGACGCGGACCTTCTTCTCGCGAATCCGGGTTGCCTTACCGGTCAGGTGACGGAGGTAGTAAAGCTTGGCCCGCCGCACCCGGCCACGCCGCACGACGTGAATCTCGGCGATCATCGGGCTGTGCACCGGGAAGATGCGTTCGACACCGACGCCGTTCGAGATCTTGCGAACGGTGAACGTTTCGCTCACCCCGCTCCCGCGCCTGGCGATGCAGACTCCTTCGAACGCTTGGACGCGCTCCTTGTCGCCCTCCTTGACGCGGACGCTGACGCGGAGGGTGTCACCGGGGCGGAAGGGTGGTAGCTCCTTCCGGAGCCACTCTTTCTGAGTCTCGATGAAGGAATGCATATGACGCTCGGGCCGGATGGCCCAGGATCGGTGGGAAACGTGGCGCAGAGCATACAAGGTACCCGGCCACAGTCGTTTACGCCAGGCGGGGTGATCCGCGCTCCTACGCGACGGAGCCGCTCTCGGACGTGCCGCCAGCCTGGGGGCGAGCGCGTTCTTGCGTCCTGCGGCGGGCTTCAGCTTCACGCCATTCCGCGATCCGCTTGTGGTCCCCTGAGAGCAGCACTTCCGGAACTGCGAAGCCGCGGTAAACTGGCGGCCGCGTATAGCTCGGCGCGCTGATTCCGCCCTCGTAGAACGAGTCCGTACGCGCGCTCTCGGCGTCGGACATCGCGCCCGGCAGCAAGCGGACCGTCGCGTCGACCACGGCCAGGGCGGCCGGCTCGCCGCCGCTCAGAACGAAGTCCCCAATCGAGAGCTCCTCGGTGGCCAAGTGGTCCGCGACTCGCTGATCCACATCCTTATAGTGGCCACAGAGCAGGGTGAGCGCAGTTCCGGCGGCGAACCGCGCCGCGTCCGCTTGAGTGAAGCGTCGCCCCCGCGCCGACAACAGGACGATCGGCGCCGTGGCAGCCCCCTGCGCGTCGACCGCCTCGAAGAATGGCTCCGGCTTCATGACCATCCCGGGGCCCCCGCCGTACGGGTAGTCATCGACCGTCCGATGCCGGTCGTGTGTGTAGTCGCGCAGGTCGACGACTTTGTAGGTGACGCTTCCCGCCGCCGCCGCTTTCGCCGGAATGCTGATCGACAGCGGTGCGGCGAAGAACTCGGGGAAGATGGTGATGATGGTGATGCGGAGCATGGGGGAGCGGCGCCAGATTAATCCAACATCCCCTCCGGCGGATCGATCACAATCACGCGCGCGTCTCGGTCGACGTTCGTCACGATTCTTTCGTTGAACGGCAGCATCACGCTGCCCGTCGTCCGCCGCACGTCCAGCGTGAGGCCCTGCGGCAGGTCGTAGACGTCGCTGACGCTTCCGACTTCTTCGCCCGAGCTGAGGACGACGCGCATATCGATCAGCTCGTGCACGTACACCTCGCCATCCTCGGGCGGCGTGACCTCGGCCGCCGGGACGAGGAGGTAACGGTCGCGCCACCGTTCCGCTTCCGTGCGGTCCGTGATCTCACGGAAGCTGACGATGATGCCGCCCTTGAACGGCGACGCCTGCACGACGTGCAGCTCGACGCCATCGCGCGCGACCTCGCCGGTGGTCGTCCCGCCGAAGACGCGAGCGCCGGACGCGAAGATCTCGTCCGGCGCATCCGTGATCACCTCGACCGCGAGCTCGCCGCGAATCCCGTGGGCTCTGCGGACGCGTCCGACGATGAAGAACTCGCCGGTCGGCGACGTCACCGAAGGTCCTCCGTCGGCGCCGGCGCGGTTACGCGCCGCTCTCCTCCGACGATTCCCCCACCGGCACCGCCCGCGCCTTGAGCTTCGCACCAACGCGCCGCTCGTGGCGCGCCTTGAGCACGCCGGCGCGCCGCAACAGGGAGCGCACCGTGTCGGACGGCTGGGCGCCGTGGTCGAGCCAGTAGTTCGCGCGCTCCGTCTTGAGGTCGATGGCCGTGTTGCCCTGCCGCGGGGAGTAATTCCCGATGATCTCGATGAACCTGCCGTCGCGCGGCGATTGCGAGTCGGCGACGACTATACGGTAGATAGGTTGCTTCTTGCGCCCAACGCGGCGCAGGCGGATGCGGACCATGAACGACCTCCAAGCTGAGTACTCATTGCCGGGTTCCTCGCGCACTCGGTCTCTCCGAGCCGCACCCGGGGACAACCGACCGAGGACTGAGGCCCGAGGATTAGAACCATCGGGGAGGTTCGAGCCCCGGAGGAAACATCCCGACGCTTCTAATCCTCAGTCCTCAATCGTTCTTCACCTCATCCCAAACATACCCGGACGCACCTTCCCCCCTCCTCCCGCCATTCCGCCGAACTTCTTCATCATCTTCTGCATTTCGCGGAACTGCTCGAGGAGCCGGTTCACTTCGCTCACCGGCCGGCCGCAGCCCTTCGCGATTCGGGCGCGGCGGGAACCGTTGATGATCCCGGGGTTCTTGCGCTCATCGGGCGTCATCGAGAGCACGATCGCCTCGACGTGCTTCATCCGCTTCGGGTCGATCGACTTCGCCTGCTTCAGCGCCTTGGCGTTCACACCGGGCAGCATGCCGATGATGCCCTCGAGCGGTCCGAGCTTCTCGATCTGGCGCATCGCGGTGAGGAAGTCGGTGAGGTCCATGCCCTCCTTGCGGACCTTCTTCTCCAGCCGCTTTGCCTCTTCCTGATCGAATGTGCTCTGTGCCTTCTCGACCAGCGTGACGATATCGCCCTGCTGGAGGATGCGACCCGCCATCCGGTCGGGGTAGAAGTCCTCCAGTGCGTCGGGCTTCTCGCCGACGCCCACGTACTTGATCGGCTTCTTCGTGACGCCGTAGATCGAGAGCGCCGCGCCGCCCCGCGCGTCGCCGTCCATCTTGGTGAGGATGACGCCGGTGAGCTTGAGGCGCTCATCGAAGCCTTGGGCGATCTTCACCGCGTCCTGCCCGGTCATGCCGTCGGCGACGAGGAGGATCTCCTCGGGGCGGATCGCCTCCTTGAGGCGCTCCAGCTCACGCATCATCTCGTCGTCGATCTGAAGCCGACCGGCGGTATCGACGAGCACGACGCGGTCCCGGGCGCGCCGCGCCTGGTCCAGCCCGTTCCGCGCGATTCGAACAACGTCGTCGGTGCCGCGCTCGGCGTAGACCGGCACGTCGAGCTGCTGGCCGAGCGTCTCGAGCTGGTCGATCGCGGCGGGACGGTAGACGTCGGCGGCGATGAGGCGCGTCGGCTTCCCCTCCGCCTTCAGCTTGCGCGCGAGCTTGGCGGCCGTGGTCGTCTTCCCCGAGCCCTGAAGGCCGACGAGCATGACGACCGTCGGCGGCACCGTGCTAAGCTTGAGCCCTTCGCGCCGCTCGCCGAGCATCGCCGTGAGCTCGTCGTAGACAACTTTGACGAGCTGCTGGGCGGGCGAGACCGTTCGTAGCTGCGCCACACCGAGCGCTTTCTGCTCCACCCGCTCGAGGAATTGCCGGGTGAGCTGGAAGTTGACGTCCGCCTCCAAGAGGACGCGCCGGACTTCGCGCAGCCCTTCCTTGATGTCGGCTTCGGTGAGGACGCCGCGCCCGCGGAGACGGGCGAACGCGGCCTCGAGCTTTTCACTGAGCTCGTCAAACATAGCCCTCAATCATAGCGAGCCGACCTGGGGCATTCAAGTTACGGGTGCCGCCGCCGCGTCATGTTCGTCAATGCAGTGGGACGCCGAAAACCTGTCGCCGCGGCCTTGCCAGTTGGCAGGTTCCACCAAAGCTTTCACGCCCCTCCCCCTCCGCCGGTCGTCGAGACGCCGCTCACAATGGCCAAAGTCCAGCGCAAGGAAGATCTGCTCAAGTCCGAGCTCCCGCGCACGATGCCGCTCATGGCCCTACGCTCCACGATCGTGTATCCACTGGGCACGATCGCCGTGCAGATGGGCGCGCCGGAGAACTTGGCACTCTTACGCGCGCATGAGGAGCCGGGCTTGATTGTGGCGCTGGTCATCGCGAGCGGTGACCACGACGAGCCGCTCGACGCCCGCAAATTCATCGGGCGCGTCGGCGTCGCCGCGCGGGTGCACGAGCGGATCAACCTCCCCGGCGACACCGTCCAGATCACGCTCCAGGGCCTGCGGCGCATCGTCATCGAGGACATCGAGCAGTCGGAGCCGTACACGATCGCCGCCGTGTCGGGGGCAAAGGAGACACCGCCTGACGCCGCGGAGCTCGACGATCTGATCGCGCGTATCGTCTCCTCCGCGGAGACGCTGGCGGAGCTCATCGACCGGATCCCGGACGAGGTGCCGGCGATCCTCAAGATGAACATCTCCGACCCGGGGCGGTTCGCCGACCTCGCGGCGACGAACATGAACTTCCGCATCTCGGACAAGGACGAGGTGCTCCAGCGGCTCGAGATCGGACAGCGTCTCCGCTTCATCCTCGGGCGCCTCGAGCGCGAGGTCGCGCGCGCGCGGGTGATGGAGGACGTCAAGCGCCAAACCGAGATCAAGATCGAGCAGCACCAGCGGGAGTTTTACCTCCGCCAGCAGCTTCGCGCGATCCAGGCGGAGCTGGGCGAGACCGACCCGGCCGAGAAGGAGGCGGTGGAGCTCCTGCGCCGGATCGACGAAGCGAAGATGCCGGAGCGCGCGGCACAGGAGGCGCGGCGCGAGACGGAGCGGCTGCGAATGCTCTCCCCGGCGTCGAGCGAGTACCAGGTCGTGCGTACTTACCTCGACTGGCTGCTCGCCCTCCCGTGGAACAAGCGCTCCGAGTCCAACGATTCCGCGATCGATCTCAAGAAAGTCGAGGAAGCGCTCGAGGAGCATCACTACGGCCTCGACGAGGCGAAGGAGCGCATCATCGAGTACCTCGCCGTGCGAAAGCTTCGCGGCGGCGATCCCCACGGCCCCATCCTCTGCTTCGTCGGCCCCCCGGGCACAGGCAAAACGACGCTCGGCGAGGCGATTGCCGCGTCGATCGGCCGCGAGTTCTACCGCATATCGGTCGGCGGCGTGCGTGACGAGGCCGAGATTCGCGGCCACCGGCGGACGTACGTGGGCTCGATGCCGGGGCTGCTGATTCAGGCGCTGCGCCGCGTCGAGGTCCGCGATCCGGTCCTCATGATCGACGAAATCGACAAGATGTCGGGCGGGGGTCCCTCGGGCGATCCGACAGCCGCCATGCTCGAGGTGCTCGACCCGTCGCAGAACGACGAGTTCGTCGATCACTACCTCAACGTGCCGTTCGACCTCTCGGCCTGTCTGTTCATCTGCACGGGCAACAACCTGTTCGACATCCCCGCGCCCCTCCGCGACCGCATGGAGATCATCAAGGTCGCGGGCTACACGGTCGAGGAGAAAGTCGAGATCGCGTGGCGCTACCTCCTCCCGCGACTCCTCGAGGAGCACGGGATCACGGACAAGGACATCCAGTTCACCGACGAGTCGCTCAGCTTCATCTCCAGCCGCTACTCGCGCGAGGCCGGGCTTCGCAACTTCGAGCGCAACCTCGCGGCGATCATGCGCAAGCGCGCGCGTCGAAAGGCGGAGGGGGAGGAAGGGGCTTGGATCATCGAGAACGACCGGGTGGAGGAGATCCTCGGCGTCCCGCGCTACGCCGTCGAGGAAGCGGAAAAGGTGCCGGAGGTCGGCGTCGTCACCGGGCTGGCGTGGACGGCGACCGGTGGTGACCTCATGGTAGTTGAGGCGCTCAAGATGCCGGGTACAGGGCGGCTCGTCGTCACGGGTCAGCTCGGCGAGGTGATGCGTGAATCGGTCGACGCGGCCTACTCCTACGTCCGGTCGCGCGCCCACCGCCTCGACATCGACGACAAGGAGTTCCGCGAGAGCGACCTCCACATCCACCTGCCGGCCGGCGCGATCCCGAAGGACGGGCCGAGTGCCGGCATCACGCTCACGCTCGCGATCGCGAGCGTCTTGAGCCGGCGCCCGGTGCGCCGCGACATCGCGATGACGGGCGAAGTGACGCTGCGCGGGAAGGTGCTCGAGATCGGAGGTGTGAAGGAGAAGGTCCTCGCGGCCTACCGCGCCGGTCTGCGCGACTTGATCATGCCGAAGAGCAATGAGAAGGATCTGCGCGACGTCCCGGACGAAGTGAAGCAAAACATGCACTTCTCCTTCGTTGGGACGATGGACGAGGTGCTGCGCCTCGCGCTGTTGCCCGAGCCGGTGACGAGCGCCGACGAGGTCCCACCCGTCAGCAGCGAGATCCCGTCGCCGATCGGGCTGCCGATCCAACGCGAGGCGCCGATACGGGTAGAGGGGGTGGAGCGAGCAGGATGACTCGAGGTTCGAGGTTCTAGGTTCGAGCGGGGAAGCGTTCACTCGAACCTGAACCCTCGAACCTCGAACCTCGAACCCCGTTATTCGCTCAACCCCACCCGGGTCAAATCGATCACGTCCAATGACGCTCCCGCCGGCACGTCGACGTACATCACGAGCGTCTTGCCTCCGCGCTCGGACGGCGTGATCTGAACGCTGCGGCCGCTGCCGGTGAAGCTCCGTGCTCCGCCGGCCGGGCCGGTGGGGGTGCCGCCGTAGCGCTGGAGAACGCTCTCGGCGAGGGCGCCCGAGAACTCGGCGGCATCGACGGCGGAGTCCCAGACCGTTATCCACGCGATGCCGTGCCCACCGCCGGTCCGGACGAGCACGTACCGGTCGCCATCCCAACCAGCGGCGGCGCGCAGCGCTGCGTTCTGGTCCTTGCCGTGCTCGTACACGAACACCCGGATGCCGAACTCGCCCAGGTTGTTCTCGTAGACGCGCTCACCCGATCGAGGCGCGGGAAGGGTGACGCGGGTCGGGAGGTCGGGGCGTGGGCCGAAGAACGCGGCGGTTTGGAGCACCTGTTCGGTCGAGATCGGAAGGTGCTCGAGCGGCGACTGGCCCGGCCGCTGCTCCTTGAATCGGCGGACGAACTCCGCACCGCTCAGGTACGGAAAGATCAGGACCTCCTGGATGAGGGTCGGTGCGGTCGCGAAGACGGGCATCTCGTTGCGCGCTTCGCGAATCATCTGCCGCACCTGATCCCAGCCGCCGGGCAGCCGGGCGGCGATGTTCCCCTCCCCGCCGACCATGCTGATCATCTGCTCGTACGTCGCTTGGCCTTCGACGACGGCTTGCGCGGCGAGCGTGCGATCGCCGTCCGCGGTCGCGCGCTGAAGCGAATCCAGGTTGAGGTACTGGTCCTGCAGCGCGTGAATCAGCTCGTGCGCGACCGTGATGCGCGCAACCTCTCGCGGTGCACCCTCGACGACGTAAAGAACCTTCTTCGCCGGGTCGTAAAAGCCGACGATCTGCTCGGTGTACAGGTCGAGGAGGAATTTCCGGAGATCGAGGCTTTGCGGAATTAGTCCGAGCGTCTTGTAGACGAGCTCCTCGGAGGCCAGCTCGCGCGCGGGTTGCTGCTCGTCGAACTTGCCGACCAGGAACTCGCGGACCTGTGCCTTCGTTCGGACCTCGAGCTTCGGCGGGGCCTTGAACTTGAGACCCGTCGCGCGCTCGATCTGCGGAATCGACTCGCGGACCTTGTCGGCGTATGGACCGTCGCCGCCCGCGCCGTTGCCGTTCCTCGCCCCGCGGTCACACGCGCTGATTGCGAAGCCCATGAGCACGGGCGTGACCGCCATCCTCAGGCGGGCACTCGGCCGTGGGAGTCGGTTCATTCGTCCCATGTCACCTCTTTGCCGGCCATCAACCCGACGACGCGCGCGACGTCGTGGCCGCGAACGACGATGCCTTCCTCCATGAGCTGACGCGCCAGCTCGGTATCGAGAAGAGCGAGGGTGGAGGGAGAAGGGCGGAGGGCGGAGGGCCGCTCCTCCGGGGCTTTCACGCCCGACGACGGTTGCTCGCGGCCCCTCGGTGCCGGCGGGCCGCCCGAGAACATCGCTTCGAGCTCGGCCCCGAATCGTTCGAGCGCGCTGACGCTATTTTGCGCAAACCGCTCGATCGGATCGTCGAGTTGAGCGGTCCCCTCGGCTGGCTCCGTTGCCGGCTCGGCGCTCGGCTCGCCGGGCCGGGACTCCCGTCGCGACTGGTCCTCGACCCCCCACCCTCCACCCTCGGTTCTGCCCTTGAGCACCTGGCGGCGCTGCGCGATCAGGGCCTCGGCCCGCGCCGAGTAGGTCGCGACGGCCTGCGCGTGCGCGCACGCCTCGTCGAGCGCGTCGAGCGCCTTGTCGGGTCGTCGGCGGTCGGTCACAAACGCGTCTGTCAGTTGCACGGCCGCCGCGAGGGCCTCGTCGGCGATCAACACGTTGTGGTGGCGCTCGAGGCGCTCCTTGCGCGCGCGCAGGATGCCCAGCGTCTCCTGCGAGCCGAGCTCGCGGACGGCCACCTTCTGAAATCTGCGCTCCAGCGCCGGGTCGCCGAGCACCCACCTCGCGTACTCCTCGTCGGTCGTCGCCCCGATCACGCGAAAGTCGCCGCGCACGAGGGCCGGCTTGAGCATGTTCGCGGCGTCCATTGCCGCGCCGAGCGCGGTGCCCTGCCCGATCAGGTTGTGCAGCTCGTCGACGAACAATACGACATCGGGCGCGGCCGTCGTTTCGGCGACGAGGACGCGGATGCGCTCCTCGTACTGGCCCCGGTACGTGGTGCCGGCGAGTAGCGAGACGTGATCGAGCGCGAGAACGCGTATGCCGCGGAGCGCGAGCGGCACGCCGCCGGCCGCGACGCGCTGCGCGAGTCCTTCCACGATCGCCGTCTTGCCGACGCCGGCGGGTCCGACGAGCGCCGGGTTGTTCTTACCGTGGCGGAGCAGGATGTCGACGACGCGGGCGATCTCCTCGTCGCGCGAGCGAACCGGCTCGAGCTTTCCCACACGCGCTTCCTGGGTCAGATCGCGGGTGAAGCGCTCGAGCGCGTTGTCCTCGCCCCCGAGAAACCCGCCAATCATGGCCGGGCTGCGTCCGCGGTCCGCAGTCGGCCTATCTCAACGCTGAACGATCCACGAGAGCAACGCATCCCCCCAAAGCAACGTCAGCATCGCGGCGGGCGCAAGGAATACTCCGAACGGCACGAGCGGCGCGTCGAGCGGAGATGCTGCCGAGCCGTTTCTGCCGCCGAGCGCGAGCTCGGTTTGCTGCGAACCGCGCCGCTGCGGTCGAGAGCGTCGCGTGAGCGCGATCAGCGGATACACGACGCCGATGAACACGGCCGCGGCGAGCGTCGCGCCGATGAACACTGTCACGAGCGCGCGAGCCGGGCCGACCGCCGCCCCGACGAACGCCATGAGTGTGACGTCGCCGAGCCCCATCGCTTCCCGCCGTAGCGCCACTTCGCCGAGCCAGCCGACGATCGCGATCATGCCCGCGCCCGTGCAGGCGCCGATGAGCGCGTCGTACGGCGTAGCGAAGTGCGACGGCTCGATGAGGAAGAATCCGACGAGCGACGTCGCGAGGATCCAGAGCAGGCCGAAGAGCGTGAAGCCGTCGGGAATCAGGTAGTGCCGCGCGTCCGTGATCGCGATACCGAGGAGAGTCGTTCCGAAGACGGCGACGCGAAGCGCCTCGAGCGTCGGCCCGAGCTGCCAGACCGCGGCGACCCAGCCGAGGGCGACCGCGAGCTCGACCGCCGGGTACTGGAACGAGATCGGCTCACGACAGCAGCGGCAGCGACCGCGGAGCACGATCCAACTCGCGAGCGGGATGTTCTCGTACCAGCGCAGACGATGGCCGCATGTCGGACAGCGGGATCCCGGCCGGATGACCGAGAGCTCACGCGGCCAGCGCGCGACGCACACGTTGAGGAACGAGCCGACGCAGGCGCCGACGAGGAAGGCGATGCTGAAGACGGAGGCGGTTGTCACCGGCGTAGCTCGTGAAGAAGAATCCCCGTCGCAACGGCGACGTTGAGCGACTCGACGGTTGACGCGATGGGGATCGACACGAGTCGATCGGCCCGCGCGCGAACGACGTCGGAAACGCCGCCGCCTTCGTTGCCGACCGCTAGCGCGAGACGCGCGGGCGCCTCGCCGCCTTCGAGTCGAGCGCCCGCGGCGTCCGCCGCCCAGAGCGTGATGCCGCGTGCAGCCAGGAACGAGTCGAGCTCGTCCCAGGTGCACGACAGCGCGGAGTGGCGGAAGTGCGCGCCCATTGCGCTACGGACGACTTTGGCGTTCCAGAGGTCAACGGTTCCCGGCAGCGCGACTGTCGCGTCCGCGCCGAGAGCGGCCGCGGTCCGGAGGATCGTTCCTACGTTGCCCGGGTCCTGAAGCGCGTCCAGCACGAGCATGAGAAACCACTCGCCGACCGGGAGCGCGTCGAGCGAGCGTGCGGGGACTTCCGCGATCGCCAGCACGCCTTGCGGGGTATCAGTCTCCGCCGCGGTCGCGAACTCGTCCGCTCCGACTTCGGCGAGCTGGACGTTCCGGTCGCGGAGTGCTCGCGCCAGTTCCGCGCCCCGCGGCGCCTCGGAAAGTTGCGGCGCGACCAGCGCGCCCCGCACGCTGAGCGGCGAGCGCAACAGTTCCTCGACCGCGCGAACTCCCTCGCACACGAAGAGTTGCTGTCGCTCGCGAGCTTTCCGCCGCCGCAGGTCGCGGGCTAACGTGAGCAGCCTCACACTCTTAGCCACGGACGGCCTGCGGAATGGCTCTTGCTCACTCGAGGGCCGAATCTCATTCGGCAAGGATGACTATGAGACGACTACTCACCGGCGCGCTGCTCGCGGTTACGATGACCGGGTGCTCGGTCTCGACGCAACAGGAAGTCGAGATGGGGACCCAGTACGCGCAACAGATCAACGCGCAACTCCCCATCGTCCAGGACCCCGAGATCAACAGGTATGTGAATGTCCTCGGGAACCAGATCGCCCAGCGCGCCGACCAGCGTGGGATCCAGTACCGATTCTTCGTCGTCAACGCGCGCGAGGTGAACGCCTTCGCCGTCCCCGGCGGCTACATCTACGTGAACCGCGGCCTGATCGAGCGAACTAACACGCTCAGCCAATTCGCTGGCGTGCTCGGACACGAGATCGGCCACGTCGTTCGCCGCCACTCGGTCCAACAGATGCAGAAGGCGCAGGGCGCGAACTTCGGCGTCGTGCTCGCGTGCGTGCTGACCAGCATCTGCAACAGCGACGTCGGGCAGACGGCGATCAACGTCGGCGGCACGGCACTCTTCGCCAAATTCAGCCGCGACGACGAGAACGAGGCGGACCAGGAAGCGATTCGGAACGTCGTCCGGGCCGGCATTCACCCGCGCGGGATTCCGGAGATGTTCCAGATCCTGATCAACGAGCGGAACCGTCAGGCCACCGCCGTCGAGGCGTGGTTCGCGACGCACCCGCTCGAGGAGGATCGCGTCGAGCGTACGCGGGGGGTGATCGCGCAGATCCCTCAGCCCACACTCAACTCGCTGATGACCGACAGCCAGAACTTCCACAATTTCCGGAACCGCGTGCGGGCGTTGCCGGCGCCGCCGCCGGCTCGGCGGTGAGAAACGCGGCTTGTGGGCTTGAGGGCTTGTGGGCTTGTGAGAAAGGGTCCCCGCACGGGGACCCTTTTTATGTCGAGGCAGTTCCTAGCGACGCCGGCCTACAAGCCTACAAGCCCACAAGCCCACAAGCCCACAAGCCCACAAGCCCCCTCACAGCCGCGCGACGACGGCCGATACGACCTGCTCGAGCTGAACCGCCGCCTGTGCGGCCACCTCGAGCACTTCTTCATGCGACGGAGGCGTCGGCGCGAGCCCGCAGGCGAGGTTGGTGATACAGCTGACGCCGAGCACGCGCATCCCAATGGCCCGTGCAACGATGACCTCCGGGACCGTCGACATGCCGACGGCATCGGCACCGAGGCGCTCCAACATCCGGACCTCGGCGGGGGTCTCGTAGGCGGGGCCGAGGAGGGCGGCGTAAACGCCCTCCTGAAACGGGATCCCGCCTTCTAGGCCGATCTCGCGAGCGAGCTGGCGCAGGTCGCGGTCGTATGGCTCTGACATGTCCGGAAATCGCGCGTCGCCCGGCTCCACGGCTCCGACGAGCGGGTTCCGGAACATGAGATTGATGTGGTCGTCGATCAGCATCAGGTCGCCGGGCTGGAACGTCCGACGCAGACCGCCGGCCGCATTCGAGACGATGAGCGTCCGCGCTCCGAGCGCGTGCATCACGCGGACTGGCAGCGCCGTGAGGGCGACGTCGTGCCCCTCGTATACGTGGAACCGCCCCGCAAGAGCGATCACCGGCCGGCCAGCGATGCGGCCGGCGATCAACGCTCCGGTGTGACCGGCGACTGTAGCCGACGGGAATCCCGGGATCTCGCTAAAAGGAATCGACTGCGCACCCACGGTCTTGCCGGCGAGACCCCCGAGTCCAGACCCGAGGATGATGCCGGCGACCGGGGCCGCCACGCCGGCGGCGCTCGCCACGCGGTCGCGGATCGCGGCCGCCGCCGCGGCGGCCGCGGCGGCGCCGTAGGGCCCCGTCATGAGCGCGCCGTCGCCTGCCACGCCGCGATCCGGTCCCGCGCGCGCTCGACGAGGCTATGGCGCTCGTCGAGCGAGAGGAACGCGCTCTCGAATCCGTTGAGCGCGATGACGCACAGCTCGTCGAGCGTGAAGCCGAGCTTCTCCGCGGCGAGCGCGTATTCATCGGTGAGCGTCGTATCGCTCATCAATCGGTTGTCCGTGTTGAGCACGACGTTGAGCCCGTGGTCGAAGTATTGGCGCGCCGGGTGGTGATCGTACGACGGCGCCGCCCCTGTCTGCACGTTGCTCGTCAGACAAATCTCGAGGGGAATGCGGTGCTCGCCGACGTAGTCGGTGAGCGACGCGTCCTCCGCGAGCCGCGCCGCGTGGCCGAGACGGTCGGCCCCGCAGACGTGGACCGCCTCGCGCACGGACTCTGCGCCCGCGCCTTCGCCGGCGTGACAGGTGCAGGCGAGGCCGTGCGCGTGTGCGTACGCGAAGGCGCGCGCGTGGTGCGCCGCGGGATACGCGGCCTCGGCACCGGCGAGATCGAAGCCGACGACGCCGCGCGTGCGGTACGCCGTGGCTAGCTCCGCGATCTCCATCGAGATGTCGGGGTCGAGGTGCCGCAGTGCACACAGGATGACCCGCCCAATGGTCCCGTGGTCCCGCTCGGCGCGCGCCAGCCCGCGCAGCGACGCCTCGACGACGTCGCCGAGCGACAGACCAGCCCGAAGGTTCAGGATCGGCGCGTAGCGGACCTCGATGTAACAGACGCCGTCCGCAGCGGCGTCCTCCGCCAGCTCGTACGCGACGCGCTCGAGTGCTTCGGCCGTCTGCATGACCGACAGCGTAACCGCAAAGCGATCGAGGTACGCCTCCAGACTTCCGACGTCCGATGCCCGCATGTAGTCGCGTAGCGACTGCGGGTCCGACCGCGGCATCGGCGTGTCGTATTCTCGCGCGAGCTCGAGCAACGTCGCGGGGCGCACCGACCCGTCGAGGTGGCAATGAAGCTCCGCCTTCGGAAGCCGGCGCAGCAGCTCCCGGTCGATCGGCGCGAACGTCGAAGACATGCGCCGCTGCGACCCTACGGCGCCTCGTTGGTCCCGGTAGGCGCGCCGACGTGCCGGGGCGCGCGGACCGGAATGACGCGGAAAATCGCCCCCGCCGCGATCTGCGCGCCCGTGGGTGCCGGGAGGCCGCGGCTGTCGGTGATGATGCTCGCCCCGCGAACGACGGCGTCGGCCGCCTCCGCACTCCAACAACGCACCGCGTCGAGCGCCGTCGCTCCGGGCGGCACGTCGAGACCGACCCCGTTGACGAAGACACGGGCGGCGCCGCTCACCAGCGGAACCCGTTCATCGCGCGGTACGCCTCGCCGACCGCCGTCGGCGGCTCGAGCCGCCAGTTCTGTGTGAAGTAGTCCTCGGGACGCAGCGTCCGCCGGCGCCGGACTTCCTCGATCAGCAGCTCGCGAATGTCCTCGCGCGACTCGTACGTCACCGGGGCATTGGCGAGCATCGAGAACCCGCCACCGCCCGCCTGGCGGTAATTGTTGAGCGCGAGGGTGAACGTATCGATGTCGGTGACCGGGCGCCCCTTCACCGAGAGGCTGGTTACGCGCGCCCCCGGCGGACGGCGCAGGTCGATCGCGTAGTCGACGCCGGCGAACATGTCATAGTTGTACCCGGGAATCGTCGTGTCGACGACCGCGACCCCACCCGCCGACCGCCCGAAGTAGTGGGCGCTGCGCTCGATGTACTCCCGGAGCTGACGCCCCGTGACGCGGATCGCGCGGAGTGTATTGTCGTACGGATAAAGCGCGGCGATCTCAGCGACCGTGATCGCCCCGGTGTCAAGTGACGCACGCAGGCTGAAAGCGGCGGTCGAGGCCAGGTCGGCCCCGGCTGCCCGGCGCTGTACGTCGAGGATAAAGTCGATGATCGGCGTGTCCTTGACTCGCGCCGAATCGGCCCGCCACGCCACGTTCGTGGTACCGAGGGTTTCCGCGGCGTAGGCGACGGCCGCCCGATGTGCCGCTTCCGTCGCGGCCAGCACGGCGGCGTGCTCGGCGCGACCGGCGGCGCGAATCAACTGGCCGCGCTTCGACCTGACGCGCCACCGCCCCGCCACCGGCTCGAGACGCAGGTGGGCCACGGCGGCGTTGGTCGCCCAGTTTCGCGGCTGCATCAGCAGCACGCCGGCGATGACCGTGTCAGCCATCTCACGGTGCGAGTGCCCGTAGACGATGACGTCGATGCCGGGCACCTCGCGTGCGACGCGGGCGCTCACATTCTCGCCCGGAAGGCCGGTCGACACGGTGTCGTAGCTGGCCGGTTCGTCGAGGCCAGAGTGGAGCACGACGAGCACCACGTCGGCCCCGGCCGCGCGCGCTTCGACGACTGCGCTCCTCACCTCCGGAACGATGTCGCGAATTACGAGGCGGCCGCGGAGGTGCTCGCGGTCCCAGATCATCGACCCGGGCGTCGTCGCGCCGACGACCGCCACACGCGCGCCAGCTCGCTCGAGCATCAGCCATCGACGATACGCCGGCCTTCCTTCAGGGGTGTAGGCGTTCGCGGCGAGGACGGCGAACCGCGCTCCGGCGAGCGCGCGCTCGAGGATCGGCAGCCCGTAGTTGAACTCGTGGTTTCCGATCGCCATCGCGTCGTAGCCGGCCACGTTCATGGCGTCGATCACCGGGTGCGTCGGCCCGAGCGGCGACCGGGCGGCGAGGTACGTCAACGGGTTGCCCTGGAGCAAGTCCCCCGCGTCGACGAAGACGACGCGTCCCGGATGCGCGGCGCGGAGGGAGTCGACAATCGTCGCGACGCGCGCCAGGCCGCGGGACGGCTCGGCGGCATTGCGATAGTAGTCGTACCCACGCAGCCGCCCGTGGACGTCGGTCGTCGCGGCGATGACCAACGTCATCGGCGCGCGCGCCGGGTCCGGCGGCGGGACCTGGGCGGGTCGACAGGCGGCGAGCGCCACCACCGCGAGAAGCGGCGTGCGGCCCAGCCGGCGTAAGGTGGGTGCCGGCGGAGAGATCGACGTACGCATGGCAACAGTCTAGCGGCCCGGTGTGCGACCAGCCAGGACGGCCCGTGCTTGTCTCGTGACCAAGCCGTTGACGGGTACGCGCGTGCGGCGGAGCTTTACTCAGCCCACCGGCCGGCCCCCGGCTGCTTATACAGATCCGTGACACGCGACGCGCTTTCCCTTTGACTCACGCGGCGGCAAGTTCCCACGACGAGGCGCCGCCCGGGCAAACGCCGCGGCGAGGGCTGACGATCGGGATTGCCGGCGGATCCGGGTCCGGGAAGTCCACAGTCGCGCGCAATGTGGCCGCCGGTCTCGGGACGACGTCGGTCGCGTTCATCGACATGGACGCGTACTACCATAACTATGCGCATCTGCCGGCCGACGAGCGGCGGCGCATGAACTGGGACCACCCGGACGCCTTCGACTGGAATCTGCTCGTCTCACAGCTCGAAGCGCTCGCCGGGGGCGCGGTGATCGAAAAGCCCATTTACGACTTCGTCACGCACACGAGGCGCTCGGAGACCACGGCGATCGAGCCGGCCGACGTCATTGTCATCGATGGGATCCTCCTGTTTGCCGACGAGCGCGTGCGAGATCTCTGCGACGTGAAAGTCTTCGTCGATGCCGATCCGGACATCCGGCTCATCCGGCGCATCCGGCGGGACATGACGAAGCGCGCCCGGCCGCTCGACGAGATCCTCGACCAGTACGTGACGACCGTCCAGCCGATGCACCTTCAATTCGTCGAGCCAAGCAAACGCTACGCGGACGTGATCGTGCCGCGTGGGGGCCACAACCAGATCGCCATCGAGATGATCGTGGCGAAGATCCAGCGGCGCGTAGCCGCGGCGCGCGGGTGACCGTCGGAACGCCGGCGGGCTCGCTGCCGACGGCGGGCGAGCGCATTCTCGTCGTCGACGACGAGGCCGACATCGTCGCCCTCGTCACGTACCACCTCGCGAAAGCGGGGTACCGCATCTCGACGGCGAGCACCGGCTCGGACGCGCTGGCGGCTGCCCGCGCAGAGCGGCCGGCGCTCGTAGTGCTCGACCTCATGTTGCCCGGCCTCTCCGGCTACGAGGTGCTGGAGCAGCTCCGCGCGAGCGACAGGACGAAGGACATCGCCGTGCTGATGTTGACCGCAAGGCGGGAGGAGCCCGACCGAATCCGCGGTCTATCGCTCGGCGCTGACGACTATCTGACCAAGCCATTCAGCCCCCAGGAGCTCGCGCTCCGCGTCGGCGCGATCCTGCGCCGGCTGAACGCGCCGGCCGCGGGGTCGGCGGACGTCGTGGCGGCAGGTCCGCTCGAGATCCACCGCGGCGAGCACCGCGTGATGGTCGACGGTCGTGAGGTCGAACTCACGCCGACAGAGTACAAGCTGCTGCTGCTGCTCGCCGAGCGCCGCGGTCGGGTGCAGGACCGCGCGCAGCTCCTCGAGACGGTCTGGGACGCGGCGCCGGATATCCAGACTCGCACGGTGGACATGCACGTGCAGCGGCTGCGCGCCAAGCTCGGCGCGGCGGGGGAGCTGATCGAGACGGTGCGCGGGTTCGGCTACCGAATGCGCGGGGGCCAGTCCAGGAGCGCGTGAAGCTCGCCGAGCGTCTTCTCGCCGGCTCGTTCTTCATCGTCACCGTCCTCGTGGTCGCCCTGGTGGCGATTGCCGGCGGGCGGCTGCGCGAGCGGCTGGCCGCCGAGCAACGCGACGAGCTTCTGCGAGACGCGCGTCTCGTGGCATCGCAGTGGCGTCCGGGCGCGGAGGCCGACGCGCTCGCCGACACCGCGGGTCGTGCGCTCGGCTACCGCGTGACGTTGATCGACGCGTCGGGCAGGGTAGTCGGGGACTCGGAGTTCGACGGGGCAGCGCTCCGGGCGCTCGAGAACCATGCAGCGCGCCCGGAGGTCGCGGCCGCCCGCGCGGGCGGCGTTGGTTCGGCGAGCCGCTTCAGCGCATCCGCCGGCGACGAGGAGCTCTACGTCGCCCTGAACCACCCGTCGCTCGGCGTCGTTCGCGTGTCGATCGGGACGCGGCGGTTCGAGCGGATCGTTCGCGGCGCGCAGCGCGACGTCGTCTTCGCGAGCTTAATCGCCCTCGCCGGCACCCTCGTCCTCGCCTGGCTGTTTTCCCGCACGGTGTCGCGTCCGATCACCGAGCTGCGCGACGTCGCCACCGCGATCGCGGCCGGCGACCTGTCCGCGCGGCCGGCGCTGTCAGCGCCCGGGGAGGTCGGCGACCTGGCGCTGGCATTGCACCGCATGACCGAGGAGCTCGCGCGGCAACTCGATACCGTGCGCGAGGAGGACGCGCTGCTGACGGCGCTCGTGGACTCGCTGAACGAGGGTGTCCTAGCGCTCAGCGAGCGGGGCGAGGTCCTGCGGATCAACGAGCGGGGGCGCACGTTCCTTCGCGTCTCAGGCCCCGTGCCCTTCTCCGCGGAGATGTTGCCGCGGAACGCGACGATGCGCGGGGCGATCGATGGGGCGCTCGCGGGAGAGGTCACGGAGCCCGTCGAGCTGCAGATCGCGGGGCGGACGCTGGCCGTCACCGCGCGGCCGCTGGCGGTGGGCGGCGCCGTGGTGGCGTTGTTCGATCTGACACCGATCCGCCGACTCGAGGTCGTTCGGCGCGACTTCGCCGCCAACGTCTCGCACGAGCTGAAAACACCGCTCACCGTCGTCAACGGCTTCGCGGAGACGCTGCTGCAAGACGCCAACCTGTCACCCGAGCAGCGGCGCCACTTCGCGGAGGCGATCGTCGCCAACGCGAGCCGGATGCAGCGGATCGTCGACGACTTGCTCGACCTGTCTCGGATCGAGAGCGGTGGGTGGAAGCCCGACCCGACGTGGGTCGACGCGGAGGGCCTCGTGCGCGACGTATTCACGACGGTCGACGAGCGCGCGCGGTCGAAAGGGCTACGCCTCGTGCCCGATCTCGCCGAGGAGACGCGCGTCTACGCCGACCCGACGGCGCTCCGCCAAGTCCTGTGCAATCTCGTCGAGAACGCGGTGCGCTATACGGCGACCGGGACGGTGACGGTGAGCGCCGACGGTGGACGTGGCGGCACGTGGATCCGGGTGCGCGACACCGGCGTCGGCATTCCGGCCGAGCACCTGTCACGCATCTTCGAGCGCTTCTATCGGGTGGATCCTTCCCGCTCGCGTAGCGAGGGGGGAACGGGACTTGGCCTCGCGATCGTGAAGCACCTCGTCGAAGCCCACGGCGGGCGCGTTCACGCGGAGAGTATAGCCGGGCGCGGGACGACCGTGTCGGCGTTCTTTCCGGACGAGAAGGAGGGAGCGCCCGCGCCTAGAAGTTGACGACTACGTGCGCGAAGAGCGTGCGGAAGGAGCCGGGAGCGGGCAGCGCGGGCGCGCCGGAGTTCGTGAGCTGCTCCTGGTAATCCAGCACGATCGTGGAGCGGGCGTTCACGTCGAATAGCAGTCCGGCGATGAGGAAGTGGTACCGATCGTCCGCGGCCGTGTTCGACTCGACGTCGTCGTATCGCGCGATCAGGCCGAACCGCGACCGCCGACTCGGGTGGACGAACGCCAGTGGTCGCAGGACACCAAACGCCGCGAGGACGTTCGCGCGCGCGTCGGTGACGACCCGGGTCGGCGTGGTGCCGGCGCCCAGCGTGTCGGTCACCGTGCGCATGCGCGCAATATCGATTCCGCCGGTGAGTCTCGGGTCGCGGATGCCGACGACGACGCCGTAGCGGTCACGAGGGAGTCCTTCGCCTACCGGCGCGATAATGCCGCCGCCCCCGCCGCGCACGAACCGACTCGCGATCGCCCCTTCGTATATCCACGGCGAGATAGTCAATGTGGACAGCGGCCCCGATAGGCGCCCGGCGAGCGGCGTGAGGCTGAGCCGCGCCGCGTAGTCCTTGAACCGATCGCCCTCGCGGCGCGTGTAGCCGGGCCCGTTGACGACGTGGGCGTAGACCTCCCCGACGCGCGCCGGCAGCGTCACGACTGCTGCCGCACCGACGTCGGCCGACGCGAAGCCGCCACTGCGCTCGAGCGCCACCTGGGAAACGAACCGCGGCCAGAACTGCTCCAGGTGCTCGACGACGACGTTGTGGAGCATCCCGGCGCGCAGCGCGGTGTTCCAGCGGGCTCGCTTCCACAGGTCGTACTGGAGGTACGCGTACTTGGCGCGAATGGTCCAGCCGTTCTGGTCTCCGGACTGAAAGACGTCGCTCGTCACGCGGATGCTCGTCCGCTCGCTGACCGAGGCGCGCACCGTCACGTAGGCGCGGTCGAGGAGGAACTGGTTGAAGTCCTTGCTCTGGCCCCCGAGGTGGTACTGGTAGTTGCCGAAGATGACGCCCGACACGTTGACCGCCGGAGCCGCCGGCTCCGAGGGCGTTTGCGCGCCAAGCGGGCTCGCGTACAGGAGCAAGGCGGCGGCGACAGCGGTCGCGAGGCGGGGCACGGCGCGCTGACGGTGGCGCATGGCGGGTCTCCGGGCGGCGAGGACGAGTCCGGCGCTGGGTGGGTTGTATGTAACGCGCGGGCGCGCATCATGGAACGACGATCATCCCATCACGTCACGGCTCGCACGTCCGTTCGGTCACGGCTGCGTCTCGGCAGCCTATCGTGAGAGCACCGCGTCGTGACGCAACCGTTACAGACCCCGTTCCGGCCTGATACGCGCGTCTCCGATTTTCGCTCCGAGCAGCAAGGTCCACACGATCGCGGAGCGCAGCGTGACCCGTACATCTCTCTTGGTTGCGGCGGCCGCCGTGCTGGCGGCCTGCGGCGGCGATGCCGCACAAAGCGGCGGCAGCGCTTCACAGGCGGGAGCCGCGGGCGGGTCGGTCGACCTGACCGGCGCCGGCGCCACGTTTCCTTATCCCCTGTACTCGAAGTGGTTCGCCGACTACGCCCGGAAGACCGGCGTACGGATCAACTATCAGTCGATCGGGTCCGGCGGCGGCATCCGGCAGCTCAGCGAAGGCACGGTGGACTTCGGCGCCTCCGATAGCCCGATGAGCGAGCCGGAGATGGCGAAGGCGAAGGGCGGTCCCGTCCTTCACTTTCCCACGGTGCTCGGCGCGGTCGTCATCACCTACAACCTCCCCAACGTCTCCCAGACGCTCAAGCTGACCGGGCCCGTGCTCGCCGACATCTTTCTCGGCCGGATCACGAAGTGGAACGATCCACGTATCGCACAGCTCAATCAGGGCGTCGCGTTGCCAGCGACTGACGTGCTGGTCGTGAGGCGGTCCGATGGAAGCGGCACGACGTTCATCTTCACGGACTACTTGGCCGCCGTCAGCCCCGCCTGGGCGCGGGGCCCTAGCAAGGGGAAGGAGGTCAACTGGCCGCAGGGGATGGGCGCCAAGGGGAACGAGGGCGTCGCGGGCATGGTCAAGCAGATGCCGGGCGCGATCGGGTACGTCGAGCTCGCGTATGCGAAGCAGAACCGCCTCGCGTACGCGTCGATCCAGAACGCGTCCGGGGCGTTCGTGGCGCCGTCGATCGAGTCGGTGACGTCGGCAGCCGCCGGGGTGGCGGCGAGGCTCGGCCCGAGCTCGGACTACCGTCTCTCAGTGGTGAACGCGCCGGGCGCGACGGCGTACCCGATCTCGTCGTTCACGTGGCTGCTCGTGTACGAGCGGCAACCCGATGCGACGAAAGGACGGAAGCTCGCCGACTTTCTCCGCTGGGCGGTGACCGAGGGGCAACAAAGCCCGGCGTCGCTCGATTACGCGCCGCTCCCGGCCGAGCTGGCGAATCAGCTCCGCGACCGCATCGATCAGATCCAGGTCGGCGCGACGACGTGAGGGAGCTGCTGTGAGCACGCGCCGCATCTCGCTGTCAGTCCGGAAGGATGACGGCGCGGACGGAGTCATCCCCGTTTCAATCGAAGGGGCGGTCCTCGGCGACCGCGTCTATCGTGTCGCGATCACGGGCTTCGCGTTATGTGTCCCGCTGCTCCTTACGCTGATCGCAATCGAGGTCGGTCGCGCGGGCTGGCCGGCGCTTCGGCAGTTCGGAGTCTCGTTCCTGACGTCCGACACGTGGGATCCGGTCGCCGGCGTATTCGGGGCCGGCCCGGCGATCGCCGGGACGATTCTCACGTCGATCATCGCCCTCGTCATCGCGACGCCGCTCGCGCTGGGGGCGGCGATCTTCCTCGCCGAGTTCGCGCCCCCGTGGCTGCGGCAGCCGATCGCGTTCTTCGTCGACTTACTGGCTGCCATCCCGAGTGTCGTCTACGGCCTGTGGGGCATCTTCGTCCTCGTGCCGCTGCTGCGGCAGTACGTGATGCCGTTCATCTCGGACACGCTCGGACTCGGGCGGCTTGCGCTGTTCGCCGGTCCGGCCTACGGCAACAGCGTACTCGCCGCCGGTGTGATCCTCGCGATCATGGTGCTTCCCTACATCGCCGCCGTGTCGCGCGAGGTGTTGCTCGCCGTGCCGCGGTCGCAGCGCGAGGCAGCGCTCGCGTTGGGGGCCACGCGCTGGGAGACCATCGCCGGCGCGGTCATCCCATACGCGCGTGTCGGGATCCTCGGCGGCATCATCCTCGGGCTCGGGCGGGCGCTCGGCGAAACGATGGCTGTAACGATGGTCATCGGGAACACGCACGCCATCTCGGCGTCCCTGTTCCACCCCGGATACACGATGGCGTCGCTCATCGCCAACGAGTTCAGCGAGGCGACGGGTGACCTTCACCTGTCCGCGCTGATGGCGGTCGGTTTGGTGCTGTTTGTGGTCACGCTGATCGTGAACGCGATCGCGCGGTGGCTCGTGTGGCGCGTGTCGCGCGGCCAGGGCGCGTGAGCGCGACGGCGGAGCAGCCTGACCTCGCGCGGTCGGCGGTCGCCCCGCGGCGCTTCGCGCGGCGGGCCGCGCTGACGATCCCGCGCCGCCGGGCGGTAAGCGGCCTCATGATCGGGCTGACGTACGTCGCGGCAGGCCTCGCGATGCTGCCGCTCGTCCTGATCGTCGGCTACCTGCTCGTGAAAGGGGCGAGCACGGTCTCCCTGGACTTTTTCACGAGGATGCCCGCGCCGGTCGGACAAGCCGGAGGCGGGATGGCCAACGCGATCGTCGGCACGCTCATCATCATCGGCACCGCGTCGGCGATCGGCCTGCCGGTCGGCATCGGGGCCGGACTCTACCTGGCGGAGAGCGGCGCAACGCGGCTCGCGACGGCCGTGCGCTTCCTGGCCGACGTGCTCAACGGGTTGCCGTCGATCGTCCTCGGGATCTTCGCGTGGCAGATGCTCGTGCGCCCGGTCGGGCACTTCTCGGCACTCGCCGGCGGCGTCGCGGTGGCGGCGATGATGATCCCGCTCGTGACAAGGACAACGGAGGAGATGGTCCGCACCGTGCCGTCGGCGCTTCGAGAAGCGGCACTCGCCCTCGGCTACACGCGCTGGCGCACGTCGCTGACCATCGTCCTCCGGACGGCGATGGCCGGGATCGTCACCGGCGCGCTGGTCGCCGTGGCGCGTATCGCCGGCGAGACCGCTCCGCTGCTCTTCACCGCGCTCGGGAATCAGTTCTGGTCGACGCGGCTCGACGAGCCGATCGCCGCCCTCCCGCTCCAGATCTTCGTGTATGCGAACAGCCCCTACGACGAATGGCGCGCCCAGGCCTGGGCCGGCTCCCTCGTCCTCATCAGCCTTGTTCTCGTCATCAGCCTCATCGCGCGGTACGTCACCCGCGCCCGGTATGGCCGCGGCGCTGACTGAGCCCTCGGCCGCCGCCGCGCTGGCGCCGACGGGCCCCCACGACGCCCCGGGCGCGCCGCCTGTCGTTCGTGCCGTTGGGCTGGACGCCTGGTTCGGCGCCGCGCATGCGGTGCGCGCCGTGTCGCTCGACATCCCCGAGCGCCAGGTAACCGCGATCATCGGGCCGTCGGGATGCGGTAAATCAACGCTGCTGCGTTGCATCAACCGCATGCACGAGACGATTCCCGGCGCCCGTGTGCGCGGACAAGTGTGGCTCGCCGGGCAGGACATCTACGCGCCCGGCACCAACGCGATTCGCGTGCGGCGGCTCGTCGGAATGGTCTTTCAGCGGCCGACGCCCTTCCCGACGATGTCGATTCGCGACAACGTCGCCGCGGGGCTGCGGGTGTCGTACAACGGGGCGCGGCCAAGGCGCTCCGAGGTCGACGAGATCGTCGAGCGCGCCCTTCGACGGACGGCGCTGTGGGACGAGGTCAAGGACCGCCTGAACGCGGCCGCGACGGGGCTCTCCGGCGGCCAGAAGCAACGCCTGTGCATCGCGCGCGCGCTGGCCACCGAGCCCCCGGTCCTCCTGCTCGACGAGCCCACGGCATCGCTCGACCCGATCAGCACGCAGCGGGTCGAGGAGCTGGTCTACGAGCTGCGCCGAGAGGTCACGATCGCGATCGTCACGCACAACATGCAGCAGGCGGCGCGTGTCTCGGAGCGGACGGCTTTTATGCTGAACGGCGAGCTCGTCGAGGTCGCGCCGACGCGAACCTTGTTCACCGCCCCGGTCGCCTCGCGGACCGAGGCGTACATCACCGGGCGTTTCGGATGACCGCCACGCTTGACCCGCAACTCCAGACGCCGGCCGGCAGTCGGCCGGCCGACGGCGCCATTCGAGCCGAGCGATTCAGCTTTTGGTACGGGCGACACCAGGCACTCCATGACATCACGCTCGGTGTGTCGCCGCGCGCCATCACGGCCCTCATCGGTCCCTCGGGATGCGGTAAGTCCACCTTCCTGCGCTCGATCAACCGCCTGAACGAGCTGATCCCCGGTGTCCGCCACTCGGGCACGATCCGGCTCGACGGCGAGGACGTGTACCGGCCCGACCTGAACGTCGTTGCGCTCCGGCAACGTGTCGGCATGGTCTTCCAGCGGTCGAACCCGTTCCCGAAGTCGATCTACGACAACGTCGCCTACGGCCCCCGCATCAACGGCTGCCGCGACCGCGCGGAGCTCGACGCGGCCGTCGAGCGATCGCTGCGGCGTGCCGCGCTGTGGGATGAGGTCAAGGACCGGCTCCGCAAGAGCGCGCTCGCGCTGTCCGGGGGCCAGCAGCAGCGGCTCTGCATCGCCCGGGCGCTCGCCAACGATCCCGAGCTACTGCTCCTCGACGAGCCGGCGAGCGCGCTCGACCCAATCGCCACCCAGCGCATCGAGGAGCTGCTGTACGAGCTCAAGGAGGACCTCACGATCGTCATCGTGACGCACAACCTCCAGCAGGCCGGCCGGCTGTCCGATTTCACGGCCTTCTTTTATCTCGGGCGGCTCGTCGAAGCCGGACCCACGCAGCAGCTGTTCACGAGCCCGCGCGAGGAGCGTACCGAGGCCTACATCACCGGGAGATTCGGATGAGTCCCGACGCGCCGTTTCGCCATTTCCACGACCAGCTCGCGGCGCTCAAGCGGCGGCTGCTCGAGATGTCCGAGCGCGCCGAGGCGCTCATCGACCTCGCCATCGAGGCATTGCTGACGCACGACGCCGGAAAGGCAGAGACGGTCATCGCCGGCGATCGGGAGATCGACGCGATGGAGGTCGAGATCGAGGAGCAGGCGGTGCAACTGCTCGCCCTCCAGCAGCCGATGGCCCGCGACCTGCGCTTCGTCATCAGCGCGCTGAAGATCACGAGCGATCTGGAGCGGGTCGGCGATCACGCGGTGAACATCGCCGAAGCCGCGCGCCGGCTCACCAACATGCGCGCACACTTCGCCCCCGACCCGGCGATCGAGGACATGGCCCGCCGGGCTCGCGACATGCTCGGCGACGCGCTCGATGCGTTCCTGCGGGGAGACGGGAGCCTCGGCCGCGAGGTCTGCGCGCGGGACGACCACGTGGACGCACTGCACGAAGCCGTCTTCCGGATCCTGTTGACGCACATGATGGCGGACCCGCGCACGATCAACGCCTCGCTCGAGTTCCTGAGCGTCAGCCGGAACCTGGAGCGCGTCGCGGACCTGGCGACCAACATCGGCGAGGATGCCGTGTACGTCGCCGAGGGCAAGACGATCAAGCACCGCGCGGAGGGCCCGCAGAAGGCGGCGCGGGTGCGCTAGGCGCCTGAAAGACCGCGGACGGCCACGCGCGCTCAGTCGGCGGCGGGCACGCCGGTGCCGCGGCCCTCGGCGAGTGGCTGCAGCTTGTGCGGCGACGCGCCTGCATCACCGGCCGGAATCATTCCCCACGAGTCGTTGAGCAGAATGCTGTGCGTTGCGCGGACCTCGTCGACGGGGACTCGTTGCCGCCAGACGCCGTCGGACCCCAGGTCCCACGCCTGCCGGTTGTCGCTCAAGCAGGTCTGGAGCAGCGAGTACAGCCTCGCGTGGAGCGCCGGGTCGTCTACGGGGGCGACCGCCTCGACGCGCCGGTCGAAGTTGCGCGGCATCCAGTCCGCGGAGCCGAGGTAGTACTCGCCGGCTCCCGCGTTGGCGAAGAACCAGAGCCGCGAGTGCTCGAGGAATCGCCCGACGATGCTGACGACCCGGATCCTGTCGCTGACGCCGCGAACGCCCGGGCGCAGGCAGCAGATTCCGCGTACGATGAGGTCGACGTCGGCACCGGCGTTCGAGGCGCGGTAGAGCGCCGAGATGATCTCACCGTCGACGAGGGCGTTCATCTTGGCGACGATGCAGCCTCCCCGCCCCTCGCGCGCGTGCTCGGCTTCGCGGTCGATGAGCTCGATGAAGCGGTCGCGCATGTTCGTCGGGGCGACGAGGAGCTTGCGGTAGAGGCGCTGGCGCGAGAAGCCGGTGAGCGAGTTGAACAGGTCGCTCACATCGGCGCCGACCGACGGGGCGCAGGTCAGCAGCCCGACATCGGTATACTGCCGCGCCGTCTTCGTGTTGTAGTTGCCGCTACCGAGGTGGACGTAGCGCCGGATCCCGTCAGCCTCACGCCGCACGACGAGCGCCGTCTTCGCGTGCGTCTTGAGCGCCGGGGACCCGTAAGCAACGTGCACACCGAAGCTCTCCAGCGTTCGCGCCCAGGTGATGTTGTTGACTTCGTCGAACCGCGCCTTGAGCTCGACGAGCACGACGACCTGCTTGCCGCGTTGCGCGGCCTCGGTCAGCGTGCGGACGATCGCCGTGTCGCCCGACGTGCGGTACAGCGTCAACTTGATCGCGAGGACATCCGGGTCCTCGGCGGCCGCCTCGAGGAATCGCTCGACCGTGGCCGGGAACGAGTCGAACGGGTGGTGCACGAGGATGTCGCGCTCGCGGATGACGTCGAAGATCGGGCGATCCGGGTCGCGCAGCTCGGGCGGCGTGGCCGGGCTGTACGGCGGGTACTTGAGGTCGGGGAGGTCGATCGCCGCGAGCACGGCGAGGTCCCCGAGGTCGAGCAGGTGGCCGGCGCCCTGGATGTCACGCTCGCTGAGCAGGGCGCCAACAGGATCCTCGTCGTCGCGGAGCTCCTGAAGCAAGAGCGTTCGAATATGGGGCGGCGTGTCGTCGGCCACCTCGACGCGCACGACCTCGCCGAAGCGCCGGCGGAACACCTGCTCCTCGATTGTCGATAGCAGGTCCTCCGGCGCCTCCATCGCGGGTATCTCGAGGTCAGAGTAGCGCGTGATGCGGAACGGGTACCAGCCGACGACGTCCATCCCGGGCAATAGCGCGCCGAGGGTTGCCCCGATTACCCGCTCGAGCGGAACGAAGTGGTTCGCGCGCCCGGCGACCGGCACCCACCGCGGGAGGCTGCGCGGAACCTTGACGCGCGCGAAGTGCTCGACGCCGGTCACGGGGTCGCGAATCTGGACGGCGAGTGACAGTGAGAGGTTCGAGATGTAGGGAAACGGGTGCCCGGGGTCGACGGCGAGCGGCGTGAGGACCGGGAACACCTGCGACTCGAAGTATTCGTCCACCGCGCGCCACTCGGCCGGCGCCAGGTCCTGCACGGCGAGCAGCCGGACGCCGTGCTCGGCGAGCCTCGGGAGAAGCTGCGCGAGATAGGTGCGGGCGCGCGCGCACAGCTCACCGACAACGCGGTCGATGGCGTCGAGCTGCTCCTGGGGCGTCATGCCGTCGGGCGGCGCGTGCGAGACGCCGGCGGCGACCTGCCGCCGCAGACCGGCGACGCGGACCATGTAGAACTCGTCGAGGTTCGTGCTGAAGATCGAGAGAAAGCGCACCCGCTCGAGCATGGGCGTGCGCTCGTCCAGCGCCTCGTTCAGCACCCGCGCATTGAATGCGAGCCAGCTCAGCTCGCGGTTGATGAACAGTGGCGCGGTCACGACGGCCTCACGGCGCGGTCGACGGAAGCGGATTGATGGCGGCGAACACCCAGTAGCAGACCGCCGCGGTCAACGCGGATGCCGGGATGGTCAGGACCCACGCCCACACGATACGACGCGCGATCCCCCACCGAACGCCGCGCGCGCGGGTCGTCGCGCCGACGCCGACGATCGATCCGGTGATCGTGTGCGTGGTGCTCACGGGAATGCCGAACTGCGTGGCGAGCAGCACGCTCATCGCGCCGCCGGTCTCGGCGGCGAACCCACCGACCGGACGCAGGCGCGTGACGCGCGTCCCCATCGTGTGCACGATCCGCCAACCGCCGAACAGGGTGCCGAGCGCGATCGCGATGTGAGCGCCGAGCTTGATCCACAGCGGGATGTGGTCGGGGTTGGTCAGGTAGAAGTGGCGCAGGAAGCCGGTCTCGTCCGCGAACAGCGTCTGACTCGCAAGGAGGAGACCAAGGATGATGCCCATCGTCTTTTGCGCGTCGTTCGCGCCATGCGACAGCGAAAACGCTGCCGAGCTGACGAGCTGCAGGTGGCGGAAGTATCGGTTCACCCGCCCCGCGGATGCGCGGTGGAACAGCCACGCCACGGCGACCATCAGCGAGGAGCCGAGCAACATCCCGATCAGCGGCGAGAGGACGATGAAGCTCAGTGTGGCGATCCACTTCGCGCCCCACGTGATCGCCGGCAGCCCGGCCTTGGCGACGGCGGCACCCGCGTACCCGCCGATGAGCGCGTGCGAGGAACTCGAGGGGATGCCTGCGTGCCAGGTGACCAAGTCCCACACGATCGCGCCCAGCAGCCCGCCGAGGACGACGTTCGGGTCGACGATGGCGACGTCGATCATGCCGCTGCCGACCGTCTTCGCCACGTGCGTGCCGATGACGAAGAGCGCGATGAAGTTGAAGAACGCCGCCCATGCGACGGCCTTGAACGGTGTCAGCACTCGCGTCCCCACGATCGTCGCGATGGAGTTCGCGGAATCGTGGAAGCCGTTGATGAAATCGAAGATGAACGCGATGAGGACGATGATCAGGATATACGAGATCACCGTCAGGCGTGCTTCAGAGAGATGCTGTGGATCGCCTGGCCCACCGCCTGGCAGGAGTCGATCGTCCGTTCGAGCGTGTCGTAGATCTCCTTCCAGCGGAGGACCTCGATGGGATCCGGACGTCCGTTGAAGAGGTCCCCGACCGCCGCCTGGTAGATCGCGTCGCCCTCTTCCTCCAATTCCTTAATAGACGCCGCCCTCTCCTTGACGATCCGCGGGTTCTTGATCGCGGCCACCGCCTGGCCGATTTCGCTGGCGGCGCGCACGAGGACGTCCGCGAGCTGTATCGCCGGCTCACGCGTCTCGCCGACGTGCAGCATCTCGGCGCGCCGCGCCGTGCCGTCGAGGAGATCGACGACATCATCGAGCCGGCCCGCGAGCATGTGGATGTCCTCGCGGTCGATCGGGGTGATGAACGCGTCACCCAGCCGTTGGTTGAGGACGGTCATCAGCTGATCGGCCTTGTGCTCCTCGTCCTTGATCGCCCGCGCAAGCTCCGCCTGGCGCGCGGGCTGGGCGAGCAGATCGCTGAGGAGCTTCGCCGACGTGCTGAGGTGCCCCGCGAGCTGATTGAACAGCGTGAAAAAGCCCGCGTCACGCGGGATGAGTCGACCCAGCATACCACTCCGAGTTGAAGAGCCCGAAGATATCCGCCCCCGGATCGGGCGGCAATTCGGCCACGACGGCTCCAGACCTCACTGCCACCGGGTCACGCGGTACGGGTGCTCCGGGTGCTGCGCGTCGTGAACCGCCTTGCGCTCCGCGACCAGCGCCCGGTTCTCGAAGAGCTTGACGAGCACCACGCCGGCGACGAACCCGCCGACGTGCGCCCACACGGCGACGCCCCCCGAGACCTCCGGCCGCAGCGGCGAGAGCTGCGGCAGCCCCTGAAGGACTTGGATGGCGAACCACCAGACGAGCACCAGCCATGCCGGCAGCGGAATGACGCGGATGATGATGAGGAAGAAGAACAGCATGTTGACGCGCGCTCTCGGGTAGAGCACCAGGTACGCACCGAGAACGCCGGAGATCGCGCCAGACGCGCCCACTGTTGGCACCGGCGAGGCCGGGTCGACAAGCACGTGAGCGGCAGCGGCAACGAGCCCGCAGAGGATGTAGAAGACGAGAAACCGGCCCGGGCCCATGCTGTCCTCGATGTTGTTGCCGAAGACCCACAGGAAGAGACCGTTGCCGAGCAGGTGCCCCCACGATCCGTGGAGGAACATCGACGTGAGCGGCGTCAGCCGGTTGATCGGCTCGTTGTCGACCACGCACGCTATCTGCTCGCCGGTCGCGACATCCCGCGCGATCGGAAGCGCGAAACCGAGGCGTGCCTGGCCGGTGAGCTCGCCGGGCACGAGCCCGAAGTTGCACACGCTCGCGGCCAGCTTGAACTCCTCGAGCCCGGCCCCCTGCGCGACGACCCACACGCCGACGATGGCGGCGAGTAGCGCCCAGGTCATCACCGGCTGCCGGAGAGTGGGGTTCTCGTCGCTGAGGGGGATCATGGATGCCGCAAGCTAGCGCGTTCGGACGCCAGACATCGGCATAGGCCGCGCCAGGCTGCCACATCGCGACCTCTCGCACCGCGAAAAGGCTGCCATTGTGGCCGAATCAGCGGGCCCCCGTCTTGCCCTTGACCGACGCGCCGGAGCCACGTGAGGCGCGACGGGGGCGACCGCGTGCCGGGCACGGCGCCAACACTTTGGCTCGAGGTTTCGAGGACGACATGGCCGACAAAGTCATCGGTATTGATCTGGGCACCACGAATTCCGTGGTCGCGGTGATGGAGGGTGGCGATCCCGTCGTCATCCCGAACGCCGAGGGTGGGCGGACGACGCCTTCCGTGGTCGGCTTCACGAAGGACGGCGAACGGCTGGTGGGTCAGGTCGCAAAGCGCCAGGCCGTCACCAACCCGCAGAACACCGTCTTCTCCATCAAGCGCTTCATGGGCCGGCGGATGAGCGAGGTGCCGGAGGAGATCAAGCGGGTCCCCTACAAGGTTGTCGGCGGACCCAATGACATGGCGATGGTCGAGGTGCAGGGCAAGCGCTACTCGCCGCCCGAGATCTCGGCGATGATTCTCCAGAAGATGAAGCAGACGGCCGAGGACTACCTCGGGTTCTCCGTCTCGAAGGCCGTCGTGACGGTGCCGGCCTACTTCAACGACGCGCAGCGCCAGGCAACCAAGGACGCCGGCAAGATCGCCGGGCTGGACGTGCTCCGCATCATCAACGAGCCGACGGCCGCCGCGCTTGCGTACGGGCTCGACAAGAAGAAGGACGAGAAGATCGCCGTCTTCGATCTCGGCGGCGGGACGTACGACATCTCGGTCCTCGAGCTCTACGACGTCGAGGGCTCGCGGCAGTTCGAGGTCAAATCGACCAACGGCGACACGCACCTCGGCGGCGACGACTTCGACCAGCGCGTCATCGAGTGGATCGTCGCGGAGTTCAAGCGCGACCAGGGCATCGACCTCTCGAAGGACCCGATGGCGCTTCAGCGGCTGAAGGAGGCCGCCGAGAAGGCGAAGATGGAGCTGTCGACGACGCAGACGACCGACATCAACCTGCCGTTCATCACGGCGGACCAGTCGGGGCCGAAGCACCTGCAGTACACGCTCACGCGGGCCAAGTTCGAGCAGCTGGTCGACGATCTGATCCAGCGCACGATCCCACCGATGCGTCAGGCGCTGAAGGATGCGGGGCTCGAGCCGAAGAACGTCGACGAAGTGATCCTCGTCGGCGGCTCGACGCGCATCCCGAAGATCCAGCAGCTGGTCAAGGACTTTTTCGGTAAGGAGCCGAACAAGAGCGTCAACCCCGACGAAGTCGTCGCGATCGGGGCCGCGATTCAGGGCGCCGTGCTGACCGGCGAGCAGAAGGACGTCCTGCTGCTCGACGTCACGCCGCTCTCGCTCGGCATCGAGACGCTGGGCGGCGTCACCACGGTGCTCATCCCGCGCAACACGACGATCCCGACCAAGAAGTCGGAGATCTTCTCGACAGCCGACGACAACCAGACGACGGTCGAGATCCACGTGCTGCAGGGTGAGCGCGAGATGGCGCGCGACAACCGGACGATCGGCAAATTCCAGCTGACGGGGATTCCGCCTGCGCCGCGCGGCATGCCGCAGGTGGAGGTGACGTTCGACATCGACGCGAACGGGATCCTCCACGTATCGGCCAGGGACAAGGCGACGGGCAAGGAGCAGAAGATCCGCATCGAGTCGTCGAGCGGTCTCTCCAAGGAAGAGATCGACCGCATGGTCAAGGATGCGGAGCGGAACGCGGCCGAGGACAAGCGGCGGCGCGAAGAGATCGATATGCGCAACCGGCTCGACGCGATGACCTACCAGGTCGAGAAAGACTCGAAGGAGTGGGTGGAGCGGCTGTCGCCTGAGCTCAAGTCGCGGCTGGAGGCCGCGGTCGAGCGGGCGCGGAAGGCGCTGCGGGGCGACGACCTGAACGAGATCAGGGCGGCGCAGGAGGAGCTATCCAGAGCCTTCAGCGAGGCCGGGCAGTCATTCTACGCGCAAGCCCAGGGCGCCGGGACGCCGGGTGGTGGCACGGGCGGCGGCCCGACAGGCGCGCCGGAGGCAGGCGCCCCGGCCGGCGCCGGCACGACGGCCGGTCGTGGCGACGACGTGGTCGAGGCGGACTACGAGATCGTCGACGAGGGGAAGAAGTAAGGAGTGTGCGGGGACGAGCTGGCCCGGCGGGGAGAAACCTTCGCCGGGCCAGCCGTGTCTATCCCGGGGAACCGGCACGCCGGTGCCGCCTGAAACCGCGCGCGGGACCGCGTGTACATTCAGAAGAACCTCAAATACTTCGGACTCGAGGATTATGTCATCGAAACTTGCGCGCGCACGCGTCG
Source organism: Gemmatimonadaceae bacterium (assembly GCA_046263215.1). Classification (GTDB taxonomy): domain Bacteria; phylum Gemmatimonadota; class Gemmatimonadetes; order Gemmatimonadales; family Gemmatimonadaceae; genus JBHELH01. The sequence continues at coordinate 94 of JBHELH010000038.1, read as the reverse complement.
GTGCCGCGGTCGTCACGGCCTTCCTTTCAGGTCTTGTCTTCGCGTCCGCGTCCGACCTGACCCGCTTCGGCTGGGCGCAGCAGGGGACTCGCGC
>JBHELH010000037.1:0-25037 GCA_046263215.1 Gemmatimonadaceae bacterium | reverse complement strand
CTCCTGCATCACGATCCGCAACGCTCGGCCGCGCTGATCCGCAAGCACTCGCCCGCCGACGCCGAGAAGTGGCCGGCGTTCGCCGAGCGCATCGCGCGGCTCGCCGGGTTCCTCCGGGCCGCCTACGCGGCCGCCGCGCCGACCGTCGACGCCACGTCGGCGGCTGACCTGCTATCGCTCGCCAGGCTCGGTACGCGACTTCGCGTGCTGGGCAAGACGGAGATGGTCGAGCTCCTGCGGACCGTTCCGATGTCTGTCGGCGAGCTCCTCGACGACTGGTTCGACACCGACATCCTCAAGGGCGTCGTCGGCGCGCGCGGGGTCACCGGCATCCTCCAGGGCCCACGATCGGGCGGGACGGCGTTCGTCCTCCTGCACCACCAGGTCGGTCGCCCCGTCGGCGCATTCCGGACGCCGACAGCGGTGCGCGGCGGCGTGGGCAACCTCGCCCGCGCGCTGGCCGCGGCCGCGACGTCGTTCGGCGCGGAAGTGCGCACTGGCTCGGAGGTCGTTCGTGTCAGCACGCAGGGCGGCCGCGCGAGCGGCGTCGTCCTGCGCGACGGCGACGAGATCGCGGCGCGGCGCGTCATCTCCGGCGCCGACCCGCGGCGAACCTTCCTCGGCCTCTGCGACCCGTCGCGACTCGACCCCGGGTTCGTGCGGGCGGTGCGTAACGTCCGCTACCGGGGCGCGTGGGCGAAAGTCAATCTCGCGCTCGGCGCGCTGCCGAGCTTCACCGCGCTCCGAGGTGACGGATCCGAGACAGCGCTCCGCGGCACGATCGCGATCAGCCCCAGCCTCATGTACCTCGAGCGCGCCTACGACGACGCCAAGTACGGCCGCGTCTCGCAGCATCCGCACCTCGAGGTCCGCATCCCCTCGCTTGCCGATCCCACCCTCGCGCCCGCGGGCAAGCACGTGATGTCGATCGAGGTCCAGTATGCCCCGTACCACCTGCGCGACCGACAGTGGGACGACGCCGCCCGCGACGCGCTCGGCGATCGGGTTCTCGAGACGCTTGCCGCGTACGCGCCGGACCTCCCGGGGCTCGTCCTTCACCGGCAGGTCCTCACGCCAGGCGATCTCGAGAGCGTCTTCTCGTTGACCGAGGGCCACGCCTACCACGGCGAGCTGACGCTGGATCAGATTCTCTTCATGCGGCCCGTGGCGGGGTGGAGTAGATATCGAACGCCGGTCCGCGATCTGTACCTATGCGGCGCCGGGACGCATCCGGGGGGCGGGATCGCCGGAGGAGCGGGCGCGAATGCGGCAAGAGTCATTCTGAAAGAGGCGAAGAGGTAGAGAGAGTTACGAGCTTCGAGGTTCGAGTTTCGAGTGGACGTTTTCTCGAAGCTCGAAGCTCGCAACTCGGAGACAAAGACATGGCCACCTTCCTCCGAACTGTCGAATCGTTCCGGTCCGGCGCCCGCACCCTCCCCGGCCGCTACTATACCTCTCCCGAGATCTTCGCCGAGGAATCCGAGCGCGTCTTCGCTCGCCAATGGGTCTGCGTCGGGCGCGAGGAGAGTATCGCCGAGCCGGGTGCGTACGTCCTCGCGGAGGTCGCCGGCGAGAGCTTGATCGTCCTCCGCGACCGGTCGGGGACAGTGCGGGCGTTCTACAACGTCTGTCGGCACCGCGGCACGCGGCTGTGCGAGGCGCCGAGCGGGCGCTTCTCACAGACGATCCAGTGTCCGTACCATGCGTGGACGTACCGCCTCGACGGGCGGTTGGCCGGCGCGCCGCACATGGAGGAGGTCGACGGGTTCGACAAGCGCGACTACCCGCTCCACTCGGTCGCGCTCGGGAGCTGGGAAGGCTTTCTGTTCGTGAGCCTCGCGCGCGATGTCGAGCCGTTCGACCGCGCGTTCGCGCCGCTCGCCGGGCGCTTCGCGCGGTTTAACCTCGGCGCACTGCGCACCGTGCGCCGAATCGAGTACGACGTGAAGGCGAACTGGAAGCTGATCCTCCAGAATTACAACGAGTGCCTTCACTGCCCGACGATTCATCCCGAACTCGTGACGAAGCTCCCGTACACGAGCGGCGCGAACGACCTCGTCGAAGGCCCGTTCCTCGGCGGGTACATGGAAATCAAGGCGCCGCACGAGAGCGCGACGATGACGGGCCGTGCGTGCGCGCTCCCGCTGGGCGACCTACCGGCGGAGGACCGCGCGCGCGCGTACTACTACTCGCTCTTCCCGTCGATGATGTTGAGCATTCATCCGGACTACGCGGTGTTCTACACCGTGCATCCGCGGTCGCCGTCGGAGAGCCGCGTGGTATGCGACTGGTTGGTGAACCCCGCCGCACCCGACGCGCCGGGCTACAACATCCGGGACGCCGAGGAGTTCTGGGACCGGACCAATCGGCAGGATTGGCACATTTGTGAGCGGAGTCAGCTCGGGGTCAGCTCACGCGTGTACGAGCCCGGACCGTATTCGGCGCGGGAAAGCATCCCCGCGGCATGGGATCGGCGGTACCTGGGCGCCATGGAGCGGGGCGTGTGAGCTTGGTAGCTTGTGAGCTTGTGAGGAACTGCCGAGGCTCATCGCGGCTTCCTGAGGTCATCCGCGGCGCGGCCGCGGCCTCACACGCTCTCGAGCCCATAAGCTCACAAGCCGAGGTCATGTGCCCAGCGATCTGACCAAGTTCGGCTTAAGCGAGATGCTTCGGTGCAGTACCGAGCTCCGCCGAGCGACCAAGGACGCGTCAACGATGGAGGAGGCAGCCCAGCGCGTGTGCCGCGTCCTCTACGACGAGCTCGTGACCCCGGACACGTCGCGGGCGTGCGTGCTCGTGCGCTGCTACAAGACGCACCCGTACGGCAAGCTGCTGCCGGAGCTGCAGTCGTTCGCGAAGGCCGTCCTGCAGAACCACGCGACGGTGCCGACGATGCGCTGTCTCACGCTGCTCGGCACGGTCGGCGACCAGCCGGCGTGGAACTCGCGCCGCACGTCGGCGGGGCACCAGGCGATTCCGCTCACGAGCGCGGAGGTCATCGAGAAGGCGCCGATGATCGCGCAGCTCATCCGGCAGTTCGGTCTCGAGCTGAGCGACGTCGTTCAGCCGACGACAGATCTCGTCCGCGGCCTCGGCGGCAAGACGTACGGCGTCTTCCACGTCGCCGAAGCCGCAGGAAGCCCGTACATCCCGGCGCAGAAGGACTTCGTCGCCAAGTTCGGGGTCCGCTCGGTCGTCGGGTTCGGTGGCTCGCTGCCGAGCGGCGATCTGTTCGCGGTCATCCTCTTCGCGCGCGTGCCGGTCTCCAGCGAGACCGCCGATCGCTTTCGCAACCTCGCGCTCGACGTGAAGAGTGGCTTCTTCCCGTACCGCGAGAACGAGATCTTCGGTAGGGAAGTGGTAGCGGCGCGGTAGGTTAGGGTTTGTCGGCCCCTTCCCCTCCATCCGGCCCGTAAAACACCACCCACGCCCCGAAATCGTCGCTGAAGTTCTCGAAGCGATGCTCGACGCCCGCGGCGACGAAGAGGCAGTCACCGGCGGAGAACGGCGAGCGGCGGCCGGCGTGAACGAACTCGCCGCGGCCGCTCACGACCACGTATAGCTCGTCGCGGCGGTGGGGCGTCTGCGGATCGTGATCGCGAGGCGCGTAGAACTCGACCTCGAGCGAGCCGTGGCGGAAGAGCGTGACGAATCGCTCGCCCGCCGGCCGGACGCTCGGCATTTCTCTCGTCAGAGGGCGCGAGTTCACCCGCGCCGACGACCTGGGCGCACCGAGGGTCGCGATCATCAACGAGGCATGCGCCAAGAAGTTCAACCTCGGCCGCGACGCAGTCGGAAAGCGCATCGGGACAGGCAGGCGCACCCGGCAGCCCGATATGGAGATCGTCGGCGTCATCCGCGACGCCAAGTACAGCGAAGTGAAGCAGGAGGTGCCGCCGCAGTTCTTCACTCCATATCGCCAGGATTCGACCGTCGGCGCGATCAGCTTCTACGTGCGGACGTCGTCGCCTCAGCAGCTCGCGCGCACTGGTCCGCGCGTGATCGCGACACTCCACCCGAACCTCCCGGTGGAGGACCTCAAGACACTTCCGCAGCAGATCCGGGAGAACATCTCTCTCGATCGGATGATCAGCGCGTTGTCGGCGGCCTTTGCGGCGCTGGCGACGCTGCTTACCGCGGTCGGCCTCTACGGCGTGCTGGCCTACACGGTCGCCCAGCGGACGCGCGAGATCGGGGTGCGCATGGCGCTCGGCGCCGACCAGCGTCGCGTGCGGGCCATGGTGCTGCGGCAGGTCGGGGTCATGACGCGGCGCTTGGAATCGGGCGCGCGGCGAGCTCGCTGCTCTTCGAGCTCAAGGGCCACGACCCGGTCGTCATCGTTAGCGCGGCGATCGCCCTCGCGCTGGTGGCGTTAGGCGCGGGATATATCCCGGCCCGCCGCGCGTCGCGCGTGCAGCCGATGCAAGCGCTGAGGTACGAGTAGCGCGGGCCCCTAGTCGCACTCGTTCGTTGCGGTCCGCTCGACGAATGCTACGGCGCCCGCGCGGCGCGGCACGCGCACGGCGTCGATCGGCTGGGTGAGGGCCTGCGTCGTGAAGCAGCGAGACCCCGGGGACGTCTCGCGCACCAGTGCGTACAGGGCGCCGCCCGCCTCGAAGAGGCCCTCGATCGCGATCGAGTAGCCGCCGGTCGGCCGCTGACCCATCGCCACGAGGACGACTATCTCGTGGTCGAAATCGACGGCCGGCGCCGGCTGCGCCGGTGACGATCGCGCGGTGATGCGCTTCCACGCCTCGTCCCACGCGGACGAGCTACGGATGACGAGCCGCTGCCGCTCGGTCAGCCCACTGTAGTAACGAAACGAGGAAAGACTCCCCAGAAGGACGCGCTGTCCACTGACCTCGGCGGCGTCGGCCGGGACGCGATCCGCCTCCAGGCTCGTCACGGCGGTGTTACAGCCGGCCGTCGAGGCGGCGGCGAGCAGCAACAAGGTGATGTTGGGGGACCGTCGGCGGCGCATGCGCGGCTCCTGGCTACGACAACGGCGAATCGGCTCTCTACCCGCTCAACCCGATTCCGGGACGGATTGTCACCATTCCCACCCACGGACGTCGCGGTCTCAGTGGTCGCTTTCGAGCTCCAGGTTCCCATCGACGAACTTGGCGACGAAGCGGAAGCTGTGGATCCGCCACCGCTCGCGCTCCTCGCGGAGCACGACGTCGTAGCTGCCGACGAACACGCGCGTGTTTCGCCCCGAGGGGTGCCGCCGATAGTGGTACGCTACCCCGTAGCAGAAAGCGCTCGCCTCGCTGCCCCGAACGTCGACGCGGAAGTTGCCCGCCTGATGGTGCACGGCCTCGATCGGCCGCAGCCCCTGCTCCCAGCCGGCGGCGATCGCCTCGGCCGTCATCGTCCGCGGCTCGCCGCCGATCAGTGACGTCATGTCGAAGTGCACCTCGGGAGTAAAGCAGGCGCGCACGGTGTCCCAGTCGCGCGCGTCGGTCGCGACGAAGAGCGTGGTGATGGTGTCGATGATCGCTTGGCGCGACAGCAGCGCCTGAACGTCCACGTCGTGAGTCGCCGATGGCGTGCCCATTCCGATTCTCGCCTCGAGTGCAGGTGCCGTTTGCAGTTGGTCACGAGCTATCAAGCGCTCCAGCTCACAAGCCGTTCCACGCCGCCCTATCTCCACCTGAACAGCTTCAGCGCCAACACGAAGCTGACGGCGAGCCACGCCGCGATGATCCCCAGCTCGGGGAGTACCGCCTGCCAGCCGAGCCCTTGGAGCATGTTCGCACGCAGAGCGTCGTTGACCGCCGTCAGCGGCAGCGCCTGGATGAAGGGCTGAAAGGCGGCCGGGTAGTTCGACGCCGAGAAGAAGATTCCCGACAGCACCCACATCGGGAGCATCGCGAAGTTCATCAGGCCGGAGACTGCTTCGATCGTGCGCACGCGCGAGCTCACGAGAAGCCCGAGTCCGGAGAACGCGAGCGACGCGGCGACGGCGATGAGCGCGAGTTGCACGATCGACCCGCGGACGGGGACGCCGAAAGCGAGGGCCGCGATCCCGACGAGGATCACCGCCTCGCCGACGAGAAAGACGAGGCGCGTCAGGATGTACGACGCGAGGTACTCGACGCGCGACATCGGCGTCGCGACGAGGCGCTTGAGCAGCCGCTTGCGGCGGGACTCGACGATCGAGAAGCCGATGCTCCACATCCCGCCGCCCATGATGTTCATGCCGAGAAGTCCGGGGACGAGGAAATCGATGTAGCGGGAGCCGGGCTCACGCACCCGCCGCTCCGTGACCCCGACGAGGTCGGCGCGGCCGGCCCCGCGCTGGATCGCGTCGTCGACGGCGAGCCGCGCCATTCGCGCCTCCGGACGTGTGTCGTCGAAGCGGTACTCGATCCGCGCGGGGCTCGAGGGCACCGCGACGACGGCGACGCGTCCGGTCCGCATCGCCGTGCGCGCTGCGCTGTCGTCCGCGAGGCGATCGACGGCGAAGCCCGGCGCACTCCGAAGCCGCGCGACGATCGAGTCCGCCGCCCCGGGCGCCACCGCAACGACGCCGACCCGGATCACCTCCGCCGGCCGATTGCGGAAGGCGATCGCGAGGCCCGTCGCGAGCAGGATCGGGAAGACGAACGACCAGAAGATCGCCTCCGGCTCGCGGAGGAACTCCTTGAGCCGCACGTTGACCAGCTGCGCGAACGAGCTATACCGCTCACGGCCGCCACCCCCCGCTCCCCACCCTCCACCCTCACGTGTCACGCAGCTGCCTCCCGGTCAGCGACACGAAGACGTCCTCGAGCGTCGCGGTGTGCGTGCGCAGCTCGGCGAGCGTGAGGTTCCGCCGCTCGAGCTCCGCGAGCAGTGCCGGCATTGTCTCGTGGAGGTGCGCGACGCGCAGCGAGAAGCCGGCGTCCGCCTGCCGCGCCGCGCGAACGCCGGCGACGCCAGCGAGCACCACCTCGTCCAGCGCGGCGCCGTCCCGTCGGCTGCCGCTGGCGACCGCGAACTCCACGACGTGCTCGGCTTCGAGCGACGCGATCAGCTCGCGCGGCGTGCCGAGGGCGATCACCCGCCCGCGGTCGACGATCGCCACGCGGTCGGCAAGCCGCTCGGCCTCCTCCATGTAGTGCGTCGTCAGGAGGATCGTCCGGCCCGCCGCCTTGAGTTGCTCGACCAGCTCCCAGACCTGCCGGCGCGACTGCGGGTCGAGCCCCGTTGTCGGCTCGTCGAGGAAGAGTAGCTCCGGGTCGCCGACGATCGCGCACGCCAGCGCGAGCCGCTGCTTCTGCCCGCCCGAGAGCGTTCCGATGCGCGCGCGCCGCTTCTCCTCGAGCTGCACGACGCCGAGGACGTCGGCGACGTCGCGGCCGCGGCGATAGAAGCTCCGGAACAGTCGCAGCGTCTCCTCGACGGTGAGCTTCTCGGCGAGCTGCGTGTCCTGGAGCTGAATGCCGAGTAGCTCCCGCAGCTCGCGCTCGTCCGTGCTCCAGCGCCGGCCGAGGACCTCGACGTCGCCCGCATCCGCCGCGGTCAACCCCTCGCAGATCTCGATCGTCGTCGTCTTCCCGGCGCCGTTCGGTCCCAGAAGCCCGAAGCACTCGGCGCGGTCGACTTCGAGGTCGAGACCGTCGACGGCGACGACTGCGCCGAAGGATTTGCGGAGGCCGCGCACGGAGAGGGCGAGCGTCGACTGGGCGACCATCCGGGAATCTTAACGGGAGGCGCCTACAACCTCACCTCGCCGTCACCGGTACGGCTATGTCGGCGATCCAGGCCAACGCCGCGATCAGTCCGACATAGAGCAAGACCGCCCGCACATCCGGCTTCCGCGCCTGCTGCCCGAACGCCGCCGCCACTGCCGCGATCACGACCAAAACCAGCAGCCCCTCTCGCGTGACCGCGAACGCCGCGGCCGCCGCGGCCGCCGCTGCGACGCGATGCGCCTGTGACATCGCACGGAATCCGTGCGCGCCGTCCAGCTGCCAGACCGGGATCAGATTGAAGAGGTTGATCCACGCGCCGACCTTCGCGATCACACCCCAGAACGGCTCACCGGTGGCCCGCCACACCGCGAGCGCGACGAGTGCTGCTCCGAGTCCCCACACTGGTCCCGCGAGGCCGACCATGGCTTCCTCGCGCTCACTGTGCAGGGGCTGCTTCGCGGTGATGAAAGCGCCGAGCCCTGGGACGAACATCGGCGCGCTCGCCTTGATGCCGTAGCGGTTCAGCGCAGCGACGTGCCCCATCTCGTGCACGTAGATCGAGCCCACCAGGCCGAGGGCGAACTTCCATCCCCACACCGTCCAGTAGACGCCGAGCGACAACGCCATCGAGAAGACGGTGCTCGCCTTCGTCAGGCCGAGCAGGAGCAGCTTCCCTTTCGTGAGCAGGAAGACGAGCACGAACTTGAACTTCCACAGCAGCAGGGCGAGCGCGACGACGACCGTGCCTTTGCCGGCGAGCTTCGAGCGCACCCGCGCCTCCTCGGCGCTGTGGCCTCCGGCGTCGATTCGACGGCTCAGCTCCTCCACACGCGCGAGAATGGTCGCGTGCTGGCCCGACTCGGGAGGGAGGAGCATGAGCGCCTCGCGCCAGAGGGCCAGGGCACGCGACGGCTCGGCGGCCGCTTCAGCTTCGTGTGCCTCCGCGGCGAGCCGTTTCAGCTGCGTTGCATGAACGAGAGCTCCGCAGGCCGGACAGCCGCTGAGCGACGGCGCGATCTGCGTCCCGCACCGCGGGCACAGGCGCGCGCGGACTGCGTCGACCGGCTCGAACGGCGCCGTCTCAGCCATGCGCGGCTTCGGCTGCCGACGGGCCCCCGCCCTTCGTGGCGACGCGATACGGGCCGGTCACCGCGAGCTCGAGGGGCTGATTCTGCCGCCACGCCTCGTACAGCGCGAAGCTGATGATCAGCATACCAATGATGTTCTGGAACCCGGCGAGGATAGGCGCTGCGGCCGCGAGCGCGAGCAGCGCGACGAGGCCGAGCAGGGCTTGGGGGAGCGTGACGTCATTGGCGTTCCGCCCCGCCTTCGTCTTCGAGGCCGGCGTTTCGGCCGGCGTGCCCTGGAGCTCCGTCGTCGCCTCGGCGGACGCCGTGGCAACGCTGTCGGACGGCGCGGAACGGGAGGTCGAGTCGGCGGCGACGGCGGGAGGATTTTCCTTGATGCTGTTCACGATGAACGGGATGTACGTCGTCACGATGGCGAAGTACGTGAGCCCGACCGCGAGCACCTGGTACGCGCGCCCGCCACGTCCCTGCGAGCCGCGCCTGACCGCCGTGCCGACGAGGAAGCCAACGACGATCGCCACGAGGCCGATCTCGTAGCCGGTGAGCTTGAGGATGGCGTAGTAGAGCGCGGATCCCGCGGCCGCGGCGATCAGCCCGAACCCGATGGCCTTGGCGAAGCGCGCCGATCCCGAGCCACCCGTGAATTGCGCGCCCAGCTTGGCCCGACAGGAGATGCACGCGATCGAGCCATTCACCTCGTAGTACGACGTCGAGATGTCGGCGCCGCAGACTGTGCAGGCGAGCGACGTCGCCCTGCCGGCGCCCGCGCCCGTCGGCTCCGCGGTGTCGAACTGGAGCGGCCTGCGCTCCGGTGGCTGCTTCGTCTCGTCGCTGCTCATGGTGACCCCGGGGGAGGAGGGCGTGCGGCGGCCGCCCCGGCCGATCACCGGAGCGCAGCTATCGGGTTAGGACGATCGGATGAGCCCGCTAGGCACAGGGTAGGGGTCTCGGTTGAAGAGCAAGCCAAGGAAGGGCGGGGAAGGGCGCGCACGCGGATGGCCGCGGATCGGCGGAGCGCGATCAGCGCGGATGGCTCCTCTAAGCCTCGGGCCTCGTTACCCGCACGAGCCCGGACGACGCTTTTGGCTACGCCCCCGGGAGGCTTCTCTCGCCCTCTTCTGTCATCCCGCAGGAGCGAGCGGAGCGAGCGAGTGTCGGGATCTACTGTACATGCACTGTGGGCAGCACAGGCGGCGTCGGAGTAGATCCCGACACTCGCTCCGCTCGTGCGGGATGACAACACGGCGGGCCGGAGCGTCCCGGCGGTGTCGAAAGGCTCTTCTCACGGGCCGGAGCGCGGAGCTCTAACCGCCCACGGACCCATCCGCGCTGATCGCCCTTCATCGATCCGCGGCCATCCGCGTGCGCGCCCTTCCCCGCCCTTTCCCCGAAACCAACAACGCCGTAACCGCCGCGATCATCACCCCCCGGCGCGACGGACGACGCGACCCGGGTACCGCCGAGTCGTGACGCCCTCGTCGTACACGACCTCCCCGTTGACCCACACAGTTCGTATGCCGGCCGACGTCTCCCGCAGCGAGGTCGGCGTCGCGCGATCGATCACCGTTGCGGGGTCGAAGAGGACGAGGTCCGCGAAGTAACCGGGGGCGACGAGCCCCCGATCGCGAATCCCGACGTGCGACGCGCCGAGACCCGTCATCTTGCGCACCGCCTCGGGGAGACTGAGGATGGGCTGCTCACGGACGTACCGCCCGAGGACGCGCGGGAAGGCGCCGAAGCCGCGCGGATGCCTTCCCGCGAGCTCGCCGTCGCTGCAGATGTTCGCGTGGGGCCACGCGATCAATCGGGCGACGTCGCGCTCATCCATGCTCGTGCCGATGACGCTCTCCGCCGACGGCCGGCCGGCGCGCTCCGCCTCTTCCGTCTCGCGGATCAGCGCCATGAGCGTCGTCGCCGGGTCGCTGCCGCGCAGCCGCGCGATCTCCGCCACGGTCTTGCCGACGTACGTCGTGTCGGGCCCGAAGCGCGAGAGGAGGAGGCCGTCCGGCGCCGCGACCTCGCGCAGCACGAACTCCGCCGTGGCGCGGTTCGCGAAGTCGCGCTCGGGAAAGAGCACCGTCAGCGTCGACTGCCAGTAGGTGTACGGGTATACGTCGGCGGTGATGTCGACGCCGGCGGCGCGGGCGCGGTCGAGCACCCGCAGGAGGCTGTCCGTCCGCCCCCACAGACTTCGCATCGCGAGCTTGAGGTGAGAGATCTGCACGGGAATCCGCACGTCGCGTCCGATGGCGATGATCTCGTCGATCGCCTGCCAGAATGCGCGGTCCTCGCTCCGGATGTGACTGATGTACCGGCCGCCGAAGGGCGCCACCGCCCGCGCCAGCTCGAGCACCTCGCCGCGACTCGAGTAGATCCCGGGGTCGTATTCGAGGCCCGTCGACAGCCCGAGGGCACCGGCGGCCATGTCCGCGCGGACCATCTCGCGCATGCGGTCGATTTCGGCCGGTGTCGCCGCGCGGCGAAAGTCGTCGCCCATGACGCGCGAACGTACCGTCCCGTGACCGACGTACGACGCGACGTTGATGGCCGGCGGCGTCCGCTCGAGCTGCGCGAAGAAACCGGCGAGCGGCGTACGCGAGCCACCGTCCTGACCGACCACGATCGTCGTCACGCCCTGGCTCACGACGGCGAGCGCGTCACGCTGTTCGAGAAGCCCGCGGTCGTGGTGGCTATGCGTGTCGATGAAGCCCGGCGCCAGCGTGAGACCGCGCGCGTCAACAACGCGCTCCCCGCGGCGAGCCCGCAGATCGCCGAGGTCGGCGATCCGGTCGCCGACGATGCGCACGCTCGCGCGCCGCCCCGGAGCGCCACTCCCGTCGAGCACGATCGCATTCGTGATCAGCGTCGCGACGGACGCGGCCGAGGGCGGCGGGCCGGCCGGCGCACCCGGACGCTGCACCGTCGTGGTGCACGCGGCTTGGACGGCGAGGCAGAGCACGCCGGCCGCGCGTGCCGCTACAGAGGCAGCTGCGCGAAACGGTCTCTCGGCAGGACAGGGGCGGTACGGCACGTCGGTTGCCCTCCTCAGTCAGCGCGTGATGTGCACGGCGCGCAACAGCCTTCCACAGCAGGTGAACTATGGCAGACGACCCGGCCCATCCGCTCCAGCCCAGGCTCGATCAGCTCGAAGGACGGCTCGAAACGAGCCTCGAGGAGGTGCGCGACGAGATCTCGATCAGCGAAGCGGAGACCTCCGAGCTGATCCGGACCGAGGAAGCGCTCGCGTACGCGAGCGAGGTGGCGAAGCAGGCGGTTTCGCTCCGACGGCGCATCGACGCCGATGAGCGGACGCCGCCGGTCAGCTAGCGTCGACCGACTCCCCAACCGGGACCGAGCGAGCCGGCCCTCGCGAACGGCAGCCCGACAGGCGGGCCGCCGAGCACCTGCTCCGATCACTGCGCGTAGCGCAGGACGTCGTACAGGTAGCGGACGCCGAACCCGACGTTCGCCACCGAAACGCGTTCGTCGTTGCCGTGCACGCCGCGCTGCGCTTCCGACGCCTCGACCTTGAACGGGTCGAACCCATAAGTGACGATCCCGAGCGCGCGGTACGTCGGCCGGTCCGTCGCGCCGGTGAGCATCGGCGTCGTGACCATGGCGCCCGGGTCCCGCTCGCGCGCCGCGCGCTCGATGGCGCGAAAGAGGTCGGTGTCGATGGGGCTCTCGAGCGGCGTCTTCGGCGCGAGGAGCGGCGTCCAAACGACCCCGGTGTCGGCAACGACGCGCTTCAGCGTCGCCAGCACCGCCGCCGGATCGGCGTCAGGCAGCAGCCGGATGTCGACGTCCGCGGTCGCCTCGGCCGGAATGACGTTGGTCTTCGCCGAGCCCTGGAGGCCGGTGAGCGTGACCGTGTTCCGCAGGATGGCGTTCCAGTAAACGTCGCCGAGGATCCAGTCGCGGGCGCGCGGGTTCCCGAGCGCCACACGGACGTTCGCGAGCCACTGCCGCTGCTCGCCGTTGTAGCGTCGCGAGATGTCGCGGAAGAACTTGTCGACGCCCGGCGTCACGTGGAGCGGCGTCTGGTAGCGCGCCAGCCGGTCGAGCGCCGCGACCAGGCGCGGGACGGGGTTGTGCGGCGTGGGGCGCGACCCGTGTGACGGAATTCCCTTGACCGTCAGTCGCTGCCAGAACGTGCGCTTCTCCGCCACGCCGACGCCGTAGTACACGAGCTTCCCGTTCTCGACGAGGTTGTCGCCGCCCTCGGTGACGAGAAACTCGACGTCGCGGAGCAGGTCCGGGTGTCGCTCGACGAAGACCACCGCGCCGGTCGAGCCGAGCTCCTCGTCGGTGTTCGCGATGAAGACGATGTCGCGCGTGAGCGGCACGCCGCTTCGTTTGAGCGCGATCATCGCCATCAGGTGGACGATGCCCTCGCCCTTCATGTCGAGCGCGCCGCGGCCGTACATGTACCCGTCTTTGATCACACCGGAAAACGGATCCTGAGTCCAGTAGCGCGCGTCGGCCGGCACGACGTCGATGTGATGGACGAGCGCGATCGCGCGCTTCGACCCGTTGCCGCGGAGGCGCGCGTAGAGGTTCGCGCGCCCCGAGGGCTTCAGCTCCGCCGTGTCGAGGATGACCGCCTCGATGCCCTCGCGCTCGAGGATGTCCTTGAGGAAGACCGCGCCCGCAAGCTCGTTTCCCGGCGGATTGGTCGTGTTGATCTTGAGGTAGGCGGCGAGGAGGCGGACGGTCTCGTCGCTGAGCGCGGCCCAGTCGACGGGCTGCTGCGCGGCGGCCGGCGTTGCCGCGAGCGACGCGGCGGCGATCAGAGATGCGAGAACGCGGTGGGAGCGCACAGGCATTGTTTTTACTGGCGCCTACTGGGCGAGACCCTGGCGGAGCCGGCGCTGCTCCGCGAGGATGACATCGCGCGGGATCCAGAGGCCGGTGAACTGAATGGCGATCGCGTCTTCCTGCGCGCGGACGACCACCCCTTCGACCGTCACCTCGACGCCCGTCGGAAAGCGGATCGTGCCCTGGATGTCGAGTCCTGTCTCGACGAGCGCGTCATCGGTGCGGGCGATGAGCAGCCCGCGCTCCGAGCAGTCGAGCACCTCGTACGTTGCTCCCGCCACCCTCAGCGCGGGCCGCTCACTCGCCGCGTACTGGACGCGCTCATGAGCGCGGCGGTCGATGAAGCTCATCGGCCGGACGGCTTGGGGAGGATCGTGAACTCGACCGGAGGGGTCGTATCATTGTTAAAGAAGCCGCGCACCATGTGGGCGCCGGCCTTGTAGGCGTACCCGGCGCCGGTGATCGCTGCGCGGTCGTACGTGTAGCGCTTCGTCTGCCACGGACCGAAGGCGACGCGCGGCTCCGTGGTCCATGCGTAGTCCCAGACGCTCGGTCCCTCGACGAAGCCGAACGTCGCCGCGCCCCGAGCGTCCGGGCGTGGGCGTCGGACGCGCACCCACACCGCCTCGGGTCGCGGGTTCGTCGCCGTGACGACGTACGCAAACCAGCCGCCGTTGTCGTGCAGGCCGAAGGAGGTCGACGGTACGACGGAGACCGTCACGTCGAGCTCTCTCGCGTCGATCTCGACCGCGTCGGCGGGCGGCTGAGGATCCGGCCCCGCCTCGCGCTGGCATTCGCCGGTGCAGGTCACGATCCCGCCGCACCGATCGACGAACTCGGAGCGCCGGTGGCCGGCGCGCCCGACGAGCGCGTGCAGCATCTCGTGTCGAACCAGCCAGCCGTCGGTGACTGCCTTTTCCGTGAGCAGGATCCGGTTCCCCTGCGCCCACCAGTAGCCGCCGTACTGGCCGTCGGCTTCACCAGGAACGTGAAGCGTCTCCACGCCCGGCTGTACGAACCAGCGCACGGCGCCGAGGTCGCCTCGCAGGCCGGAGCATGCCTCGGTCATCCGCCACCAGAGCGCGAACTGCGGCTGCGCGTCGAGCGACACGGCGTCCCGTGGGAAGCGCGGCTCCGTCGGTGTCGTGCACGCGCCGAGAGCGACGAGCAGCGTCAGCAGGAAGCCGCGAGTTGATCTGCTCACGACGCGCCGGGTTTCGAGGACCTCGGGCAGCGCGGCCCGCAGCCGGACGTTCCCACGATGCTTGCCGGAACGTCGCGGTCGGCTCATCACGCCGAGGAATGTAGCGCCGGGCTCGGTCATGGGCAGGTGACTCACGGCGCGCTGCGGCGCAGCACGCGCCTGAGCAGCAGCGCCGCGAGCGTGAACGCCGCGACCGTCGTCAGGACCGTCTGTACCGCCAATCGGTCCCCGGCGAGCAGCGCGCCGATCGAGACGTAGAGCCCAATCCCGCCGACCGCCAGCAGGCCCGCAGCAACGACCTGCATCAGCACGCGGAGTACAGCCGACATCGCAGCCGCGGATCAGGGATCACGTCGCGCGCACATCGCCGCTACGGCGCGTTCGCTCACCTGGCGACTTGCCACGTCGTGGTCAGCTCCGTCCGACCCCACGTGATCCTCAGCACGCCGCGCAGCTCCGCGTACCCCTGCGCCGGTCGCGCCGATTCGGGAACGAGGTAGACACTCAACGACTCCTCAGGCTCGGTCAGCGGCCGCGCCGTGAGCGGAATGCGGCCGACGTCTCGCGTGCGGTCGTAATCACTTCCCCAGATCGCTGTCCGCCGGTTGACGATGAGCTGCCACCCACCACGCGTGTAGAGCACGAACAGCGAGTAGTCGCCCGCCTCGAGGCGAACGTTGCCGAGTGTCATGTCGACGTCGGTGTGCAGCGTCGTGGCGGCGTTGGCGCCGAAGCGCCAGACGGTGTCGAGCGGGATCAGCCCACCCTCGATCTGCCGCCCGCGCGCGTGCGGCTGGCCGTATGCGATCGCGATCCGCGAAGGTCCGGTGAGGCTCGCGTCCTCCTCGAACCAGCGTGTGCCGATCTTCCGGGAGTTGAGGTGGACCTCGACGGTGGCGAAGCTACTGGCGGCGATGCGGAGCGGCGCCTGTTGCTCGTTCTGCGCGGCGGTGGGGTGGGGGGCGAGGAGGAGTGCGGCGGCAACAACGCTCGCCGGCGGGCAACGACGCATGTTCGTCTCGTCAGGCTCTGTGGCTCGTTCGACTAACGGGTCGGACTAAGGTGCAGCGCGCCTTGGGGCGCCGCGAGGGGTAGACGAGGGCGGAAGGGCGGGGGCGTGGTTCGTGAACGGCAACGGCGCGGCCGCGGATGATGCTGAGGACGCAGAAGAGCGCCGATCGCTCCGTGGACGGGCCGGCCTCCGCTCGCTGGCCCCTGAAAGACTTTTGCTAACCGCCGGGACGCCAATTACGCCGGAGCTAGTCTCGTTGCTTGGTGGCCTCCCGCGGGTGTAGCCAACGCGTCGACCGGGCTTGTGGCGGTCTGGAGCCTCAGAGCGCCGGGAGCCGTCCGCGCGTTTCCGCGTCATCCGCGTCATCCGCGGCCGCGCTTTTCACGAAGAACGCCGTCGCTCTGACGCCCTTCCTAGCCCACCTCTCGAACCACGGCCGCGAACGCCCGCGCGAACGCGTGGCACGTGAAGTCCAACGCGTCCGCGTCGTGCGCCGTCGACACGAATGCCGCCTCGAACTGCGACGGCGCCAAGTACACCCCTTCGTCGAGACACGCATGAAAGAACCGCGCGTACCGCGACGTGTCCGAGGTCTTCGCCGTCGCATAGTCGGTCACCGGGACGTCGGAGAAGAAGAACCCCCACATCCCACCCACCGCTGCGACCTGAACGCGTATTCCCGCGCGCTCGGCCTCCGACTTCAGCGCCGCGGCGACGGATCGCGCCGCGCCGGCCAACTGCTCGTACCTTCCCGGCTCCGCGAGCGCGCGCAGCGTCGCGATGCCGGCAACCATCGCGAGCGGGTTACCCGACAAGGTGCCCGCCTGATACACGTTCCCGGCGGGCGCAACGAGGCGCATCAGGTCCGCGCGCCCGCCGTATGCCGCCGCCGGGAGCCCGCCACCCATCACTTTCCCGAGGCAGGTGAGGTCGGGCGTGACGTCGAACAGCGCCTGCGCGCCGCCGTACGCGATGCGGAATCCCGTCATCACCTCGTCGAACACGAGCAGCGCGCCATGCGCCGACGTCACCCGCTTGAGTCCCTCGAGGAAGCCCGAGGCGGGCAGGACGAGTCCCATGTTGCCGGCGACCGGTTCCACGATCACCGCCGCGATGTCCCGCCCGCGCTCCGCAAACAGGGCCTCGACCGCCGCGACATCGTTGTACGGCGCGCTGAGCGTATCGGCTGCCGCACCAGGGGTGACGCCGGGGCTGTCGGGTAGGCCGAGGGTCGCAACACCCGATCCCGCCGCGACGAGGAGCGGGTCGGCGTGTCCGTGATAGCATCCGGCGAACTTGACGATCAGCCGTCGCCCGGTCGCGGCGCGGGCGAGCCGCAGCGCGCTCATCGTGGCCTCGGTGCCGGACGACACGAACCGCACCATCTCGACCGCCGGCATCGCGCCCGTGATCAGCTCCGCGAGCTCCGTCTCGGGCTCGGTCGGCGCTCCGAACGACGTGCCGCGCGCCGCTTGCGCCGCGACCGACTCGACGACTGCGGGGTGGGCGTGCCCCAGCGCGAGCGCCCCCCACGAGAGCACGTAGTCGACGTACTGGTTGCCGTCGGCGTCGACGACGCGCGCTCCCTCGCCACGCACGAGAAAGCGCGGCGTTCCGCCCACGCCGCGGAACGCGCGCACGGGGCTGCTCACGCCGCCGGGCATCACTCGCTGCGCGGCTGCGAACAAGGCCGCCGAGCGGTGCGTCGCCGTAATCGGCTCTGCCGCCGTAGTCGGCTCAGCCGCGGTAGTCGGCTCAGCCGCCATAGTTGTCAGCGGTCGTCTCGCAGCCACCGTGCGGCGTCCTTGGCGAAATACGTGATCATGAGATCCGCGCCGGCGCGCCGGATGCCGACCAGACTCTCGAGCGCTGCGCGGCGCTCGTCCAGCCAGCCCCGCTCGGCCGCGGCTTTGAGCATCGCGTACTCGCCGCTCACTTGATACGCGGCGAGCGGCAGGTCGAATCGCTCGCGCACGCGCCGCACGATGTCCAGGTACGGTCCCGCCGGCTTGACCATCAGCATGTCGGCGCCTTCCGCGACGTCGAGCGCCGCCTCGCGCAAGGCTTCGCGCGCGTTCGCCGGGTCCATCTGGTACCCGCGCCGGTCACCGAACGCCGGCGCCGATTCGGCTGCCTCGCGGAACGGCCCGTAGAACGCCGACGCGTACTTCACCGCGTAGCTCAGGATCGCGACGTCCTCGTGGCCGGCGTCGTCGAGCGCCGCGCGGATCGCCGCCACCTGGTGGTCCATCATCGCGCTCGGCGCGACCACGTCGACGCCGGCGTCCGCGTACGCGACGGCGGCGCGCGCGAGGAGCGGCAACGTCGCGTCGTTCGCCACCGAGCGGGTCGACGGGTCGAGGACACCACAGTGTCCGTGGGTCGTGTATTCGCACAGACAGACATCGGCGATCACCGCCAGCTCGCTCGCCCGGCGCTTGATCGACGCGATCGCCTGCGGCACCGGGCCCGATGGATCCCAGGCGCCGCTTCCCGTCTCGTCCTTCGACGACGGGAGACCGAACAGCAGGACCGCCGGAACCCCGAGTGCGACGACGTCGTCCACCTCGGTCGCGAGTCGGTCGACCGAGCGGTGCGCGTGGCCCGGCATCGAGTCGATCGGGCGCTCGACGCCACGCCCCGCGCGCACGAAGAGCGGATGGATGAGCTGCCGCGCGCTGAGCGCCGTCTCGGCAAGCATCGATCGCATCGCCGACGAGCGCCGAAGGCGGCGCGGGCGACGCGCCGCGCCGGTCGCGTCGGTCCGTGCCGGCGCGGCATCCAGGATGTCCATCTCAACGTCCCTCGACATCTCCACTCCTCCCGAACCACCACTCCAGCGCCTCGACGACCCCGGTAGCGGTGCTCTCGTCGGCCACGGCACTCACCTCGATGCCGCCCTCACGCGCCGCGCGTGCGGTCTCGGGGCCGATGCAAACCACGGCAGGACCACCCGGTCCGAGGGTCGGCGCAGTCGTGTCGTCACGGAGTGCATCGAGAAAATGGCTGACACTCGACCCGCTCATGAAGAGTATGGCGTCGACGTCGCCCGCGCGAACGAGGCGCGCGAGGTCGGCGGCGCCACCGCCGGTGACCGTCCGGTAGGCGATCACCTCGTCGACCGTCGCCCCACGCGCGCGCAGAGTGCGCGCGAGCGTGTCACTCGCCAGGTTGCCGCGCGGAAAGAGCACGCGCCGCCCGGCGACGTCACGGATCTCAGCCGCGAGGGCTTCGGCCGACGCGACGCGCGGTACGAAATCCGGCGCGCGCAGCCGCTCAGCGAGCAACCGAGCGGTCGCGACGCCGACGGCCGCGAGCCGAAGCCGCGCCGGTAGTTGGACGCCGAGGGCAGCCAGCCGGTCGGCGAGTGCGGCGACCGCGTTCGCACTCGTGAAGGTCACCCAGTCGTACCGACGACCGAGTGCGCGCAGCGCGTCGTCGAGCGGCGCGAGCGATTCCGGCGGCTCCACGGCAATCGTCGGGCATGCGACTGGTTCCGCCCCGCGCGCCCGCAGGAGGGCGAGCAGATCGGAGGCCTGCCCCGCGGCACGCGTCACGGCGATGCGACGACCGGCCAAGCCGCTCCCCGGCGGGGCGGTCATCGGTCGGCGAGCTCCAGAAAGGCCGCACCTCCGAACTCGAGGAGCTCGTCGGCGAGCGCGTCACCCACTGCCTCCGCCTCCCCGACGGTCCCGACGCGCGTACCGCGCACGTTGCGCCCGTCGGGTGCCCCGACGAGACCCGCCAGCGACAGCGCGTCGGAGCTCACGGTCGCGAGGGCGGCGACGGCCGCCGTGCACCCGGCGCCAAGCCGCGCGAGGAATGCGCGCTCAGCGCTCACGGCAGCCGCCGTGGCGGCGTGATCGAGGGCCGTCACGAGACCCGCGACCTCCGCGTCGTC
This sequence comes from Gemmatimonadaceae bacterium, assembly GCA_046263215.1. GTDB lineage: Bacteria > Gemmatimonadota > Gemmatimonadetes > Gemmatimonadales > Gemmatimonadaceae > JBHELH01. Next base: position 5,335 of record JBHELH010000037.1, on the reverse strand, counting down.
GGCCCGCACCTCGACGGCGATCGCCCCCTGCGCCACTGCCGGCACCATGACACCGGGATCGAGCCACTCCGTCGCCTCGTCGGCGCGTCCGAGTCGAATGAGCCCGGCAGCCGCGAGGACGAGCGCGTCGAAGTCGCCCGCGGCAAGCTTCCGCAGCCGCGTGTCGACATTCCCGCGCACCTCGAGAACTTCGAGGTCTGGCCGCGACGCGCGCAGCTGGCACGCGCGTCGCGGACTGCCCGTACCCACCCGCGCGCCAGGCGGCAGGTCCCGCAACGTCGCGCCGCCGCGCGACACGAGCACGTCACGCGGATCGGCGCGCTCGAGGACGGCGGCGATCCGCATCTCGGGCGCGAGCCGCGACGGAAGGTCCTTGGCGCTATGCACGGCGACGTCGACTCGCCGCTCGCGGAGCGCGGCCTCGATCTCCGAAACGAACGCGCCGCGGCCGAGCGTGGCGAGGGGCACGTCGCGCCGCACGTCGCCGGTCGTCGTAATGCGCTCGATTCGAACCTCGACCTCCGGCCACCGCTGACGAAGAGCATCGCACACCAGCCCGGTCTGCGCGAGCGCGAGCGGGCTCCCGCGCGTCCCGACTCTGAGCACGCCGGGCTCAGTCGCCCGGCGCCGCGGCGGCGTGGGCAGCTTCCGGAGCGGACACGGGCGGCACCGCCGCGACGACCGACGCGAGTACCCGGATGAACGCCGGGTCGGCGTTCGGCATCCGCGTGCGGCGGAGCGTCATGCCGAGGGACTCCGCCGTGCGACGCGCCTCGTAGTCGATGTCGTACATGATCTCGAGGTGGTCGCTCACGAATCCGATCGGCACCGACAAGACGCGGCGCACCCCTTCGGCGCGGAGCGTCTCGAGATAGTCGACGATGTCCGGCGCCAGCCACGGCTCGCCGGTCTGGCCGGCGCTCTGCCATGCGAAGCGCCAATCGCGGACGCCGGCGCGCTCGGCGACCGCGGCGCAGCTCTCGCGAAGCTGACGCTCGTACGGGTCGCTCCACTCGCGAATGCGCGCGGGCAGGCTGTGCGCACTGAACACGGTCACGACCTCGTCGCCGGCCGCCCGGCCGTCCGTCGGGAAGTCATCGAGTGCGGCGGCGACACGGCCGGCGGTGAAGTCGATGAACTGCGGGTGCATGTGCCAGCTGTCGACGAAGCGCAGCTTCGGGGCATCGGCCAGCGCGGCGAGAGCCTGGCCGACCGCCGCGTGGTAGCTGCCGATGCTGATGCGCGAGTAGTGCGGCGCGAGTGCGAGCGCGATCAGCTCGCTGACGCCGTCGGCGACGATAAGGGGCACGACGTCACCGATGAACGGACGCCAGTGCTTCATTCCGACGTACACGCGATACGTCGGCCCGACGGCGGCCGCGTTCAGCTCGCGCTCGAGTGCGTCGCGAACGTCGTTCGTGATCTCGAGCAGCGGCGTGCGTCCGCCCACCAGCTCGTAGCGTCGGCGCAGCCGCTCGACCGACTCGGCCGACGGGGGCCGGCCGCCTCGGATGTGCGTGAAGTACGGCTCGACCTGGTCCGGTGTCTCCGGAGTCCCGTACGCCATGAGCAGCACGCCGACGGGCGCCTCGTTGGCGCCACTGCGCCGCGGCGGCGTCACGACTCGACCCCCGCGAGGGCCAGCGCGCTCTGCTCCTGCACGTAGTCCACGAGCCGGAGGACGTTGTCGAGCGGCGTTGACGGCAGGAGTCCGTGCCCGAGGTTGAAGATGTGGCCGGGGCGGCCCCCGGCCCGGCGCAGCACGTCGAGCGCCTTGGCCTCCATCACCCCGCGGGGCGCGAGCAGCGCCGCCGGGTCGAGGTTGCCCTGGATGCCGAGCTGAAGGCCGACCCGCGACCAAGCCTCGTCGAGCGGAACTCGCCAGTCGACACCGATCACCGTCGCGCCGTCGTTCTTCATGAGGTCGAGCAGCCCGGCGGTGTTGGTGCCGAAGTGGATCATCGGAACTCCGGTCGGGGCGAGCGCGGCGAATATGCGCCGCGAGTATGGCTCGACGTACTCGACGTAATCCTGCGGCCCGAGGGCGCCGACCCAGCTGTCGAACAGCTGCAGGGCGTCGACGCCCGCCTGGACCTGTGCCCTCAGGTAGGCGGTCATGATCGTCGTCAGACGATCCATCAGCTCGTGCCAGAGTCCGGGCTCGCCGTACATCAGGGTCTTCGTGAGCGCGAACTCACGAGACGGCCGCCCTTCGATCAGGTACGACGCCAGCGTGAATGGCGCCCCCGCGAAGCCGATCACCGCGCGCTCGGGGCCGAGCTCGCGCTTCACGAGACGGACGGTCTCGAGCACGAACGGCACGTCGGCCTGGGGCTCGATCGGCCGCAGTGAGGCCACGCCTGCTGCGTCCCGTATCGGTCGGCGAACGACCGGCCCGACATTGTCGACGAGCTCGAGGTCGACGCCGACTCCGACGAGCGGCAGCATGATGTCGGCGAACAAGACCGCAGCGTCGAGCGGCATGCGCCGCATCGGCTGAAGCGTGACCTCCGCGCACAGCTCCGGCGCGCGGCAGATCTCGATCAGGCTCCAGTGCTCGCGCATCGCTCGGTACTCCGGGAGGACGCGGCCGGCCTGCCGCATGAACCAAACGGGCGTGCGCTCCGTTGGCTCACGGCGCGCAGCGCGCACGAACAGGTTCACTTCGCGCTCGACTCCTCGCGCACTCCGGGGCGTACGTCGGCGCGTAGGTCGGAAGGGCACCCGGCCTGGTCCATCTCCGGCTCCAGCTGGAAGAGTTGGCGGAGGACCTGCGCCATGTTCGCCCCCTCGGGATCCGCTTTCAGAACGGTGAGCGGGCGGTGTAGCAGCTTACCGACGATGCGCTGTGCGAGCGCGCGCACGACGAACGCATCGCGCGACGGCAGATCGCTGAGACGCGCGAGCGCGTGCTCGATCTCGGCGTCTCGAATCGCGGCGACGTACGCGCGGAGTGCGGCGATCGTCGGCACGACCTGCCGGGACCGCCACCACTCCATGAAGCGCTCGACCTCGCCGTCGATGACCGCCTCGCCGTGCTCGACCTCGCCCGCGCGGCGGGCCCGATTCGCTTCCGCCGCCGCCTGAAGCTCGTCGAGGTCGACGAGTGCGACGCCCGGAAGCCGACGCACCTCCGGGTCGATGTCGCGTGGGACGCCGAGGTCGAGGCAGAGAAGCGCGGCCGCCCCGGGGGGCCGGGCGGCGGCGAGGTCGGCGGCGCGAACCAGGAGGTCGGGCGCAGACGTACATCCGACGACGACGTCGACCTCACCCAAGAGGCGGGAGAGCTCCTCGAGCGGCGCCGAGTCGACTCCGTACTGCGCAGCGAGCGCCTGCGCGCGCTCTGGCCTGCGGCTCATCACGGTCACGCGCCTCGGCGCGACTCGCTCGAAGTGCCGCAGAACCGTCTCTGCGGTGTCGCCGGCGCCGAGCAGGAGGACTGACGTCCCGGCAAGCGGCCGGCCGCGGTCGGCCGCCGCCTGAAGGGCGAGCGTCACGACCGACAACGGGTTCCGTCCGATCGCCGTCCGTGCGCGGACGCGCTTTCCCGCGCCGACAGCGGCCGATCCGAGGCGCCGCATCACCGGGCCGAGGGTGCCGGCGATGCTCGCGGCGTCGAGCGCGGCCCGCACCTGCGCGAGGACCTCGCCCTCCCCGAGCACCATCGAGTCCATCCCGCTCGCCACGCGGAAAAGGTGCGCAACGGCCGCCTCGTGGCCGTGGCAGTAGAGCAAGGGGCGAAGCTCGTCGAGGGGGAAACCGCGCGCCTCGGCGAGGAACCGCCCGAGGAGCTGCGCCCCGGAGTCCGCGTGGCCGGCGACCCCATACACCTCGACGCGATTGCATGTCGACAGGATGAACCCCTCGGGGACGTGGTCGCGGAGGGCGCCCAGCGCGCGCGGCAGCTCACCGGGCACGAACGCGAGGCGCTCGCGCACGGCTACGGGTGCGCTGTTCTGGTTCAGGCCGACGACAACGATCTGCACGGTTTTCTAGAATACACTCCGCACGGCCCCCGGCAATGCTTGCGGAACCGGGGGATACGCCCCCTCATCACCTAACCCCGCGCACCTCCGTCTGGTCGCGCGCCGGCCGAAACCACGATCCGAGCGACCGCGTAGGGCCGTTAGTTCTTCACCGGCTGCCGCCATGATCCTCCTCCTCAGCGCCGCCGCGCTCGCCCTCCAGATCCAGATTCACGTCGAGGCCGGTGACCACTGCGCCTCCAGGAGCCGTGGCGACGCGGGCGATACCACGAGAACTGCGGCCGACAGTGGCTGCGCCGGCCGCGGGAGACGGGTTCCCGTCACCCCGCAGCACCTCGCGACGGCGTTTCGTGACCCGGGCGCGAGGGCGCTTCTCTTGAACGCGCGCGCCGCACGGCTTCGGCAGGACTCGTCGATCGTGAGCTACGAGGCGAACGCGTACCAGCGCATCTCCGCGGGGCTGGGGTTCGCGCGCATCGGGCGCGACCGACTGATTTTCCGCACGGAGAACGCGTCGCACGTACGCTGGCACCGCAACGTCGGCGCCTGGATCGAGGTCAAAGGGGCCCGTACCGTTGTCCCGATCGCGCCGGGCGAGGGAGAGAAGGAAGCCCGCGACGACCTCGAAGACGAGCTCGACGACATGACACCGCTCCCGTATTACCCCGGGCACGAGCCGCTGTGGATCGGGACCGGGCTCGCGAAGGCGGAAGTGGACGAACGGCAGCTCGTCCACCCGCTCGCCGCGGGCTCGGAGGCGTACTACACGTACCGGAGCGGCGACACGGGGAGTCTTCGGCTGCCAGACGGCCGAGTCATCCGGATCGTCGAGTTGCGCGTCCGGCCGCGCGCGACGCGCTGGAACCTCGCCGTCGGATCGCTCTGGTTCGACGCCGACCGCGGTCAGCTCGTGCGCGCGGTCTACCGGCTGGCCGAACCGATCGACGTCTGGGCCGAAGTGAAGCGAAACGACCCGAATGAGGTCAAGGACGTGCCGAAATGGGTGATGCCGCTCATCTCGCCCCTACGCGCGCCGGTCAACGCGGTGGCGGTCGAGTATGGGCTGCATCAGGGTCGCTTTTGGCTGCCGCGCATCCAGGCCGCCGAGGGCGAAGCCCGGGTAGGTGCGTTCCGCGTCCCATTCAAGATGGAACAGAGCTTCCGCTACACGTCGGTCAACGCGCTCGACTCGCTGCCGCGGTTTGCGGTGGAACGATCGACGCGACGTGACTCGCTGTGGAGGTCGCTCGACACGCTCGTCGGGCCGGAGCGCGAGCGGTTGCGCGACTCGCTGCGCGCGGCGCGTCGCGCGGCGCGCGATTCGGTCCGCGAGGGGGTCGCGCCGATCC
>JBHELH010000036.1:0-3033 GCA_046263215.1 Gemmatimonadaceae bacterium | reverse complement strand
CGCGGCGATTTATCCGCCGTTCGCCGTGCTCACCGCCTCCTCCAGCCGCCGATCGCGCTCGTAAATGTCCTTGCCGAAGTAGAGCTCCCCGTCGCGGACGTAGGCGGTGAAGTACACGATATACACCGGGATTTTCCGCGGCAGCCTGACGCCCTGATTGTTCTTTGCACTGTGCATCGCCGCCTCGACCTTCTCCGCTGGCCAGCCGAGCACCCACGCGGCCAGCACCGCCGGCCGCTCGTGGCGGATGCAGCCGTGACTCGCCGCGCGGTCGGTCTGCGCGAAAAGGGCCTTCGCCGGCGTGTCGTGGAGGTAGATGTTGTAGGTGTTCGGGAAGAGGAACTTCACGAGCCCGAGTGAGTTCTTCTCGCCCGGCCGCTGCCGGATGCGCGTCACGCTTCCGTCCTTGTAGTACTCCATGTCGTTGCGCGCGAGGTAGGCGCCGTCGCGCGCGACCTTTGGCGCGATCTCCTTCCGCTGGATGTCGGGCGTGACGTTCCAGTAGGGCCGGAATGCCACCGTCTCCATCGAGTCGCTGAAGACAGGTGTCGTCTTTCCCTCGAACTCGTCGCCGACGACGACCTTCATCGACAGCACCTTGCGTCCACTGTCGTACGCGTCGAGTCGAAAGGCCGGGACGTTGACGTAGATGTAACGCGAGCCGAGGTAGCGGGGCAACCAACGGTGGCGCTCGAGGTTCGCGCCCAGCTGCTGCGCGCGGTCCGCCGGGCTGACGTTGAGCGCGGCGAGCGTCGCGGCGCCGAGGCGACCTGTCGGCTCCAGGCCGTAACGCTGCTGAAACTGGCGGAGCAGCGTTCTCAGGTGCTCGGCAGGAACGTCCGAGGTGGCGTGCCCGGTAGCCGGGGTGCCGTGGGCGGTCACGGAGTCGGCGCCGCGCGTCTCCGAGCGACCGGTGTCGGCCTCGAACTCGGCGGCGAGTCGCGTGTGTAGCGCCGCGGTCCCCGCTGCGCCGCTTCCCGACGCGACGGCCGGCCATCCGCCCGATGCGGCGATGCGGCGATATCGCGCATAGGCGGTCTTGAGTGCCTCGTAATCAGGATCCTGTGGCGCCATCGCCGCGAGCGAGACCTTCATGTCCGCGCCCTCGATGCCGCGGGCGATCGCGCTGTCGAGCTCCTGGGGGAGGGCGGCAATGAACCACGCCTGCGATACCGTCTTCGGGTCCACCTGCCCGGTGAGCATGTCGGCGGCGTATGCGACGTAGGCGGACGTGAGCAGCACGTCGGCGTCAGCCACCGTCCCGGCTGTGGCGGTGTCGGTGAGCCGCTTGGCATCGACGGCGCGCTCGATCTCGCTCAGCGGATACGCAGCGGTGTCGAGTGCGTGCTCGGGCGCGGCGCGGATCGCGTCTAGCAGAGCGGTCGCGCGCGCCTGGACCCCGCCCTGCTCGAGCCAGAGTGGGGCGTTACCAAACCGCTGGTACGTGGTGCGCACACGCTGCCAGCGGCTCGGCGTCACCCAACCGGGGCGATCCTCACCGCCGATGCGCGTCGCAATGGCGGCGCTCAGCTCGGCCGACCGGACGTTGAGGACGCGTGCAACGCGCTGAGGGGAATACTTACCGTCGCGGTCGCGGTCGCAGCCAGCAGATAAGGCGAGGGCGAGCACGAAGGCTCCGTACGGGATACGAACGGACATACGGACACCTGGCTCGAGGGGAACAACGCTGTTCTATCTATATGAATAGTACACCCCAGCCGACGTGATGTGGCTCCGGACGGTCGAGGAGGACTCGGGGAGAGAGCGATCGAGCTGTACGCCGCGGTGAACTTCCTCGTCATCGGACTCTCGCACCTGCTGCAGCCGCGAGCGTGGGTCGACTTCTTCGTCTGGCTGCGGACCAAGGGTCACACGGGCGTCTTCCTCAACGGCATGCTGAGCCTCGCGTTCGGCTCGATCATCGTGGCTTTCCACAACGTCTGGGCCGGCCTCGAAGCGGCAGCCATCAGCGCATTTCATATGATGTTTGGGGCTGCAATGGCGCCTCGTCCCCACGCCGGGGTGCTCCGGGTCGCGACCCTCCAATTCGGTCACCCATACGCAGTCATCGCCGTCGCAACGGATCGCGAACAATCGGACAGAACAGCGCACCTAGGGCCATGGGGCCAGATGCCTGTGTGCGCGGAGTGCAATCAGCACTTCGCCCAGACCATCGACCTCGCCGTATCGCGACAGAGCGCGGAAGGGCTCGAGCGCTACCGCTGGGGAGTCAAGAAGCCGTCCGAGATCGCGAAGTTGCGGCAAGACGCGATGAAGCTCGTCGCGGAGTGCGAGGGCGATTTCGCGGGAGCGTCATTCGGGCTCATGCCCGACGAGGCAAAGAGCGTCCTCGTGGGCAGCTTTCTGCCAGCCGTCGCGATGCGTCGGGCCGACGATGAGGGCTTCGTTCACTTCACCGATGCGCAGGTCCGAGACGGATCGTGGAGGCAGCATCCAGTTGACTGGCGACAGGGGGTGAAGTTTTTCGGGGATGATGCGGCAATTGACCGACTCATCGGGATGCTGAACGAGCAAGGGGTTAACGTCAAGAAGTCTCGGCCGCGGGCAACTACCTGGAGTTCCTGCGCGAGCGCGGCGTGTCCTACCTCCTCGCCGGCTCGCGCGATCTCGACTTAGCCGTAGCGCTCGAGAAGATCGGCGCGCGTTTTGGCGTGCGGACGCTGATGCTCGAGGGGGGCGGGCGGATCGACGGCGGGATGCTGCGCGCGGGGCTGATCGACGAGGTGAGCCTGCTCGTCGCGCCGGTGGCGGACGGGCGCGTCGGGACGCCGGGGCTCTTCGATATCGACGGCGACGACGTCACACCGCCGCGGCTCGCGCTGGAGGCCGTGGACCGGCGCGCGGAGGACGTACTCTGGCTTCGATATCGCGTCGAGTCGTCGGTCGACCCGCGTTAGCCGCGCACCGCCAATCACGTTCAACGGGAGGGAGACATATCGCGCGTGGCATCCTCGGCTGGCGCGTCATGGTGGCAAGATCGGGGAGCGATCTTCACGCTCGGCGGGAGGGGCA
>JBHELH010000035.1:0-3773 GCA_046263215.1 Gemmatimonadaceae bacterium | reverse complement strand
GTGCGCGCCGCGGAGTGTCGAGAGGGTCTCGCCGGGCGAGGTGACTACGACTCGCGTCGTGAGCCGCACTGCCAGTGACGTTCTCGCGTCCTGGCCGGAGAAGCAGCGGGAGACGGCGAACACGCTGATAGCCAAGTACGGGCAGCCGACCGTCCTCGGTGACGGCCTGATCGCTTGGTTCAACACCGGCCCGTTCGTCCAGACGGTGCTCCTGCGCGAAGGTCAGCCGCACAACTTCCCGATGCCGCACGTCGACTACCTCACGCAGACGATCAAGCACACCGTCCCCGCGGACAAGCTCGACGACTTGTACCAGTACGACGGGAGCGTGTGGTTCCACCGCACCCGCGGCGAGCTGTCGGCGCAGTGCGACGTCGAGGCGATGAACTTCCTCGCGCTCAACCTCGCGCACGACATTATCACCGGAAAACGCTCGGTGAGCGATGCGAGGGCGTTCTACGCGAGGACCGCGATGGCGTTCAAGCAGGGTGACCGCTCGAACCCGTACGTGACCGGGCTGATCTTCCAGACCGAGCCGAACGCGGCGGACCCGGACCGTCCGCACCAGATGTAGTGGGAGGGGCCATGGCGGAGCGGCAATCCGTGATCGCCGACGTGATCGACGGCGCGATCGCCGGCGCGGTGGCGACGTGGGCGATGGGGAAGGTGACTACGTACCTCTACGAGCGCGAGGACAAAGCCGCGCGCGAGCGCGAGGACCGAGCGCGGCACGGCAAGACGGCCTACGGCGTCGCCGCGGAGAAGGCAGCGCGCGCGCTCGGAACCGAGCTGACCGATGAGGAGCGTGACAAGAAGTACGGCCCGGCGATCCACTGGGCGCTCGGCGTCGGCGCGGGCGCGCTCTACGGTGTGCTGCGACCGCGAGTGGAGAGCGCGGCGCTCGCCCGGGGGCTCGCGTTCGGTACCTCGTTCTGGCTGCTCATGGACGAGACGGTAACGCCGGCGATCGGCCTCACCCCCGGCCCGGCCGCCTTCCCGTGGCAGACGCACGCCCGCGGGCTGGCCGGGCATCTGACGTACGGCGCCGTCGCGGACGCGACGCTTGGCGCCCTGCAGCGGGTCGCGTAGGCGGGTGGAAGGACCGATTGGAGGACACATGGCACAACAGACGAACTTCACATGTCCGGCGTGCGGCGCCGCGTTCTCGACGCGGAAGGAGCTAGAGTCTCATAACCGCGAGGCGCACGAGCGGTCTACCGAGCGGACCGGCGACGCCTCCTCGCGCGAGCAGCCGGAGTGGCGGGGAGAGCCCGGGCCGGGCGAGTCCGGCGAAGTGTTCTGAGCCTCCAGTTTCCGGTTGGCGTCATTGGCTGACCATCTCCGGCGAGTTCACGCTCCACGGAGATGAGGATGCGAAGGCCGTCTAAGCCGCCGCCGATCGAGCGCGTAGAGGTCGCGGCGTATAGGACCAGGACCGCGCCGGCTTCGTCATGGGCGAGGGCGCGGCGGTCCTGGTGCTCGAGGAATGAGGGCGCGCCGTCGCGCGGGGCGCGGAGCTGCGCCGAGATACTCGCCGCGCTCGTGCTGCGTCGCGCGGATTGATGTTGACGCATTCAAGATCGGGGCGGGCGGAGTCCCGGCACGTCAGCGGGATACCGATGCGCTGGGACGAGCACGGCGACGGCGTGCCCCCTCGTTCTCGTGCACGGCATCCCGACGTCGCCGCGACTCTGGCGCTACGTCATTCCCCGTCTCGCGGGGGCCCGCGCGCTCGCCTGGGAGATGGTAGGCTACGGCGACTCCATCCCCGAGGGACCGGGGCGCGACATCTCGGTCGCCAAGCAAGCGGAGTATCTGCTCGCCTGGCTGGACGAGCTGGGCATAGGGCACGCCGTCCTGGCCGGCCATGACCTCGGCGGCGGGGTCGTGCAGATCGCAGCGGTCCGCCAGCCGGAGCTGTGCGCTGGCCTCTTTCTCACCAACTCGATCGGCTACGACTCCTGGCCGATCCTGAGCGTCAAGCTGCTGCGCGCCACGGGCGGGATCGTCAGGCGTCTCCCTGTGCGGCTCGTGAAGGTCGCAATCTTCGGGATGCTGATGCGGCGCGGACACGACGATCAGCTGATCGCGGGCGAGGCGATCGAGCTGCACTGGCGGCCATACGCGGAGCACGACGGGCCGAGGCGCTGATCCGCCAGATGCGCGCTCTCGACGTGCGCGACACGCTGCGCATCGTCCCCGAGCTGCCGCGGCTGCGCGGCGTGCCCGCGCGCATCGTGTGGGGTGCGGCCGATCAGTTCCAGAACGTCGAGTACGGCGAGCGCTTCGCCCGCGACTTCGGCGCGCCGCTACACCGCATCGAAAGCGGCAAGCACTTCACGCCCGAGGACCACCCGGACGTCGTCGCCGACAACCTGAACGCGCTCGTCAGAGACGCTCGCGTCTAATCCCGGAGGCTGAGGGCCATGCCGCGTGTTATCGTGTTCGACCTGAACGAGACGCTGATGGATCTCTCGGCGCTCGACCCCGCGTTCGCTCGCACCTTCGGTGACGCCGAGGTGCGGAAGAAGTGGTTCAAGCAGGTGCTCGAGCTCTTTCTCACCGCAACGGTGATCGGCGAGTACCAGAGCTTCGACAAGCTGACCGAGGCGGCGCTGGAGATGGTCGCCGAGCAGGAGAAAGTCGCGCTCAAGGCGGCGGACCGGACGGCGGTCATGACCGCCATGAAGCAGCTCCCCGCCTACCCGGACGTGCGTCCCGCGCTGGAGCGGCTCGACGCCGCTGGGTTCCGGCTAGCGGTGCTCAGCAACTCGACCGAGAAGTCGGCGAGAGGATTGATCGACCAGACCGGGCTTGGCGGCTTCTTCGAGCGGATCCTTTCGGCCGATGCGGTGGAACGCTACAAGCCGGCGCGGGAGGCGTACGAGTACGCGGCGAAGGAGCTGGATGTCCGAGCCGGTGACGTTCGCCTCGTCGCGGCGCATGCCTGGGACGTGGCCGGCGCGCTCAAGGCCGGCTGCAAGGCGGGGTTCGTGGCGCGCGCCGAGAAGGCGCTAAACCCGAAGGGCGCGAAGCCCGACATCTCGGGCGCCCACCTGCGCGAGGTCGCCGAGCAGATCCTCAAGAAGGACGCCTAGCGGCCCGGCCGGGAACCTTTCCGGGGGGCCGTGTCTTGCCCCGGCGCCATGGCAAGCGACGAGCAGGCGAAACGCGAGAAGGACCGGCAGTTCCGGGAGGAAGCGTTGCGCTGGCTCCCGGAGGTCACACGCTACGCGTTGTCACTCACCCGGAACGAGGCCGACGCCGACGACTTGGTGCAGGAGACGTTCCTGCGCGCGTACAGGTCCTGGGACGCGTACACGCCAGGGACGGAATCCCGCGGGTGGCTGTTCACGATCAGCCGAAACCTGTTCCTCCGGACCCGGCAGCGCGAGCGGCGCCAGGTCCAGTGCGACGACCCAGAGCTCGAGGCGCTCGCGGCCGCGGCGGTACACGCGTCGGCGCAGCAGAGCGGGTACGGCGATCTCTTCGCGCGCATCGACCTCTCGGAAGCGGTGGAGCGCGCGCTGGAGAGGTTGCCGGAGGCGTTTCGAGACGCGGTGATCCTGGTGGACTTGCAGGACCAGTCGTATGAGACGGCCGCCAACGTGCTCGACGTGCCCGTTGGAACCGTGCGGTCGCGGCTCTTCCGCGGCCGGCGTCTTCTTCAGGAAGCACTACTTACCTACGCTCGCGACGCGGGGCTCGCCCCGGCAGGGAGCGAGCCTTCAGAGTCGGAGTTCCGGTCATGAGCTCCATGAGGCCGCCGATGC
>JBHELH010000034.1:0-3105 GCA_046263215.1 Gemmatimonadaceae bacterium | reverse complement strand
GCCTACGACCCGGCGACGCTCGCTGACGCGGGCGTCGCCGTCGTCCGGCGCCCTACCGGGGGCCGCGCCATCTTGCACGACCGCGAGGTAACGTACAGCGTGACCGCGCCGTCGGCCGACGCCGGTGCGCTGCGAGAATCGTATCGACGCATCAATCGTCTACTGATCGACGGGCTCAGCGCCCTCGGCGCCGCCGCCCAGATCGCGACGACGACGAGAGTGACGGCGCTCGACCTGAGCCCGTGCTTCGAGCGACCCTCGCCCGGCGCTGGACGTGGGCGCCGGACTCGTTGTCGATTGCGTTCGAGATCAACCCCGAGGCGCGGTGGCATGACGGCAGGCCGGTAAGGGCGAGCGACGTGCGATTCAGCTTCCACGTGTTCCGCGACCAGGCCGTCGGCTCGCCGTTCGCCGGGCTCGTCGCGGGCATCGACTCGGTTACCGTTCGCGACTCCATGACGGCCGTCGCCTGGTACAAGAAGCGCACGCCGGAACAGTTTTACGATTTCGTCTATCAGGTTGCGGTCATCCCCGAGCACGTCTACGGGGCCGTCCAGCGTGCCGCGCTCAGGACGTCCGACGTGCTGCGGCGCCCCGTGGGTAGTGGGAGACTGCGCTTCGTTCGCTGGGAGCCCGGCGTGCGTGTCGAGATCGTCGCGGATACGGCGAACTACCGGGGCCGTCCGAAGCTCGATCGCGTGATCTGGAGCATCTCGTCGGACGGACCCTCGGCCGCCGCCAAGCTCTTCTCGGGCGACGCCGACTTCTGGGAGGCGCTGACGCCGGATCAGGTCACGCGCGTCGCGAAGGACTCCGCGCTGCGGGTCCAGCCGTACCCGGGCCTCCAGTACGCGTTCATGGGCATGAATCTGCACGAGCGAAAGGGCACGCGGCCGCATCCAGTTTTCGGCGACCGTGCGGTGCGCCTTGCTCTCTCGATGGCCGTCGACCGGCGGGCGATGCTCCGGAACGTGTTCGACACGCTCGGTCGAATCTCGTACGGACCGTTCCCGCATACGCAGAACGTCGCCGACACGACGATCGAGCTCCCGCCGCATGACGTGGCACGCGCAAAGGCCCTGTTGGACTCGGCGGAGTGGCGCGAGACTCCGGGCGGCGTACGCCAGAAGCTGGGGCGGCCGCTCGAGTTCTACTTGGCCGTGCCGCAGTCGAGCAGGGCGCGGATGGCGTACGCGGTCCTGCTTCAGGAGCAGCTCCGTGCGGTCGGCGCCAAGGTGAACGTCGACGCGGTGGACTATCCAACGCTCATGGCGCGACAGGACGCGCGGGATTTTGACGCGGCGCTGTTCGCCTTCTCGACCGATCCGGGCGCGAGCGGCACCAAGCAGTACTGGCATAGCGCGAGCACGGCGAAGGGTGGCAACAACTATGTCGGGTACATGAACCCCCGCTTCGACGCGCTGCTCGACAGTGCCATCGCGTCGTTCGATCCAGCGGCCGCAAGGCGGTATGCGCGTCGCGCCTTCGAGGTCCTCGTGCATGACGCCCCAGCGATCTGGCTGTACGACGTCGTTCCTCTAGCCGGCGTCCATCGGCGGGTTCGGACGCCCGGCATGCGTGCCGATGCCTACTGGGCGGGCCTCGCGGACTGGCACATCCCGGCGTCGGAGCGCATCGCGCGCGACCGCGTGGGGCTCGCTACGGCAACGCGGTAATCCGTGCGCCGGTACATTGCCGGCCGGCTGTTGCAGTCGCTGGTCGTCGTCCTCCTGGTGGCGGCGGCCAGCTTCTTTCTTGCGCACCTGGCGCCGGGCGGACCGTTCGCGCTCGAGGACCCACGCGTCAGCGAGGCAACTCGCGCGCAGTGGCGAGCCCAATTCGGCCTCGACCGCCCGGTGCCCGAGCAGTTCGGCCGCTTCCTGCTCGGGCTGTTCCGCGGCGACCTTGGGTACTCGCTCTCGCGTCGTGCGCCGGTGGGCGAGGTGCTCGCCGCCGCGATCCCGCGTACGCTGCTCCTCATGGGCGTCGCGCTCGCGGTCAGCATCGGCGTCGGCGTTGTCCTCGGCGTCTACCAGGCGGTGCGCCGCGGCCGAGCGGCGGAGCGTATGCTGAGCGGCGTGTCGCTCTTCTTCTACTCGCTGCCCGATTTTTGGCTCGCGTTGATCGTCCTGCTGGCTTTTTCATACTGGCTGCCACTCTTCCCTGCCGGCGGGATCGTCGACGCGACGATCCACGAGTACCTCGGGTTCTGGGGTCGCCTCTGGGACCGCATCCGACACCTCGTATTGCCCGCGACGACCCTCGCCCTGCTCACGACCGCGGCCGTCGCCCGGTATCAGCGCGCGGCGATGCTCGAGGTAATCGAGCTCGACTTCGTTCGAACTGCACGCGCCAAAGGGCTTCCCGAGCGCTCGGTCGTCGGACGCCACGCACTGCGCAACGCGCTTCTCCCAGTCATCACCTTGATCGGTTTGGCGCTCCCGGCCCTTGTCGGCGGCGCCGTCTTCGTCGAGACTGTCTTTTCCTGGCCGGGTATGGGTCGCCTCGCTGCCGAGGCAATCGCCGGCCGTGACTACCCGCTGATTACAGCAACCGTCGCCATCGGCGGAGTGACGGTCACGTTGGGCAGCCTGCTCGCCGACGTTCTTTATGCCGTCGCAGACCCACGCGTCCGCGTTCGCTGATGCCCCCCGGTCGATGACGGCGTCGCGGGCATGGTGGCGCCGCATCGGGGCCCGCCCGACTGCCCGCGCCGCGATCGCTCTCCTCGCGATCCTCGCCGCGCTCGGGGCGCTCGCCCCGGTCATAGCGCCGCACGATCCCGTTCGGCAGAAGGACATCGTCGCGCTGAACCGGCAGCCGCCGTCGGTCGCCCACCCATTCGGAACGGACCAGTTCAGCCGCGACGTACTGAGCCGGGTGCTGCACGGCGGGCGGCTGTCGCTCGCCATCGCTCTCCTCGCGGTGGCGCTCTCCGCGACGATCGGGACCACATACGGCGCGGTCGCCGGGTTCTACGGCGGTTGGATCGACGCGGTGATGATGCGCGCGCTCGACGCGCTGCTCGCCATCCCCCGTGTGCTGCTGGTCATCGCCGCCGCTGTCCTCTGGGGGCCGCTCGGCATTCCGTCGCTCGTCCTCATC
>JBHELH010000033.1:0-7731 GCA_046263215.1 Gemmatimonadaceae bacterium | reverse complement strand
AAGAACATCTACGCCGGCGGCTTGCACAGCGCGCCGTTCGGCGCGATCGGTCGCGCGCTCTTTCCGATCGCGCTGCTGCTGACCCCGATCCTGTCCATCCTTCCCGCGGCCGTGCTCCTGCTCGCACTGGCCGGGGCCTTTCCGGGCGCGCTCGCGTGGTCGGCGACGGCGACGGCGGCGAGCATGGTCTGGTGGGCGCTCGTCTACAGACAGCTCGACCAGCCCGTGTACTACGCACTGCTCTATCCGCTTGGATCGGCGCTGCTGCTGTACATCTCCGTGCGCGCGGTGCTTCGCGGCCGCCGCGTGGCGTGGAAAGGTCGTGAATACGTGACGCGGTGAACTGACGCGGCGCGCATCCCTCCGGTAGGGGCACCGCGCGATGAGCGACGCACTGTGCGCTGGTGCGCACGCTCAGGTCCGCCGCGGCGCGTCTCGCCGCGGCCGGCGGCCTCGCCGACCTCCTCCCGATCGCCACGGAGCTCGGATTTGTCGCCGCGCCCGTCCCACTCGACGCGGCCGCCCGCGCCGCGCTCACCCTGCCCGTCGAGGTCTGCGACGCCGCGGTCGCCGCCGGACAGGGTGCGCTCCGCGCGCTTCTCCTCGAGCTCGACCCGGCCGCTCCGCTGCGCGACACGTTGGGACGAGTGGCCGCGAGGCTCGCCGCGCGCGTCCCGCACGTACTCTGGCTGCTCGTCGCCGCGCCGCGTGCCGGTACGCACGTCGGGATCGCCTCCTGGAACGGCCCCGCGGAGCGCCGATCACCAAGAGTCGTAGCACTCGTCGCCGACCGCGCGCACGTCGTCGACAGCGACGCGGAGACGCTCCTCGCGCTGGCTGCGGCGGCGAGTAGCGCGTCCGACGTCCTCACCCATGCCCGATGGGTCGAGGTTCTCGGCCGCGACGCCCTGAGTCGGCGCTTCTATCGCGAGCTGGAGCGGCGGGTGAGCGCGCTTGCCGACGGCGCGACGTGCGCAGCCACCGACCGCGTCGCGCGCGAGGAGCGCGCCGAGATCGCGCTGCTCTACACGTCTCGACTGCTCTTCCTGGCGTTCCTTCAGGCGAAAGGGTGGCTCGATGGCGACCGCGCCTTCCTCGAGGGCCGATTCGACTCCTGCATGGCCTCCGGTGGAGAATACCACCGGCGCGTGCTCCGACCGCTCTTCTTTGGGACGCTCAACACGCGGCTCGACGCGCGCGCCGCCGCGGCGCGCGGCTTCGGGCGCGTCCCGTTCCTCAACGGCGGCCTCTTCGCCCCGACGACTCTCGAGCGCCGCGCGCGCGGTTTCGTATTCGCGGACGAATCGCTCGGTGCGCTGTTCGGGGAGCTGTTATCGCGCTACCGATTCACGGCACGCGAGGACCGGGGCACTTGGTCCGAGGCCGCGATCGACCCGGAAATGCTCGGCCGCGCGTTCGAGTCGCTGATGGCGGCACGCGCCAGACGCGACAGCGGTGCCTTCTTCACGCCGCAGGCGCTCGTCGAGCACCTGACGGAGCGAGCTCTCACGCAGGCGCTGCGCGAGGTGGTCTCCAGAGTCGGCAGCAACAACGAGGCAACCGCACTGCTCCGCGGCGAGTTGCCGGCCGCGGAGCGCCGATCCGCGCTTCTCGATGCAGTCAACAAGATCACCGTACTCGACCCGGCCTGCGGCTCGGGCGCGTTCCTGGTGCACATCCTCGAGCGGCTGGCCGAGCTCGCGCGGGCCGCCGGAGACCCGCGCCCAGTCAGCGACATCCGGCGCGACGTGCTGACGCGCGCGATCTTCGGCGTGGATCGAAACCCGACAGCGGTCTGGCTGTGCGAGCTTCGGCTCTGGTTGTCGGTCGTCATCGAGAGTGACGAAGCGGATCCGCTGCGCGTACCGGCGCTGCCAAACCTCGACCGCAACGTTCGCGTCGGCGATTCGCTCGCCGGCGACACCTTCGACGTCGCGGCCGACCCAAGGCCGAAATCTCCCGCGACGCTCGGGAAGCTTCGGCAGCGCTACGTCCGCGCTGCGGGGCCGCAGAAGGAGGTGCTCGGCAAAGCGCTGGAGCGCGAGGAGCGACGACGCGCGATCGAGCGTATCGACGCCGAGCTGCGGCGGCTGGCCGACAGCCGCCGCGAGCGACTGATCGCGCGTCGGACACCTGACCTGTTCGGGGAGCGGCACGCGCCAGGCGCCGCAGAGAGGTCGACGGCAGCGGAGCTTCGCTCGCGCGCGGCGGCGCTGCGGCGTGAGCGGACGCGGCTCGCCGACGGAGGTGCGCTGCCCTTCTCGTTTCCGGTCCACTTCGCCGACGTCGGCGAGCGCGGCGGGTTCGACGTCGTGATCGGGAACCCGCCGTGGGTTCGCGTGCATCGGATCCCTTCGGCGACGCGCGCCGCGCTTCGTCGTCAATACGCAGTCTTCCGCGACGCCGGTTGGGACACCGGAGCCACGGCCGCCCACGCAGGTCGCGGCTTCGCGGCACAGGTCGACCTCGCCGCGCTCTTCGCCGAGCGGTCCCTGCGCCTCCTTCGCCCCGGCGGAACGCTCGCGCTGCTCCTTCCGGCCAAGCTCTGGCGATCGCTCGCCGGCGGCGGACTACGGCGATTGCTGCACCACGAGTCGACGGTCACCGCGGTCGAAGACTGGTCCGAGGCGCGCGCGGCGTTCGACGCGGCCGTGTATCCGTCGATCCTCGTCGCGTCGCGGACGCGGGCGACACGCGGCGCGAGCGAGCGCGTCTCAATCGACGTGCCGCTCGCCGTGACGATTCACCTTCGCGACCGCGCGATCTCCTGGACGGTGCTGACGGCAGGCATGGAGGCATTGGACACCTCGCCCGGCAGTCCGTGGGTGTTCCTCCCGCCGCAGGCGCGTGCCGCGTTCAACAGGTTGCGCACCGTCGGCGTTCCGTTGGCGGAGAGTCGGCTCGGCAGGCCGCATCTCGGAGTCAAGTGCGGTTGCAACGAGGCGTTCGTCGTCACGCCACTTCTGCTGGATGGCGCGCCGGCCGGATTGACGCGGGTGACGGACGCCCACGGGCGGCGCGGCTGCGTGGAGTCGCACCTGCTTCGCCCGGTCCTGCGAGGTGAGGAGGTGCGAGCGTGGGCAGCGGCGCCGCACGAGCACATGCTCTGGCCGCATTCGGACGACGGCCGGCCGCTCGCCGCGCTTCCGCGTCACGCGGCGCGGTGGCTCGCGCCTTGGCAGGCTCGGCTCAGTCGACGGACCGATCTGCGCGGGCGCGATCCGTGGTGGTCCGTCTTTCGAATCGAAGCCGCGTCGTCGGCTACGCCACGCGTCGTGTGGGCCGACCTCGCTCGCGGGCCGCGCGCGGTCGTCCTCGGTCCGCGCGACCCTACCGTGCCGCTCAATACCTGCTACGTCGTTCCGTGCCCTTCAATGACCGATGCGCACACACTCGCCGCATTGCTCAACAGTCCGATCGTGGCGGCGTGGCTCGACCCGCTCGCCGAGCCCGCCCGCGGCGGCTACCGCCGGTACCTCGGATGGACGACGGCGCTGCTTCCCATCCCGGCGCGGTGGAGTCAGGCGCGGGTGCTCCTCGCGCCACTCGGGGAGCGCGCCTGCGTAGGCGACCCGCCGAGCCCAAGGGAGTTGCTCGCAGCCACACTGCAAGCGTACGGGGTGGGGCCGTCGGAGGTCGCGCCGCTGCTCACGTGGAAGGACCCGTGAGGGCCGGCGGGGCGACCGGCGCTTCCAAGCTCCGGATCCTCGCGGGAACGTCGGCCGAGGTGCGCGACGCGATCGCCCGCTGCGTGCTCACCGACGAAGAGGCTGCGGGAATCCCCGAGCGCCTTGGTCCGATCCGACTCCGGCCGCACCAGCTCGACGCCGCAGCGCGACTGCGACGACTGCTCGCGCAGACCGGAGGTGCGTTGCTCGCTGACGAGGTGGGGCTCGGAAAGACGTACGTCGCGCTGGCGCTCGCCCGAGACGCAACGCGGCCGCTCGTCGTGAGCCCGGCCGTGCTCCTCCCGATGTGGCGCTCGGCGCTCGAGCGCGTCGGATGCCGCGCGACGCTACTCAGCTTCGAGCGGCTGAGCCGCGCCGGCACTCGCGCGACACAGGGTATGCCGGCCGACCCCGACCTCGTCATCGTCGACGAGGCGCATCACGTGCGGACGCCGACGACGCGACGGTACGCTGCCCTCGCCGCCCTCTGCGTGCGGTCGCCGGTCCTGCTGCTCTCGGCCACGCCACTCCACAACAGCCGTCGAGACCTCGCCGCACAGCTCGCGCTCTTCCTCGGCGCCGAGGCCCGCGCGATGAGCGACGCCGAGCTTGCGCGACACGTGGTCCGTCGCACGCGCGATGACGTGCGCATCGACCAGTCACCGCCGCCATCCGTCGCGGCGCCGGTGTGGGTCGAGATCCCGACGGTAGACGATTGCCTGGACGCGCTTCTTGCGCTCCCGCCGCCGCTTCCGGCATCCGACGGCGGCGATGGCGGGGCGCTGCTCGTGTACTCGCTCGTTCGCCAATGGGCGTCGAGCCGCGCCGCGCTCCGCGCGGCACTCCGCCGGCGCCTCGCCCGGGCGACCGGGCTGATGGCCGCACTCGAGAGCGGACGCCATCCGTCGCGCGCGGAGCTGTCAGCGTGGTCGTACGCCGAGGACGCAGTGCAACTGGCCTTCGCGGAGCTGGTCGCCGGACCGTCGACGGCATCGTCGGCGGCCGGGGCGCAGCCGGATGCCATCGTGCTGCTTGCTGCCGTACGGGCGCACGAGGCGGCGGTCCGGGCGCTGCTCCGAATACTCGACGCCACCGCCGACCCGGACGTCGCCCGCGGAGCGGCGATTCGCGCGATTCGAGAGCGCCACCCTGCAGAGCGGATCGTTGCGTTCGCGGAGTCGGCCGAGACGGTCGAGGCGATGTTTCGGCAACTTCGTCCCGACGGTGGAGTCGCCATGCTGCGGGCGCGAGGCGCGACGGTGAGTGGCGGCTCGCTGTCACGAGCGGAGGTGCTCGCGCGGTTCGCTCCGATCGCGCAGGGCGCACGTGAGCCGCACGCCTCACAGCGGGTCGACATGCTGCTCGCGACGGACCTACTGAGCGAAGGCGTGAACCTCCAGGACGCGTCTGTCGTCGTGCACCTCGACCTGCCGTGGAACCCGGCTCGGCTCGAGCAGCGCGTCGGCCGCGTCAGTCGGCTCGGCTCCCGGCACGCGACGGTCTCGGTCTACGCCATGCGCCCGCCCGCGGCGGCCGAGCGGTTGCTCGCTGTCGAACGACGGCTGCGGGCGAAGCTCGCCGAAGCCGGCCGGAGTGTCGGAGTCGTCGGGGCGATCCTGCCCGGTCTCGGCGCGACTACGCCCGCGGCCCGCGGCGCAGCCGGCGAGTGGAGTCGCGTGATCGCGATCCTGCATGACTGGCGAGCTCCGCGCCCGCGCCCGGATACCCGACAGCGCGCCCCGCCGCACGGCGGCGGCAACGCGGTCGTTCAGGTCGCCGCAGTGAGCTCGCCGACGGGCGGCTTCATTGCGGCGTTGTGCGGCGGCGAGGGTCCTCTGCTCCTGGCTTCCCTGCGCGGGACCGAGCCCACGGCGGCACCCTCGGGCGTTCTCGCGGCGCTGGAGCTGGCTGGCGGCGCGGAGCTGCCGGTCGATCACCGCTCGCTCGCCGCGGCGATCGAGGCCGTCGACCGCTGGCTCGGCGGGCGCGTCGCCGCCGACGTGTCGGGCGTCGAAAGAGGCGCCGTCGCGCGCAGTCGCCGGGGAGTCCTGGCACGCATTGCCCGCGTCGCGTCACGCGCACCTCGACATCTGCGCTCCGTCATCGGTCCGTTGGCGGAGGAGGCGCGCCGCGCGGCACTGATGCCCCTCGGGGAGGGGGCCGAACGCGTGCTGGCCGAGCTGGCCGAGGCGCCGCTCGCGGACCAGGCGTGGCTCACGGCGTTGCGTGCGTTCGCGGAGCTTCACCGTCGGAGTCCGGATGCGCCGCCGGGCCGAGAAGCGTCCACACCCGAACTGGTAGCGCTTCTCCTACTCGACCCCGCCAGGCAGAGTCACGCGTAGAGCCCGAGCGCATTCCGCACGCCATTGATGAAGGCGTGCACGGTGGCGGGGACGGCGAGGTTCCCGCTGCGGCGCCAGTAGACGGAAAGCGGAACGCCGATGATCACGTGAACGGCGATGAGGCTGGTCCCTCTCACCCAGACGGAATCGCGAATCGGCGAGATCGGCAGGTGCCAGAGTCCCCAGAGCACCGACACGAAGACCGCCGTCATGACTCCGTGTGACTCACCCTGCCGGTGGACGTGCGCGTCGACGACGCCGCGGAAGAACACCTCCTCGAGCACGAACGCCACCGGGAGGTAGAGGAGGAACCACCGGAGCCCGTCGAGCGCAGCTCGTGCGGTCAGCGCCTCATCGCCCGGCCGCGCGAGCCGGGCCGCCACGAACATTGCCACGCCGAGCACCCCGGCGGTCGCGAGACATGCGACGAGGTGACGCACCGTCGCGCGCTGAAACGACCGAAAGGCAAACGCGCCGCAGACCGCCCCGACGATGGCGGCGAGCAACCAGAGAGCCACGATCCAGTCGGCCCCGCGCGAGCCGACGAGCACTCGCCGGAGGAGCACAAACGCGGGGAAAGCCGCCAGGGCCGCCGCGAGAAGGACACCGGTGCGGTCGAGCCAGAATCTGGAGGCGTCGCGGACCCATGCGGCGTGGAGCGGGCGACGCGCCACCCAGCTCTGGAACGCCGCGGCGATCGGCACGCCGAGCAGCAGGTACCCGTTCGCGCTTATGCCGAGCGCCCAGCCGAGGCCGATCCAGACGGCCACGACAGTCGACGCCTCCGTGAGTCGACGCAACCGGCTCCGGTGAGGCGCGCCGTCCGACCGCCCGATCACCGCGGCGTCATTTCTCTGCTTTGTCCAGCCTCAGCGCCGCCGAATTGATACAGTACCGCAGGCCCGTCGGCTGTGGGCCGTCGTCGAAGACGTGACCCAGATGCGCGTCGCAGCGCGCACATGTGACTTCGACGCGCCGCATGCCGTAGCTCCGGTCCTCGTGCTCCTCGACGTTGTCCCGCGACGCCGGCTCGTAGAAGCTTGGCCAGCCGGTGCCGGAGTCGAACTTCGTGCTCGACTGGAAGAGCGGCGCGTCGCAGCAGATGCAGCGGTAGACACCCTCGCCGTGCTCGTCCCAGTACGCGCCAGTGAACGCTCGCTCGGTTCCCTGCTGCCGAGTGACGCGGAATTGCTCGGGCGTGAGCTCGCGAGCCCATTCCTGATCGGTCTTCTGGATCTTGTTGGCCATGGGGGAAAGCTAACCGGACTGCGGAGTGCGGACGGCCGACTGCGACTGCGGACTGCGGACTGCAAGCCTCGGGGCGCTCCTGGTGGCCTGAATTGTCATCCCGCACGAGCGGAGCGAGTGCGGGGTACCCGCGCAGCGGGTCATCTACTCAGAACCCGCCGGTGCTACCCACGGCGTAGTGCCGAGTAGATCCCCGACAGGCGCTCCGCGGCTGCGGGATGACAGGGGGGAGCCGCAGTGGCATCCCGGGGTTCTAGTCC
This sequence comes from Gemmatimonadaceae bacterium, assembly GCA_046263215.1. Taxonomy (GTDB): domain Bacteria; phylum Gemmatimonadota; class Gemmatimonadetes; order Gemmatimonadales; family Gemmatimonadaceae; genus JBHELH01. The sequence goes on along the minus strand of JBHELH010000033.1, from coordinate 213 downwards.
GCAGTCCGCAGTCCGCAGTCCGCAGTCGGTTGCAGTCCGCAGTCGGCCGTCCGCAGTCCCGTTAGCTTCCCCCTATGCCTCCCCACCCCCGTGCCGCCGTGCTGTTCGACCTTGACGGCACGCTCATCGACTCGATCGAGCTCATCGTCAACTCGGCGCTCTACGCGTTCGAGAAGTGCGGGCATCCGCCGCCGGCGGCGGCGGAGTGGGTCG
>JBHELH010000032.1:0-63681 GCA_046263215.1 Gemmatimonadaceae bacterium | reverse complement strand
TCAACGACCGGCGCCGACTCGGTGCTCCGCCTGCGCACGGAAGCCACGCGCACGCCGTAACACCAGAGCGGACGGCGCGTACGACGTTCGCGTCGCCACCAAGCGGGCTCGGCCGCTTGCTGTGAGGATGACGCGCGAGGTCTGGATGACGTGTGTGGCTTGAGAGCTTGAGAGCTTGAGAGCTTGAGAGCTTGAGAGCTTGTGGGCTTGTGGGCTTGTGAGCTTGTGAGCTTGTGAGCTTGTGAGGAACTGCCCAGGCTCCTCGCGGCTTCCTGAGGTCATCCGCGGCGCGGCCGCGGTCTCACAAGCCCACAAGCCCACAAGCCCACAAGCTACGGAGCTGACAACCCGTCGAGCCGCCGGTCGCTCCGCGTTGCGCCCCGCGCCGCCCCGCGTCTGGTGAACTGAGTCGCGCCGCCACGTGCCCCCGCCCGCGTGTCGCGCCCAGGCAGTTTGTTTCGGCCGGTGGTAGGACCCGCTGGTCGTGGTCGGGCTAACCGAGCAGATGTGTTATGACGCTTCGGGAGTTCACGGACTCGGAAGGCGTGATTTGGCGAGTGTGGAACAGCACTCCACTCAAGCGAGTCACCTTCGATCAGCGCCTGCAGGAAGGGTGGCTGACGTTCGAGAGTACGACCGGTCGAAAGCGATTGGCGCCGATCCCGCACGGCTGGGAGGAGGCCTCCATCGAGCGGCTCGAGTTAATGTGTCGGGCCGCCGAGCTCGTGCCGCGGCTCGGCGGGAAGGGAGAGCCTCCGGACCGTCCGGACATGCCTGACTCACCGAAGGAGTAACCGCGGGCGCTTCCGCGCTCGCCCCCTTGACTTGCCTTTGGGCCCGCCCTCTCTTAGCCCAACCATTGTCCCGCATGGCGACAGAGAAGGGAAATATGTGGCACCCGCAGTCCAAGCTCGTCCGAACGGCCTTTGCGACCGCCCTGCTGATTGCCCCGGGCGGGAGCGCGGCACAGACGCAGAGCCCGTCACCGCCGCCATCGCCTTCGACCCTCCGAGGCGCCTACACGGAAGCACAGGCCGCGCGCGGCGAGGCGACTTACCGAGCGAACTGCACCTCCTGCCACGCGACGAGCGCGTACGTCGGTGACGCGTTCGTGCGCGCGTGGGATGGTAGGACCGCGTTCGATCTCTTCGAGCTGATCCGCACTACGATGCCGATCGATAACCCGGGTCGACTCAGCCGGGAGCAGTACGCGGACATCGTGGCGTACATGTTCAGGCTCAATCGCCTCCCGCCGGGTGGAAGCCCGCTTCCGGCCGACGACGAGGGGCTGAAGCAGGTCCGCATCGAGGCCAAGCCGGCGTCGGCGCCGTGAGCGGCGCGCGCCGTAGAATGACGCCGGCGACGTGACGCAGCGCGCCCCGCGCCGCGTGACGCCGGGGCGCCTCGAAACGGAGGGAAGGCTCATGTCGCGACAGTCACGGCGCGTGTGGCGCGCGATGCGCGCGCGGCGCTCCTGCCGGATGTCGGCTGCCGTCGGGCTGCTGCTCCTGTTGGTCGACGCGACGCCGGCGCTCGCGCAGCACGGCATCGCCAACGGTGAGTGGCGCTACTGGGGCGGCGACGCCGGCAGCACGCGCTACGCCCCGCTCGACCAGATCCGGCGCGAGAACATCAAGGACCTTCAGGTCGTCTGGCGGTGGAAGGCGGCCAACTTCGGCCCGGCGCCCGAGACGTATTACCGCGCCACACCTCTCTACGCGAACGGCGTCCTCTACACCGTCGCCGGCGAGCGGCGGGCCGTGGCGGCGATCGATCCCACGACCGGCGAGACCCTGTGGACGTGGCGCATGGATGAGGGACTGCGCTGGGAGAAGGCGCCGCGCCGCTTCTCCGGTCGTGGGCTCGCCTACTGGAGCGACGGACGCGAGGAGCGCGTCATCGTCGTCACCCCCGGCTACTACATGGTCGCGCTGAACGCGCGGACTGGTCGCCCGGTCCCCGGCTTCGGGGAGCAGGGCGTCGTCGACCTGATGAAGGGGCTCGGGTACACACTCGTCCCGTGGGAAGGCGACCCGGGTCCTATCTCGAACAGCGGCGCCAACGGGCCGCGCCGAGCGTCCGGTGTTGTCGATGGGAAGGACGGTCGGACCGGCAAGGACGTCGTCTACGGCATCGACCCGGTGGAAGGTCACGTCGGCAGCAGCTCACCGCCGATTGTCGTCGGCGAGGTCATCGTCGTCGGCAGCTCTGCCGTGCAGGGCTACTATCCGCGCGAGCTGAAGAACATCCCGGCGACGGTCCGCGGCTTCGACGTCCGCACCGGAAAGCAGCGCTGGCTCTTCAACCTCGTCCCGCGCCCCGGGGAATTCGGCAACGACAGCTGGCTCGACGGTTCGTGGAAGGTGGCAGGGAAGAACAACGCCTGGGCGCCGTTCTCCGCGGATCTCGATGCGGGGATCGTCTACATCCCGGTCGGTCATCCGCACAACGACTGGTACGGCGGGCACCGACCGGGTAACAACCTCTTCTCCGAAAGCGTCCTCGCGCTCGACGCGAAGACGGGGCGGCGCGTGTGGCACTTCCAGATGATTCACCACGACATCTGGGACTATGACACGCCCACCGCGCCGAACCTCATCGACATCACGGTCGGCGGCCGGCGCGTCAAGGCGATCGCGCAGACCACCAAGCAGGGCTTCGCGTACGTCTTCGACCGGACGACGGGACGGCCGATCTGGCCGATCGAGGAGCGGCCGGTCCCCAAATCGGACACGCCGGGGGAGTGGACGTCGCCGACGCAGCCCTTCCCGACGAAGCCGAAGCCGTACGAGCGCCAGGGCGTCACGACGGATGATCTGATCGACTTCACGCCGGAGCTGCGGCGGCAGGCGCTGGAGATCGCGAAGGAGGTCCGCATGGGGCCTCTCTACACGCCGGTGTCGCGTGTCGACGCGCCCGACGGCACCAAGGGCACGCTCCAGGCGCCGGGCGCCAACGGCGGCGTGAACATCATGGGCGGCTCGGCGGTCGACCCGGAGACCGGGATTCTGTACGTCGCGTCGCAGGGAGGCCACAGCCGGATCGCGCTCGAGTCCAACCCGCAGCGCTCGGAGATGCGCTACGTCTCGCAGGGGCCGGGCGGGCTGCGCGGGCCGCAGGGACTCCCGCTCCTGAAGCCGCCGTACGGCCGCATCACGGCGATCGACCTGACCACCGGCGAGCACGCGTGGATGATCCCGAACGGCGACACGCCGGACAACGTCAAGAACCATCCCGCGCTCAAGGGGCTCGACATTCCGCGCACCGGCAAGAGTGCACACGCCAACCTCCTCGTCACCAAGACGCTCCTCTTCTACGGAGAAGGTCGCGGTGGTGGGACGCTCTTCCACGCCGTCGACAAGCGTACCGGCGAGGAGATCGCGTCGCTCACCCTCCCCGCCCCGACGAATGCCGCCCCGATCACCTTCATGCACCGCGGTCGGCAATACATCGTTGTCGCCGTCGCTTCGGCGGACGTAGCGGGGGAGTTGGTGGCGATGGCGGTGAAGTGAGGTTCGAGGTTCGAGGTTGAACCAAGAGGTTGAACCAAACGGAGACACTCGCATGAAGCGAATCGGGCTCGCGCTGCCGATCCTTGTGATCGCGGTGGTCGGCACATCACTCGTCACGCGTGACTCGCCCGCCTCGGCGGCCGGTTCACGAGGTCTCTCGAACCTCGAACCTCGAACCTCGAACCTCTCGATCACCCGCTACGTCCGCTACGAGCACCGCGGCCGAATTTCCTACGGGATTCTCGATGGCGAGACGATCCGCGAGCTCCGCGGCGACCTCTTCGCCTCGCCGCGCCCGACGGGGACGACGGTGCGGCGCTCCGAGGTGCGGCTCCTCGCGCCGCTCGACCCGGCGCGTGTCTCCAAGGTCGTCGGCGTCGCGATCAACACGCGGCGCCCGGGGCTCGAGGCGCCGGTGCCCCACCCGCGCTGGTTCGCGAAGTTCCCCACCTCGCTCAACGACCCGGACGGCGACGTCGAGCTGCCGCCGGAGGCGGCGAACCTCAACTACGAGGGCGAGCTCGTGGTCGTGATCGGTAGGCGCGCGCGCCACGTGTCGGAGGCCGAGGCGCTCGACTACGTCTTCGGTTACACGGCGGGGAACGACTTCAGCGAGAACACCTGGTACGGCGAGCGCCAGGGCGTCAACGAGCCGACGCGCCTCCTCTCGAAAGGGACAGACACGTGGGCTCCGATCGGCCCGGCGATCGTGACGGGGATCGAGCACCGCGGGCTTCCCGTGCGCACGCGCCTCAACGGCGAGCTGGTGCAGGAGGGCACGACGAACGACCTCGTGAATGACGTGCCGAAGCTGATCAGCAACCTCTCGCGCTACGTCACCCTGCTTCCGGGCGACGTGATCTTCACCGGCACGGTCCGCGTGCTGCCCGACAAGCGACGCCGCATGCAGGTCGGCGATCTGGTCGAGGTCGAGATCGAGGGGATTGGTACGGTGCGGAACCGCATCGTGGAGATGAAAGGGCGGTGATGTCCGCGCCGACCGCGGACGCTATCCGCTATCCGAAGCAGGGACGGCGGATGATCTCTCGTTGTCATCCCGCAGGAGCCGCCGAAGGCGGCGAGTGTCGGGATCTACCTCCACTGCTGCGTGGCCACCTTCGGTGAGGGGGAGTAGATGACCGCTGCGCGGGTGCCCCGACACTCGCTCGCTTCGCTCGCTCCTGAGGGATGACAGGTGGTGACGGATGAGGTATAGCAGACTTCTGTACCGTACCAGCGGTTTCGCCGCGACGGCTTTTGCCGCCGCCGCATGCCTCGACCTCGACGCGTCGCCAGCCACGTCTCGCGCCTCGCGCCTCGCGCCGCGCACCTCGCCGTCCGCAGTCCCGCAGTTCGAGGTCGACCCGTGGTGGCCGAAGCCGCTTCCGAACAACTGGATCCTTGGCCAGGTCTCCGGCTTAGCCGTCGACTCGCGAGACCACGTATGGATCGTCCACCGCCCGCGCACCTTGACGGCACGCGAGGCTGGCGCCGTGCAGACGCCGCCGATCTCGCAGTGCTGCGTTCCGGCGCCGTCGGTGATCGAGTTCGACTCGCAGGGCAACGTCGTACGTTCGTGGGGCGGCCCCGGGCGCGGCCACTACTGGCCGGAGAGCGAGCATACGATCCACGTCGATCACAAGGGCAACGTCTGGATCGGCAGCAACGACCGGAAGGACCAGGTCGTGCTCAAGTTCTCCCCTGCGGGGAGTCTTCTACTGCAGATCGGGCAGCCTGGGAAGACCGGCGGCAGCAACGACACGACGCTCCTCGGACAGCCCGCCGGGATCGACGTCGACGCCAGCGCGAATGAAGTCTACGTCGCTGACGGCTACGGCAACCGGCGCGTCATCATCTTCGACGCGGAGACCGGCCGCTACAAGCGTCACTGGGGCGCGTACGGGAAGCGCCCGGAGGACGTCGACCTCGGGCCGTACGACCCCAAGGGGTCGCCGGCGCCGCAGTTCCGCAGCCCGGTGCACGCCGTGCGACTCTCGAGGGATGGTCTCGTCTACGTCGCCGACCGCGTCAACAACCGCATCCAGGTCTTCCGCAAGAGCGGCGCGTTCGTGAAGGAGGCCACGCTCGCCCCGGCGACGCTGGCGATGGGCTCCGTCTGGGACCTCGCGTTCTCGCACGACCCCGCGCAGACCTACCTTTACGTCCCCGACGGCACGAACCAGAAGGTCTGGGTCCTCCGGCGGAGTGACCTCTCCGTCGTCGGCGAGTTCGGCCGCGGCGGCCGCAACGCCGGCTACTTCGGCTGGGTGCACAACCTCGCCGTTGACTCGCGCGGCAACGTGTACACGAGCGAGGTCGACATCTACAAGAGGGTGCAGAAGTTTGTGTTGAAGGGAATGTGAGCCGATTGCGGACTGAGGATTGCGGACAAGAACCCTCGGCGTGCTTCGATCGCGAGCTCGAAGCTTCCCGAGGGCCGGAGTCCGCAGTCCGCAGTCCGCAGTCGTTGGTTCTCGACCGCCGCACGTTCGTCCAACTCCTCGCCGCGCAGACGGGCGCGCTCGCCGCCGGAGCCTGCTCGATCTCGCGCGCGTCGCGCTTCCGTCACAGCGTACGATCGTTCGACCGTCCGGCCGACGTCGTCGTGATCGGTGCGGGCGCGTTCGGCGGCTGGACGGCGTACTACCTTCGCAGGATGGGCGTGCGCGTGACGCTCGTCGACGCCTACGGACCGGGGAACTCGCGCGCCACCTCGGGGGACGAGACGCGCGGCGTGCGCACCTCGTACGGCGACCGCCCGCACGGCCAGCTCTGGGCGCGTTGGGCGAGCGAGGCCATTGCGCGGTGGAAGCGGTGGGACGAGGAGTGGGCGGAGGCGATGAAGTCCCGCCTCTTCTACACCACCGGCGACCTCATTCTGCGCAAGGACTGGGAGCCTTACCTCAAGGAGACGAGGGCGAACTGGGAGAAGGCCGGCATCCGCTTCGAGGTGCTCGCGCCGGCCGAGGTCACGCGCCGGTACCCCGTCATCGGCACGAAGGACATCGGCGCGGTACTCTACGAGCCCGACGCCGGAGTCGTGCGGTCGCGACGCGCGTGCGAGTCGGTGGCCGAGGTCTTCCGCCAGCGCGGGGGACGCGTCGTCGTCGCGCGCGCGGCTATCGGCACGCGGCGCGGCGATCGCCTGCACGACGTCGTACTCCACTCGGAGGGTGTAGCGCTGAGGGCGGACGCCTTTGTCTTCGCCTGCGGTCCGTGGCTCGGCAAGACCTTCCCCGAGCTCCTCCGCAACCGTCTGCGCACGCCGCTCGGCTACGTTTACTACTTCGGCACGCCGCAGAGCGACGCGCGCTTCACGTTCCCGAACCTCCCGAGCTACAACTTCCCCGGGATCACCGGTTGGCCGGCGCTGGTCCCCGACAACCGCGGCTTCCGCGTGCGGACCGGGGGCGCACCGCACAGTGACCCGGATACCAGCCAGCGCTGGATCGATCCGCGGAACTTCGACCGGCCGCGCGCGTTCCTCATCGAGCGCTTCCCGCTGCTCGCCACCGCGCCGCTGCTCGAGACGCGCGCCTGTCACTACGAGCTCACCGTCAACCGCAACTTCATCATCGACCGGCACCCCGACCTCTCCAACGTCTGGATCGCCGGCGGTGGCGCCGCCGAGGGGTTCAAGTTCGGACCGGTCGTTGGCGAGTACGTCGCGGACCGGGTCCTCGGCCGGGTGGAGGACCCCGAGCTGGCGAAGCAGTTCAGGATTCCGAAGGAGGAGTTCGAGGAGTCGACGACCGCGCCGCCGTCGCAAGAGCCGCAGGTGCCGCCGAAGCAGGAACCGCGGCCGTGGATACCTGAGAGAGCTTGAGAGCTTGAGAGGCGTGAGGTGCCGGCCTCGCCTCCGCCGGCGGCAGCTGAGCGCTACGTCACGGAAGCCCTCGACCTACGTAGCGCGACGTATACCTAGCTACCCGCAGCCCGCATAACCTGCCCACCACTCGCCGCGTCGATCGCGGCGTCACACGTGGACTCGAGTATCACGGAGGTGGGCTATGATCACGCCGATTCGCCGGATGGTCACCGTCATTGGCATGCTGATGGGAGTCACTTTCCCCAGTATCGCGCTCGCGCAAACGGACCGCATCCCGCCACCCGTCCAGCGGGTCAATCTCTCCGGGCCGCGCTTCGGCCTCACCTGGCTCAGCCCCGGGATCGTCGACAGCCTCGCGGCGTACGACATCGACGTCTCGCCATTCATCACGCAGTTCGGCTGGCAGTTCGAGCGGATGCTCTTCACCGGTGAGGGCGGGCTCTCGGCCGTTACCGAGTGGGTCGTCCTGGTGGGAGGGCTCGAGCAGAGCGCCTTCCTCCCGAGCGTGAGCTGGCTCGTCGGACTGCGCGGCCCGCGCGGCGCCGAATTCGGCGTCGGCCCGAACGTGTCGGCGGCGGGGACCGCGCTCGCGATCGCCGGCGGGGTCACGACGCGCGCCGGTGCGTTCAACCTCCCGGTCAACATCGCCCTCGTGCCCTCGAAGATCGGAACGCGCGTGAGCATCCTCGTCGGCTTCACGACGCGCTCGGAGCCTGGCTGGTCGCGCGCCGCTCCGCCTCCAGTAATAGTCCCGCCGCGTTCTCGCCCAAGATCGCCGCCTTTTCCGCTTCCGGGACTGCCAGTCCCCCGATGCTGTCGAGCATCGACCTGATGCTCCCGATCTGGTGCGGATAATCACTCCCCGCGAGCACCTGCCGCGCGCCCGCGAACTCGATCGCCAGCGCGAGCGCGCGGCGATCGAAGTTCACGGTGTCGTAGTACCACATCTTGAGGTACTCGCTCGGCGGCTTCGCGATGTGCGCGCGGCAGTCGCGGAAGGCGTGGAAGCCGCGGTCGAGCCGCTCGGCCAAGTACGGGATTGCCCCGCCGAGGTGCGACAGCACCCAGCGGATGCGTGGGAAGCGTTCGGCGACGCCGCTGAAGACGAGCTTCGCCGCGGCGAGCGTCGTGTCGAACGGGAAGCCGACGAGCGGCATCAGCCAGTACTCGGTCATCGCTTCGACGCCGACAGGGCTGGTCGGATGGATGTGGAGCACGGCGCCGAGTCCGTCCGCCGCCTCGTAGAGTGGCCAGAAGCGCTCGTCGCTCAGCGAGACGCCGTTCACGTTGCTGAAGAGCATCGCGCCCGGCAGCCGTAGCTCCTCGACTGCGCGCCGCAGCTCGGCGACCGACGCGCGGGGATCGTTCAAGGGGAGCGTCGCCAGCGCGGCGAAGTGGGGCGCGCGCTCGGCGATGATGCGCGCGAACGCGTCGTTCACCACGCGCGCGAGCTCCACCGCGCGCGTCGGCGACTCCACGTGCGTCCCCGGCGTCGTGAGCGTGAGGACCTGCGTCGTCACGCCCTCCCTCTCGAGCACTCCCTGACGGTAGTCGATGTCGCGATGCCCGGGCACGGCGACGTTGTAGTCGCCGGGGTAGTGGAGCAGCGGATTCCCGTCGCGGTCCGTCGTGACGCGGACGACGCTCCCGCCCGAGCGAAGAGCGTCGAGGTACTCCGGCGGGTAGAAGTGGTTGTGGACGTCAACGACCCGCATGCGAGGCGACCTCGGGCTGGGCGCGGCGCCGGCGCGCGACGGCTGTCAAGTAATACACGGGGACGCCCGCCAGCACGAAAAGCAGTCCGCTCAGACTCTCCGCCGGCTGGCGCACGAGCTGGGTTGCGATGATGAGGACGGTCGAGGCGATGAAGAGCGCCGGGAGCACGGGGTACCCCCACGCGCGATAGCGCGGCGCGTAATCGGCGCGCCGGCGGAGCAGGAAGACGCCGGCCGTCATCAGCCCGAAGAAGATCCACTCCGTGTACACGACGCGCGTGAAGAGCGCCCGGTACGTGCCGGTCGCGACGAGCACCGACGCCCAGGCCGCCTGCGCCGCGATCGCCAGGTGCGGCGTGCGGAAGCGCGGATGCACGGCGCCGATCCACCGCGGCAGCAGGCCGTCCTCCGCGGCCGAGAGGTACGCCCTCGGACCGGCGAGGACGATTCCGGTCATCGACCCGAGCGTCGAGACGATCACCAGCGCCGACAGCAGTGCCGCGCCGCCGGCACCCAGGACCGCATCGGCGAAGTCGGCCGCGACGCGGGTCGAGGACACGACGGTCTGGAGCGGCAGGACCGCGACGTAGGCCGCGTTGACGCCGACGTAACACGCGGTCACGACGAGCGTACCGACGAGGAGCGCGCGCGGGATCGTTCGCGTCGGGTCGACCGTCTCGCCGGCGGCGTAAGTCACCATGTGCCAGCCGCCGTAAGCGAAGAGCGCGGCGACGGTCGCGGTGACGAAGGCGCCCCAGGAGGGGATCGCGCCACGCCCAATGTCCGCGGTGGTACGCGCGGTCGCCTCCCCCGCTACGCCCGGAAGCGCGCCGAGCGCGTATGCGGCCCCGAGCGCGATGACGAGCGCGATCGCGCCGACCTTGATTACCGTGAGCGTCGTCTGGAGCGCGCTCCCCTGGCGCACGCTGGCGTAGTTGATCGCCGACAGCCCGACGATCGCCGCGATCGCCACCAGGCGCAGCCCGCCGTCGCCGAGCGGGACGAAGTAGCCGACGTAGCGCGCGAAGACCATCGCGAGCGCGGCGATGATCCCGGTGTGCATGCTCCAGAACATCGCCCAGCACCACAGGAACCCGACGAGCGGCGAGAAGGCCTCGCTGAGAAAGACGTAAACGCCGCCCGTCCGCGGGAACGCGGACGCCAATTCGGCTGTGACCAGCGCACCGATGAGCGTCAGGGCGCCGGCCGCCGCCCAGACGAGCAGCATGCCGCCCCGGGTGGGCACTTCGCCGGAAATCACCGACGGCTGCACGAAGATCGACGCGCCGATGATCGTCCCGACGACCAGCGCCGTGGCGCGGAGAAGGCCGATGGGGCGGGGGAGATCGGGGGTCAAAGGCGGCTTGTGGGCTTGTGGGCTTGTGGGGCCGCGTCCGCGGCGCGGACGCCCTTCAGGAAGTCATGGGGAGCCGCGGCAGTTCCTCACAAGCTATCAAGCTCACAAGCCCACAAGCTTCTTCTACCGCAGCGCCCACCGCCGGAGCAAGCCATTCACCACCGGCACCCCGACGCTCGCCTGCCCGGGCGCCCAGCAGCGCCACGCCAGCCGGGCCCCCGGGTCGAGCTTCGCGTAGCCGACGCGCGGCAGCACCTGCGCCCCGATAAGGACCGACCCCCACGCGACCGCGAGCAGCGCGAGGGCATGCAGCGCCGGCGCTCGGCCGCGCCAGGTGCCGACGACCGCCCAAAGGCCGCCGGCGACGATCGCCGCCGCGGCGGTGAGGTAGGCGAGCAGGTAAGCGCCGCACGCCCGGTCGTAGGGCCAGGCGTTGATCGCGAGACTCAGCGACAGCACCAGCACGACGCGCGACGCGGCGCCGAAGACCGCGTCCTGTTTCTTCTGCTTCAGTTGCATGCGGCGCTCGTTCTCGCGCTTCGCGCGCAGATCCGACTCGCTCGGCTCCGCGGGTAGCCCGTCGAACTGCCGCTCGATCTTCTTGAGTTGCGCAGACCAGTCGATGCCCGTCACGGACCCTCCTCGCGCCCCAAGCAGCGCCCGTACAGACTTGACTGGCCGATTTCGACGCGGGCAACGCGAGTTTTTAGGTCAATATGGCCGCTTCAGGGCAGCGTACCCGCCGCGCGACATCAGCCACCCCAGGACAACGAGACCGACCCCTCCGGCGGTGAGGAAGACCCAGTCGTAGACCGGCACGTGCACCGGCAGGTCGCGCACGTGGTGAAGCTCGAGCAGGTGGTGGTCGATCACGCCCTCGATGAGGTTGAACGACCCCCAGCCTACGAGCATCTGCCCGGTGAACGCGCGCACGGACGGGAGCGGTCGCCCGCGGCGCGCGTCGCGGAGCAGGAGATATACGCCGACGACACTGGCCACCCACACGGCGGCGTGGAACAGCCCGTCCCACACCATGTTCTGCTTCATCGCCTCCATCGTCACCGGCGGCAGCTTCGCCGAGCCCATGTTGTGCCACTGCGCGATCTGGTGGAGCGTGATGCCGTCGGCGAAGCCGCCGAGGCCGACGCCGAGGACCAATCCCGCGGCGCTGCGCGACCGGCGCTCGCCCGGTGACTGCGAGGTTGCCGACATGGGTGCTCCCGGAGCGTGGAGGACGCGACGACGGGTCAAGATCCACGCCACCGGCGGCGCGCCGCGCGTCAGTTTTCCTCTGGCCCGACGACCGCGGTCGACGCAGCTTAGTGTCGTTTCCTGCCGCGCACCGAGGACCGAATGGGCACGAGAGACAAGCGCGTCGACGCCTACATCGCGAACTCCGCCGATTTCGCGAAGCCGATTCTCACGCACCTCCGCGAGGTCGTGCACGAGGCCTGCCCGCAGGTCGAGGAGGCCATGAAGTGGAGCTTCCCGCACTTCATGTACGAGGGAATGCTCTGCAGCATGGCGTCGTTCAAGGAGCACTGCGCGTTCGGGTTCTGGAAGGGGTCGCTGATCGTCGAGCAGGAGGGAGACGCCGCCGAGCAGGCGATGGGCCAGTTCGGCCGGATCACGAAGCTCTCCGACCTGCCACCGAAGAAGGTGCTCGCCGGCTACGTCAAGAAGGCGATGGCCCTCAACGAGTCGGGCGCCAAGGTCGCGCCGAGACCGAAGCGCGCGAAAAAGGAGATGACGGTCCCGGATGACCTCACGGCCGCGTTGAAGAGGAACAAGAAAGCTTTCGCCACCTTCGAGAGCTTCAGCCCAAGCCACAAGCGCGAGTACGTCGAGTGGATCAGCGAAGCGAAGGGCGACGACACGCGGCAGCGGCGGCTCGAGCAGGCGATCGAGTGGATGTCCGAGGGGAAGCCGCGGAACTGGAAGTACATGCGCCCGTAGGGACGCGACGAGATGCCGACCCCTGACGCCGGCGAGAATGAGCCGAGGGTCTCGCGCGTGATCCGCGGGATCCGCGTCGACGTCATCAACACGCGGCCCGACATCGACACCGAGCTCGTGCTGCGGCGCGCCGACGCGGTGCTCGCGCTCGTTGAGCGCTACCAGCCGTGGCGCGTCCGGCACCTGCGCCGCGACCTCGCGATGATCCTCGTGAAGCGCTTCGCGTGCCGCGGCGCCTACTTCCCGGATCTGCGTGCCTGTCTCCTCGAGCTGACCTTCATGGTCAACCCGAGCTTCTCCGACGCGCAGGTCGCGGCGACGCTCGTGCATGAGGGGATGCACGCGCGGCTCGACCGCTTCTGCGAGCACTTCGGCGTGCCGCCGTTCCCGCACCAGCGCGCGCGCCACGAGCGCATTTGCCGGCGCGCTGAGCTCGAGTGGGGGCTCGCCGTGCCGGACGGGGAGCCGGTCGTCGCGCGGGCGCTGGAGTCGCTCGCGCTTGCCGACGACGACGTGGCGCCGGAGGTCGACTGGCAGGAGGCGAACCGCCGCGTCGCGCAGATCGACCTCGAGGCGTCGCGCTGAGCGCGTGTGGACGAGACGAGCCCGTTCGCCGCGCTCTCGCTCATCGTCGCGCCGGCGATCCTCACCAACGCGTCGTCCGTCCTCGCGATGAGCACGGGGACCCGGCTCGCGCGCGCCGCCGACCGCGCGCGCGAGCTCGCGAGGCAGCTCGAGGAGCTGCCCGCCGGTAGCAGCGGGACGGAGGCATCGCGTCGGCTGAACGAGCTCTCGGCGGTCGAGCAGCGGACGGTCATGCTCCTCGGCGCGCTGCGCAGCTTCTACGTCGGCCTCGGCGGCTTCGCCGCGGCGACGCTCGTCTCGCTCCTCGGGGCGGTGTTGGCCCGGCTCTCCGGGCCCGCCGTGGTCGCGCTAGAGATCTTGGCCGTCGCGGCGGGGACCGTGGCCGTCGGCGCGCTCGTCCATGGCTCCGTGCTCCTCGTCCGCGAGACGCGCATCGCCGTCTACGTCCTGCGCGAGCGCGCAGCAGCCGTCCGCGCGCACGTGCGCGGCTGAATCGACGTAGCGGAAGTAGCGTCAGCATCCACCCTTGTCACCCGACCGGCCATGAAACGCTTCCTCGCTCGCCCGGTTCCGGCCGCACTCGGCGCCGCCGCCGCCGCGCTCCTCGTCACAGGCTGCGCGACCGCGCCGAGCGCCGGCGCGACGCAGTCGGGCCCGGCGACCACCGCTCGGGCGACCGCCCCCACCAGCGCAACGCCGTCCGCGGCCGCGGCGCCGACACCGCCGGCCGATCCGGCGGACGTCGCGTCGATCGACGCCATCATGCGCGCGCTCTACGACGTCATCTCCGGACCCGCGGGACAGCGCCGGAACTGGGACCGCATGCGCTCCCTCTTCGTCCCCGGCGCGCGGCTGATCCCGACCGGCCGTCGGCCGGACGGCACGCGCTCGATGCAAGTGTGGACCGTCGACCAGTACATCACTATCGTCGGCCCGCGACTCGAGGAGGGCGGCTTCTTCGAGCGCGAGCTCGCACGCCGTACGGAGCGCTTCGGCAACATCGTACACGCCTTCAGCACGTACGACAGCAAGCGCGCCGCGTCGGACCCGCAGCCGTTCGCGCGCGGGATCAACAGCATCCAGCTTTGGAATGACGGCAGGCGGTGGTGGATCGTTTCTATCCTCTGGGAAGGCGAGCGGCCCGATAACCCGATCCCCGCGCGTTACCTGCAGAGCGAGGCGACGCCGCCGGCATAGCGCGCGTGACGCGCGAGCGGCGCTTAGGGTTCGGGCGGTGGAGCTCGTTCACGATTCCAAAGCTCGACCCGCGCACCGCGCGACCACACACCGATATACGGAGCAACCGATGTCCGCATGCCGCCTGCCGTTTTTCCTTTTCCGGACGCTCGTTCCGACGTTGCTCACCATTGTCGTCGCCTGCTCCGCGGCGTCCTCGCCGTCAGCCACGCTCACGAGCGAGAGTGACGTCACGCGCGCCGTACAGCCCGGCCTCGACCAACGCGTAACGCTGACGCCAGCCGAGTTGGTGACCGGCGAGAACGTGTCGATCCATTCGGTGATCACGAATCGCGGCAACCACGCCGTCGCGCTCGAGAGCCGCATCTGCGGGCTGAGTCTCGACGGCGACATTCGCCTCGACCCGGCGCCCGGCATCGGCACCTGTGGGGGCTTCAGCATGGGCGGCACGATCGCGCCTGACGAGTCCCGCGAGTCCACCGAGATCCGGCGCATCGCGTCGGGCGCCGGGGCATACACGCTCCGGGTGAAGCACGCGCTCCAGCCGGAGCGGTGGGTGAAGATGCGAGTCGTAGTACGGGCGCGGTAGGTTCGCGCGGGCGTCAGTAAGAGCGTTGTAGGGAAGGGCGCGCGGCAGGAGCGTAGGAGCGGGGACGAGCGCGCACGCGGATGGCCGCGGATAATGAAGGGCGATGACGCGCGGATCGCTCCCCGCGCGTCCGAAGCTCCTCGCCGGCCCGAGAGAAGACCTTGGCTACACCCCCGGGGAGCTTCCCTCACCCGAGTCATCCCGCAGGAGCCGCCGAAGGCGGCGAGTGTCGGGGTCTACCCCCACTGCAGCGTGGCTACCCACGGGGCACGTCAAGTAGATCCCGACACTCGCTCGCTCCCCGCCCGCCTTCGGCGGGCACCCGGCTCCTGCGGGATGACAGGGAAGGGGGCGAGAGTGCCGCCCCGGGCGTGTAGCCAAAGCATCGTCCGGGCTCGTCGCGGCAAGGAGGCCAGAGATCTAGAGGAGCCATCCGCGCTGATCGCCCTTCGCCGATCCGCGCTCGTCCGCGTGCGCGCCCCTCCCCGCTCCTGCCGCGCGCCCTTCCCGCGCTCCCGAGACGTGACGGCGCTACGGTTAAGCTCGTCGGTATCCGACTCATAGTGGCTTCGATCGGGCTCCGGGTCCCTGCAATCCCCACCACCCCCGGTGTCCACGCCGTGAAGCGGCAGGCTGTCCACTGTTGAGGTCGCTTAGTCCGGTTCTATAGCTGACTGGCATCGCCTAATGCCGGCTCAGACAACGACTTATAGCGATCTCTACCGTGGCAGGCGGCTTGCCCCTACAGCGGGCGTACCACCTACCAAACTCGCTCACCGGGGTTACCCGCATGACCCGCTTCAGCACGACCTCGACGCTGGCCGCCGCATTGCTTGCCCTGTCTGCCTTGCCGACTGCCCTCGCGGCGCAGGCGAGTGCCCAGACGCCGTCCGCTGCCAAAAGCACGGCGACCATCACCATCGAGGTCGATCCGTGGCTGGTCGCCTGGAAGAGGGAACAATCCCAGCCGTCGCAATCGCGGATCGTGCGCGCCAACCTGCGACAGCTGAATGGCGCGCTCGAGCCGTACCGCATGTCGTACGAGGACCTCACCGAGGGCGAGCGCATCGAGATCCGCCGTGCCTTCGGCGACCTCCTGCCCGGGCAGCGCTTCACCACCTACCGCATCAACGCGCCTCAGGCGCGGGCAATCGCCTACCTCGCGCTCGGCCCCGTGCCGCGCGGCCGCCGCGATCATCGCGAGTACGCGCGGCAGCCGGAGCCGGCACCGGCCCCCGTGCAGACGGGTGAGCCCGCGCGTCCCTCGTGGTGCGACGCAGCGGTCGACACGATGAGCCGCAACGCCGCCTGGATCCACACGACGATCCTCTCGCTCAGCCGGTCCGGCGGGCCGCGCCGTGCCAAGGCCGAGGAGCTCGACGACCTCAAGTCGATGGCCGAGCGCGCGCGTGACATCGTGATCTCGACGCCTCGCTGCGGCTGCGCGGTCGGCGACGACGCCGACGCGCTCTTGACGATCACCCGCGAAGTGGTCGACGCCTACGCCGCGTCCTCGGTGCCGGCATGGATGACACTCCGCAGCGAGCAAGTACAGCGAATCTCCAAGCTCTCCGACTCGGTCGAGCGCTCGCTCCTTCGCTGTCTGAGCAGCCGCTGACATAAGCACCCGATCGAACGAAGCCCGCACCACTCACTGACACGCCCGGAGGCGCAGATGCGCACCCCGATTTACGTCCTCATCGCCGCGCTGCTCGTCGGCGGCTGCACGCACTACCATCCCGCACCCGCAGGCTCGCCGGCGCCGGACCGCATATCAGTTCCCGAGCCCGAGCCGCTCGAGCCGCTCGAGCTCGACGTCGGTCGTCCGAGCGGCGGGCAGCTCCTGCTGCAGACCAACCGGCCGGCGTACGTCGCGATCTTCGAGATCATCCCGAACCGCGGCGTCACGCTGATCTACCCCGCGGCGGTGCATCAGCAGAGGATGCTGGTGTCGGGTCTCACCTGGGTGCCGCTCTGGTGGTCGCCGCGGCGTGTGTCGTTCACGTCGGACCGCTACATCTACGCGGTCGCCTCCGAGGACCCGCTGCGCCTCTCGGGCGAGACGTTCGAGGGCGGCTACTTCCACCGCGTCCTCGGCCTTCCGATCTATCGCGCGGAGAGCCCGTACGCAACGATGCGCGCGATCTCGCGCACGGTCGTACCTGACGTCGCCGAGGAGGAGTGGGCGGAGGACGTTCAGGTCATCACGCCGACGTATCTGACCGAGGTCTACCGCACAGCGCGCATCTACTGCCCCGGCGGTCGCGTCTTCGACGTGCCGGAGGAGATGGTCTCGCGCGTCTGGTGCCCCACTCGCACACGCGTCGTGATCGTCGATGCGAGCCGTCCGCGTACGCGCGGTGACTACCCTGTCGGACGCCCCGCGCGTCCGGACTCCGTCTTCGGGCAGGGTGGCATCCGCGTGAAGCTCGAGCCGCGGCCGCGCGGGCGGCGCGGCCCGATCATCCGCGTCGTCGACCCAACCGGCCGTCACCGGGACGACGACCGTGACGTCCGCCGCAGGCGCGACGATCGCGATGATCGCGGGCGCGACACCCGCCGTGATGCCCGCGACGAGGATTCGGAGAAGCCCGACAACGTCGAGAAGCCGAAGCGAGGCCGCATCATCGACCTGGTCAGGGAGAAGCAGGAGAAGGAAGAGCAGAAGGAACGAGAGAAGCAGGAGCGCGAGGATCAGCGCCGCGAGGCCGAGGAGGCGCGCCGTCGCGAGGCGGAGGCGCGCAAGGAAGGGCGTGACGAGCGCAAGGACGAGCGCAGAGACGAACACGAGGCGCGCAAGGACGAGCGTGAAGAGCGCCGCGATGACCGGAAGGACGAGCGCCGCGACGAGCGCGAAGCGCGCAAAGACGAACGCGAGGAGCGCAAAGACGAGCGTAAGGATGAGCGTAAGGACGAGCGCGAGGCGCGCAAGGATGAGCGCGAGGAGCGTAAGGACGAGCGCAAGGAGGAACGGAAGCCGGAGCCGCGGCAGGAACCGCGCGAGGAGCCAAAGCAGCAGGGGCAACAGCGCGAGGAGCCGAAGCAGGAAAAGCAGGAAAAGCAGGAGAAGCGTGAGGAGAAGCAGGAGAAGCGCGAAGAGCCCCGCGACGACAGCAAGGGGCGCCGCAGCGTCAAGGACCTGATCAAGGACAAGAAGGACAAGCCGTAAGACGCGGCAGCGCGGTAACGCGAAGGGCCTCTCGACCGGGAGGCCCTTCGTGCATCTTGCCGCCATGTTCGCCACGTTCTCCTGCGACGCAGTGCTCTTCGACCTCGACGGCGTGCTCGTCGATTCCGCCGAAGTCGTCGAGCGCACATGGCAGCGGTGGGCCGCGCGTCACGGCCTCGACCCGCAGGACGTCATCCGTACCGCTCACGGCCGCCGCACCATCGAGACCGTGCGTCTCCTCGCCCCACACCTCGCGGCCGACGATGAGGTGGCCGCGCTCGCGGCGAGCGAGTCGACAGAGACTGACGGCGTTTACGAGGTCCCCGGCGCGCGCGAGTTGTTGGACTCACTTCCGGCGGGATCGTGGGCGGTCGTGACGTCGGGGATCCGGCCCGTGGCCGAGCTGCGCCTCCGGCACACACGCCTCCCCACGCCGCCCGTGCTCGTCACCGCCGACCAGGTGCGCCATGGCAAGCCGCATCCTGAGGGCTACCTCACCGCGGCCGCACGACTCGGCGCTGACCCGGCGCGCTGCATCGTCGTCGAGGATACGCCACCGGGGATCGAGGCGGCGCACGCGGGTGGGATGCGGGTCGTGGCGGTGGCGTCGACCTATCCGGCCGAGGCCCTCAGGCCGGCGGACGCGGTCGTGCCAACGCTGGCGTGGGTGCGGAGCGAGAGGTCGTCCGGCGAGACACTCCGCATCACGCTCCGCGAGCCGCTGACTACGAGCCTGCGACCAGGCCGATGGCCTGGGTTGCGATCGGCAGGCGACGCATGACGGCTCCCACATCGCTCACCGCCACGCCCCCGCCAGCTCAGCGAGCCGCCGCTGCGCCGTGGCACCGAGCCCACTCCGTGCCTGCTCCCATGCACTGCTCCACACCGCGGCCAGCGCGTCGATCTCGTCGGGCGTTAGCATCGGCCGCCACCCTGACTGGCGGCGCGCGCTGACCCAGCGCTCAGCCGATCGCCGCGCGGCGACGAGCGCGTTGGCGAGAGACGTCACTTCCCGCTCCCCTTCCGGCCGCACGACGGCGGTGAACAGTCTCCGGTAGTACTCCTCCCCGTCGCCGACCGCGAGCGAGAGCGTGCGGCCCGCGTCGCGCACGGATGCCGTGAGCTCCGCCGGTGACGTGAGGCCAAGCCGGCGGAAGGGGAGCGCCCAGTTGTCGGTGACGAAGACGCCGGCGGGATTCTCCGCCCACAGCCAGACGTGCAGCACGGCGAGGCGCAGGCTCGCGCCTGTAGTCTCGCCCACGCCGTGCGCCCCATCGTGCGCCGGTTGCAGCAGGTCGTGGTCGAGCAGCAGGCTTTCCTCATCTACCGACCCCGCGTGTATGTGCCAGGCCCGCCGCGCGCTCGGCGGGAACATCGGCAGCGCCTCGCCGGCGCCGAGCGGGATCGCGTACACCACGCCGACGAGCTCCGGCGCGCCGGCGACCTCGGTGTACGACAGGATCGCCGGCCTGGCGGGATCGAGCACGCCGCCGATCACGTATTCGTGACTCACCCAGTGCTCGCCCATGCTCGGAAAATCCATCCCCACTCGACGGTATCCGTCGTCCACCGCCGCACGCTGATCCCGGTAGCGTGCCGTGCCCGCACGCGCGAGGGACACGAACTTCGCGACCGAGGTGTCGGACGCCGACCACGAGCCGGCCTCCGCCGATTCCTGAGCGCGTGCCGCGCAGGGCGTGACCGACCACGCGCACGCGACGGCGAGCCGCAGCGTGATGCGAATCCGCACGGGAGCGTTCATCGGCCAATTACTCTGGGCGCCGATTGGCCGGTGAGCGCCAGCAACTTGGCCAGCACCTCGGGGGAGACGCCCTGCGGATACCGACTCCGCAAGCGCAGCTCGTTCCGCGCCGCGGGAGTGGGGCCCTGTGCGCCGACGTGGTATCGCCCGGTCTGCTCGAAGGACGCGCCCTGAAGACGATGATACGGCACGACCAGCACCTCCGGCCCAGCCATGAGGAGGAAGGCGGTGTCCTGCACCTCGAGCAGCTCGCCGCTGACCGCGCCTCTCCCTTCAACGCTCAGCCGCGCCGTAACGCCGCGCGGCTCGTTGGCGAGCACGTAGTGGTCCGTGCGCTGTCCCGCCCGGACCACGCATGCCGTCACGACCGCCGCCGCGGCCAGCGGCAACACCCGCCGAATGTGCTGGCGCATGGCTCACCTCACGGGAATGCGGGTGGCGTAGAAGTGTCGATCGACGGAGTCCTTGACGGCCGACCAGCGCCGCAGCGTCTCGACGAGCGAACTGTCCGTCGGCGCGAACGGAACGGGGCGAGTAGCGCCCTTGATCCAGCTTCCCCGAACCCACTCCGTGTAGTAGCCCTGGGATGCGATGAAGAAGGTCCGCGTGGAGTCGCGCGCCGGTGGAGCGCCGGCGTCGAAGCGGAGCCAGAACCGCTGGCCGGGCGACGTCTGTAGGTACCGATCGTCCGCCCGCCGCAGATGCGCGAGCACTGTCGGCGCCGGGCGTGCCTCGGACTCGGTGGCCTCGGCCGCCGGTATCACGCGACCCTCGGTGCGCCGAACGATCGGCGCGATGCTCGCGCGATCGATGCGCCATTCGTCCGCGATGAACGACAGCCGGATGCGAACGCTGTCCACGCCCCGCGGCACGGGCACGACCGACGCCACCTCTCGCCACGCGACGGGCCCGTACGTGGGATGCCGCGCGACCTGACGGTATTGCCCTCCCTGCTCGCGCACGAGGACGCGCAGGCCGAAGCGGCTGTTGTACCAGCGGCCGAGCGCCAAAACCGGACCGATGCGCGTGAGATCGTGCGCGAGCCAGTCCAGCGACCGCAGCCCCGGAGCGCCGAGCATCATGTCGTAGAGCAGGACGGAGTTCAGGAGGCTGTTGCGCAGGTTGAGGACGACGGCGACGCTGTCGCTCCCCGCCGGGCGCGCGACCGCGAGGTCGATGTAGTCGCGCGGGTCGTCCGCGGTGGCGCGGCGGAGCGTGACGGAATCGGTCACGAAAACGTCGCCGTCAGCCGCCCGCAGCGTGCGGGTCAGGTCTCTCCCCGCTCGGTCGCGGGCCGCGGCTACGGGCGCGATGCTGCGGACGGCCAGCGCGCGCCCCCGCTCATCGGGAACCACGAACTCGCCTACGGCGTGACGGATCTCGAGCAGCTCGAGGTGGTTGATGTAGTGAGTCTCGAGCGCCTCGTTGCGCACTTCCAGCTGTAGGAGCCCGCGCTCGTTCGCCGTCGCCGACAGCCGGTCGATGTCGCGCGCCTCGAAGAGCGGCGAGATGCGGTTCGCGAACACCTCCGCTTGGAGCACTGGCGTGCCCGCGCTGTCGGCGTAGATGGTCGGGCAGGAGCCGAAGATCGCCACCGCCAGCCCTATGGCCCCGATCGTCGCCACGGTACTGCTCAGCGTGGTCAGGGCGATCGACGTGCCGTGGTTGGTCTTCGTGGTGTAGTTCTCCATCCCTACGACGCTGTCGATCGGCACCGGCCCGTCGGCCGCGACCGGCCGGAGTGCGACGTCGTAGCGCTTCGCCGTACCAACGCGAGGCAACAGAGCGCCCCCGACCAGCGAGACGCCCTGCGGATACACGACGGTGCTGCCGTCGCGCAGATGCGCCTTGACCGGCGTCTGAACAATGATCGGGCCCCCTCGCGGGTCCAGCGCCTCGACTTCCACGCGCTGATGCCGCACGATGACGCAGGCGGTCACCGTCAAGGCCGTCACCACGCCGGCCGCCGCCGTGCGGACCCAGCGTCTCCGTCGACTGTGCATAGGGCTCACCTCGCTGAGCATCGGATGTGTGGCCGTCAGCGAGGTCCTGACGCCCCCGCCCTACCGGCATTTGTAACGCGTCTTTTCGGCGGCCGGTGGCTCAGAGCTTCGGCAACACGACCGTGCCGACCGCGGTGTCGACTCGCGCGGTAACGGCGACGTTCGGCACCAGGACGCGACCGAGGCCGGCGCCACTTGGCGGGTCCACGGCGACGATGTAGGTCTTCCCGGCGTGGGCCGGCGTTGCGGACCAGAATCCGCTCCGCGTCACGTAGGAAAACTTGAAGGCGCCGTTCGCGTCACTCCTCGCCGTCGCCAGTACCGGCCAGGTGTTCTCGGGATCCGCCGGGTTGCCCAGGTAGAGCCGCAGCGACGCATCGACGACCGGAGCCCCGTCGGTGGCGCCGGCGCGGACGACGCCGGAGATCGAGCCGGTGCGCGCCGCGTCCGCCGCGCGCAGGACGGGCGAGAAGATGAACCCACTGTCGGTACTCGTCGGGTCCAGCTCCTGCGGCGGGATGAAGGCCTGACCGACGTCGTAATCGATCACCACGACGCCGCCCGTATCCGGTACGAGAATCTGCTCGTGGATAAGCGCGTTGAGCACAGGTCGCCCGGCGCTCGACTGCCAGTAGATGCCGGGCGATGAGCTGCCCGTCAGCTTCGCGCCATTCTTCAGCGTGATGCTGGACAAATCGGTGTCGATCACCATCCGAACGGCGGTGATCGCCCCCGAAGCCAGTGTCACCGCCCCCAGCTCCTCGGTGACGCCGTTCTGAAGCGCGAGAAGGTTGATGAGCCGATTCGGCGTCGCGAGCGTCGCGAATCCCGCCGCCGTTCCGGTGTCGGGCGACAGCGACGCCGAGACGCTGACGACGATGAGGTCCACCCGCGCCACACGGTCGTACGGGAACGGGCCGTCCGTGAGCAGGACGCGCGTCGCGTTGGCACCGGCTCTCGGCGTGACGCCGCTGTTCTGGCACGTCACCGCCGGCAGGGTCAGGGCCGCCGTCAGGGCGATGGATCGCAGAATGCGCACGGTACCTCCTATACTTCGCACGCTCGGCGACCAGCAACCGTGGACGGTGGCCTGAGGGGCGCGTGCGGGAAACTGAAGCGGCGGAAACCAGGCCGTCAAGCAATGCGACGGTGACGGCCAGAGTGGTTCTAGCGCGCTCGACCGCCCCCCTCGACAATCAGTGGCGGCAGCTCGGCGAGAGGCCAGCGGTATGGCCGCTCGGTCCGCGTGATGGTCACCGGCCCACGCGCGGACCGTTCCACGAAAGCGACGCTCACGTCCTCGAGCGGCCGCGCACCCCGGAAACGTGTCCGGGCAAAACGCGCAGCCTCGAAGGCGAAAGCCTTCCGACCCGCGGAGTCGAGGTTCGCAACCACCGCACGGTCGAACGTCAGCACGAGATGCGAGCGGTTGTTGACCGCCACGTTCGTCAGGGACGGATACCTCGCCTGCAGCTCGACAGCGAGGTCGTTGACCGCTTTGAGGTCGGCACACGCTGCTAGTTGAGCGGCGGCCAGCACGCGAGCGGCGATCCAGATACCGCGGCGCACGCGCCGCGCCCGCTCAGCGAGTGCCGACACCCCGAACCTCGCCGGCACCCACTGGTCGCGGAGGCTTCGCCCGCTGTGCCGCGCTGAAGGGCAGCTCCGGCGTCTCCCCTGGTGCCAAGTCGTTCCACCGGCGCCTGAGCTCCAGGAGCTCGACCCGCATTCCCTCGAACGTCTCGTTCGTGATTACCGGAACCGCGTAGTCGGGCCGCGCCTGCCGCATGTACGTTTCGACCGCCCACACGTAGTCCTCCGCGCTCGACCACTGCCACATCATTGCCTGACGCGACAGCTCACCGGCTGCCGACTCGGCGAACACCGCCTCGTCTGGCAGCCGCTTCGCCGCGCCCTTCACCTCGAAGTCGCCGATCTCCCACCCCGAGGCGACGAGGCCGAGGAAGCCTTCGCTGAGCCCGAGCGTGCGCTCCACGACGTAGTGCGCGAGATCGTGCACCGGGCCGTAGCCGCCGGTCGGCCCGATCGGCCCTGACGTCGACGATCCGTTCTCGCGCACTAGGACGAGCATCGCGCGCGCGTCCGGGCGCTTCTTGATGCGGAAGGTGAGCGTAGGCATGTGGCGATAGGCGGGCCGGTGAGGTAAGGTAGTGGTTGCGGGTGTGGGACCGAAACGAGCGACCGTCCGTCGGCGTAGTGGATACGCCTGCCGGCCCGCGTCCGACATCCCTGCTGACGAACTGGAGAATCTTCGATGGAATCGCTGCTCCCGCCGTTCTTTCACGGTACGCTCCGCGAGCACTACCTCATCCTGTTCGGTGCCGCCGGCGGGATCGCCCTCGTCACCGGTCTCGTGAGCGCGTGGCTCGGCGCCTTCGTCGGCGCGCGGCGCGCCGCCCGGCGGACGATGCTCGAGGCAATGGCCGCTCAGCCCTCGCATATGAGCGAGGCGCGACTGAACCAGCTCGTCGACGCGGTCGACGCGATCGCACTCGAGGTCGAGCGGATCTCCGAGGCACAGCGATTCACCGCCCGCCTACTCGCCGAGCGGCAGGCGCCGGCGCCTCCGCTGACCCGCCGCGACCCGGGCGCGATCACGCCGCACTGAGTGGCGAAGCGTCTCGACGCGTCACGGTCATGATCCGCGACCCGGAGCTCGACGACTTCCGCACCGACCTCGAGCGGCTCGGCGCGGTCGTCGCGCCGCACCGTGACCACCTCTGCGTGCGGCTGCCACTCTTCGCCTCCGTGCGAGTGCGAGTCGACGAGCAGGGCCGGCTCGACTGCGAGCCAATGTTCGGCCCACTGCCACGGACGCGTGCGGTGTTATTCAGCACGACCGTACTCACGGCCGCCGCGGGAGGCCTGCTGTATACGACTGGCTCGAGCCCGCTCGCCCTGACCGTCGCCTTCGTCGCCATCATGTCGGCGATGGGCACCGCCTGGCGCTTCGTGCTCACTGAGAGCTGCATCACGCGCGTGCAGCTGCTGTGGGCAGCGCGCATGAGTAATCGACGCCACACGCAGGCTCCCTCGGTATTGCCGCCCACCCTCAGCCCCGCCCTCCGCGCCGGCGAGGTCCCCCCACCGGACCTGAAGCCGGCGCAATTCGCGACGGCTGAACGAAAGCTGTAAGCGAGTCCCCAGGTCCCAGTTCCAAGTTCCATGTCGGGGGCTCTGGCCCGGGACCTAGGACCTGGAAGTTCGGATCTCTTCCTCCCTCCCGTTGCTCCACGCCCGCCGCGCGCGTCAGAAAACCGTATGTCACCCCGCTCTCTCAATCTCCATCTCGCCGTGCTCGGCGCGGCGCTTCTCGCTCCCGCGTCCACGGCTATCGCGCAGGAGCGCCCCGAGACGCCGGAGGCGGTGACGCGGCAATACGGTGCGGCGATGCGGGCGAACGACTGGGTCGGGACTGCGGAGCTCATGCATCCCGACGCGCTCGCGAAGTTCCGGCGCATGTTCCTGCCGCTCGTCGACGCCGACTCGACGGGGCAACTTTGCCAGCGGCTCTTCGCCGCGTCGTCGGCGAGCGAGCTCGCCGGGCTGCCGGACGCGGAGCTCTTCGCGCGCTTCTTTCGCACGCTCGTCAGTGGCGCGCCGGAGCTGAGCGGCATGTTCGCCGGCGCGGACCTCGTGCCGATCGGGCACGTGCTCGAGGGGAAGGACGTCGCGCACGTCGTCTTCCGAATGAAGGTGGCCGCGGACGGCGTGACGCTCACCAAGGTGCAGGCGGTGAGCCTCCGCCGCGTCGGCTCGACGTGGCGCGTCCTGCTGTCCGGCGACATCGAGGGGCTCGCAGCCGCGCTCGCACGGCGCACGGGCCCCTGAGCCCTGTCCGTGAAGCCCGCAGGCTTCTCGAAGACGCTCTACGTCGGCTGGGGTGACCTCGACGCGAACGGCCACATGCGGAACACCGCCTACCTCGACAAGGCGGCCGACGTCCGCATGTACTACTTCGCCGAGCACGGCTTCCCGAGCCGCGAGTTTGCCCGCGTCCGGATCGGCCCGGTCCTGCGCAAGGACGAGATCGAGTACTTCCGCGAGCTGCGGCTCCTCGACCCGGTAACGGTCTCCCTCGCCGTCGAAGCGCTCAGCCCCGACGGCGCGCGCTTCGTCCTCCGCAACGAATTCACCCGCGACGGGCAGCTCGTGGCGCGCGTAACGAGCACCGGCGGGTGGCTCGACCTCAAAGCGCGGAAGCTCATTGCGCCACCCGAGGCATTGCGGGTCTTGCTCGAGACCGCACCGCGAACGAACGACTTTCACGAAGTGCCCCAGCCCGGCCACACTGACGAAAGTTGAAACGGATCTCGACCTCGACCCGCGATCTGGCGAACCTCGACGCGGCAAAGCAGTATCTGGCCGCCATTCAGCGGCGCGCGACGGGTGACGAGCTCGCGCAGTTCTTCACGCCCGACGTCGTGCAGGAGGAGCTTCCCAACCGCGTCGTCCCCGACGGCAAGCGGCGCAAGCTCGCGGCGATCCTCGAGGCGGCGGAGCGGGGGCAGCAGGTCCTGACCGCGCAGCGCTTCGAGATCCGCTCGGCCGTCGCCACGGGCGACCGCGTCATCCTCGAGGTGCTCTGGGTCGGGACGCTCGCGATCCCGTTCGGCACGATCCCCGCCGGCGGCGAGATGCGCGCCCACTCGGCGATGTTCCTCGAGTTCCGCGACGGTAAGATCGCCGCACAGCGGAACTACGACTGCTTCGAGCCGTGGTAGTTAGAGGGTAGAGGGTGGAGGGTGGAGGGTAGAGAACGACAACGGGCCGGCAAGCTCGCGCCGGCCCGTTCGCTTTTCCCTCCGCCCTCTACCCCCCACCCTCCACCCTAGTCTCTCCCCGCCACCGTCGCCCCGCCCTTCAGGTACTTGTCGAGGAACGCCAGTACCTGCGTGTAGCCCCGGATCTCGTTCTGCTTCTTCACGAAGCCGTGCCCCTCGTCGGCGAAGACCACGTACTCCACGGGCACGCCATTCTTCCGCGCCGCCGCGACGATCTCCTCCGACTCGACCTTCAGCACGCGCGGGTCGTTCGCCCCCTGGAGCACCAGCAGCGGGACCCTGATCTTGTCGGCGTTGAAGAGTGGCGAGATCCGCCGCAGCCGCGCGCTGTCGGCCTTCGGGTCGCCGAGCTCCGCGTAGAGCGCCTCGCGGAATGACGTCCACCAGGGCGGGATGCTCTCCAGCGTCCGCATCCAGTTCGAGATCCCGAACATGTCGACGCCGACCTTGAACGCGTCCGGCTGGAGCGTCAGCGCCGCGAGCACCATGTAGCCGCCGTAGCTGCCGCCGATAATCCCGATCTTCGTCGTGTCGACGTAGCCCGTCGCGGCCAGCATCCGCTTGCTCGCGACGACGTCGCCGAGGTCGGCCTCGCCGTGCTTCTTGTCGTCCATGGCGTAGAACGTCTTGCCGTATCCCGAGCTCCCGCGGTTGTTGATGTCGAAGACGACGTAGCCGTGGTTGACGCGCACCTGGGTGAGCGCCCGGTAGCCGATCTGTGCCTGGCCGCCGGGGCCGCCATGGACGAGGACGAGCGCCGGCGCCTTGCTCGCCGCCGAGGCCTGATGCGGCTTGTACAGCACCCCCGGCACCTCGACGCCGTCGTACGACTTGAAGCGCACGACCCGCGGCACGACGAGGTCCTCGCGCCGGATGCGCGGGTTGAGCGCGTTCGTGAGGCGCTTCGGCGGCTCCCCGCCGATCGCTCCGGCGTACAGCTCGTTCGGCACGCTCCCGTCGCTCGCGTAGAACGCGAACGCCGAGTCGTTGCGCGAGACGGTCACCCCGCGTACGAGTCCGCGCGGCATCCCCGCCACCGGCGCCGGCCGGAGCGTCGACGCCTCGAGCAGCCGCGCCGCGAACTTCGAGTCCTCGTTCACGTACACCGTCAGGAAGCGGCCGCCCTTCGAGTACTCGGCCCCGGCGACGTCCCAATTCTGTTCGTACACCGTCGCCTTCGCCCCGGTTGCGAGGTCGTAGCTGCGCAGCGACGCGAACTCCCGCCCGCTGTCGGAGACGAAAAGCAGCTTCGTGTTGTCGGGCGAGAAATCCGCCGGCCGGTTGTTCACCGCGCCCGTGTGCGCGGTGATGTTCGTCGTCGTCCCCGCCTGCCGGTCGTGCAGGTAGATGTCGGCGTCCGACGTCGTGCGCTCCTTGACGAGGGCGATGTACCGCTTGTCGCGCGACACCGGGCCGAGGGTGAAGCCGTCGTCGTTCCGGTAGAACAGCGTCCGCTTCAGGCTGTCGGCCGAGATCTCGTAGAGGTCGAAGTAGCGCTGGTCACGCTCGTTGGTCGAGACGAAGAACGACCGATCGTCGCCCGACCACCCGCGGAAGCTCGCCTTGAGCTTCGTGCCCGGCGTCACGTCGGTCACCGCGGCGTTCGGGTGGCGCACGTAGATGTGCGTGAGCTCGTTCCCGCCCTCGTCGCTCGAGTACACCACGCGCTCGTCGGCCGGGAAGTACGAGAGCGCGTAGATCGAGTTTGTCGTCGACTGCGTGAGCGCCTGCGGCTCACCGCCGGTGGCGGGGACCGCGTACGCGTTCCAGATCCCCGACAGGTTCGACGACACGAGCAGCTTCCGCCGGTCGGGCGACCACGACGCCCCGGCGAATGCGGAGTTCTTGTAGAAGTCCTCGACCGAGTACTGGGTCGGTGTGAACGTCCTCTCGACGGACCCCGGCGACTCCTGAGTCGACTCGGCGGTCCCGCATGCGGCAAGGATGACGGCAGCCGCGAGCTGGGCGAAGCGGCGGCAGGTTGAGTACACGGTGCCCTCTACGGTTGGGTGCCGTGCAATCATACCGTGAGGCGCCGGGTGATCGCCAGCGCAGAACGCCAGACGCCGGTGAGTGCCGCCGGTCGTCCCGGTGGGCCGCCGAAGCCGCCGACTGCACGCGACGGACCGTTTGCTGCGCCAATCTTGCGTGCGACGCGGCTCGCTCTTAACGTCGCCCCCGATGCATGCGAGTTGTCCTCGGTTCAACAGTGAGGTCGCCATGCGCCATCCCGTTCGCACCCTGTGCGCCGGAACCCTGCTCGCCGCGTTGGTCGCCGTCGCGCTACCGCTGCCCGCACAGACAACTGCCCAGCGGACCGCCGAGCAGATACGGGCATCCTTCGATGCGCATCAGGCCGAATTCGATTACCTGCTCGGCGACTGGGAGTTCACCGCGGTGAGTCGCGAGTACGGGACGGGCCGCGGCTACTGGAGCGCCGTGCGACTCGTCGAGGGCCAGATCCTGGACGAGTATCGCATCGTCGGCGACAGCGGGGAGACGTACTACGTGACGACGACGCTGCGCGCCTACAACGCGACCCTCGATCGGTGGGAGCTCGTCGGGATGGACGCGGGAAACGGACTGCAGGACGTCGGCACCGCGCAGCGCGTCGGCGCGGAAATGCACATCGAGCAGCGGTTCGGCGTGATGAGCCAGAGCCCTTCAATTTGGCGGATTCGTTACTACGACATACGGCCGGATCGCTTTTCCTGGACCGCCGACCGCTCCACGGACGGCGGAAAGACGTGGGACCGCAACCACCTGCAGATCGAGGCTCGCCGCATCGGGCCACGGCGTTCGATGGGTCCGCTCACGCCCGCGAAGGGGCGTGACCGCAAATAGGGCACGGCGGGGCACGGACGTGATCGACCCACGGCCAGGTCGCCCGCCCGCGATCGTCGCTCCGGTCATGCGGGTCCTCGGCGTCACCGACGCGGCCCGCAGTGTCGCCTTTTACCGCGACGTGCTCGGGTTCGACGTGCGGGAGGTGCGCGGGGACGGGGGCATGCCCGGCGTCGTCGAGCTGACGAACGGGCCGTCGCGGATTCGGCTCGGCACACACGACATCGCGCCCGACAACTGGGACGATCGACGGCCGCCCGGGTCCGCTA
The DNA here is from genome assembly GCA_046263215.1 of Gemmatimonadaceae bacterium. GTDB lineage: Bacteria > Gemmatimonadota > Gemmatimonadetes > Gemmatimonadales > Gemmatimonadaceae > JBHELH01. The sequence continues at coordinate 34,089 of JBHELH010000032.1, read as the reverse complement.
TCGTCTTCTTCGAGACCGACGACGTCACCGCGATGCACGCCACCGTCCGCGCCCGCGGCGGGAGCCCAACGGAGTTGGAGAAGGTCAACTGGATCAAGATGCAGATGTTCGAGATCCGCGACCCCGACGGACACGTGCTCTGGTTCGGCCAGTCGTACCACACCGAGTCAGGCGAACGCCGGCGACCCATGTGCCGGCAGATCATGCCGGAGGTACCGCTCGATGACGTGTCAGCGGGTGTCGCGTATTATCGCGACGTGCTCGGTTTTCAGATCAACTACCAGCAGGACGACATCGGTGTGATGGACCGCGACGACGTGCGGCTTCTGCTCATCGCCAGGACGGCGCAGCACAAGGGGATCGGCTCCGCCTACGTGTACGTCGAAGACGCCGACGCGATCTACGCGGAGCTGCGAGCGAAGGGTGCGAGCCTCCAGGGCGAGCCGGTGAGCCAGCCGTGGGGACTCCGCGAGTTCCGCGTGCTGGACCTCGAGGGCAATCGCATCACGTTCGGCCAGCCATTCGAGTGAGGCTGGTAGGGACTGCGGACGACCGACTGCGGACTGCGGACTACAACCTTCGGCGTGCTCCTAATCGCCGGTCGAGGCCTCCCGAGGGTGTTTGTCCGCAGTCCGCACTCCGCAGTCCGCAATCGGTCAGCCTCCCGATCTCCGAATAACGTCCGCCACCTGCTCGCGCCGCCGCCGGCTCACCGGCACCCGCGTCCCGTCACGCAGCACGACGACCCACTCGCCGAGGCCCGTCGAGCGTAGCTCGCGCACGCGATCAAGGTTCACGATCGCCGAGCGATGCACGCGCACGAAGCGCGTGGGGTCCAGTCGCTCCTCGAGCGACGCGAGCGACTCGCGGAGGAGATGCCGCTTCCCCAGCGCGTAGACGGCGGCGTAGTAATCCTCGGCCTGGATCCAGTCGATCTCCGCGGCGTCGAGCACGAGGTCCGCATTCGCCGTCGGCACGACCAGGCGGCGCACCGGCCGTGATGCCTGCAGCGTCTCTCCGCCGTCCGCCCTCCACCCTCCGCCCTCGCGCGTCGCGAGCAGCGCTTCCAGCTTCCGCGCGAGTTCCACCGCCCGGTCGGAGCGCAGCCGCTCTCGGACGTGCCGCATCGCCTCGGCGAACCGCGCCCCGGTCACCGGCTTGACGAGGTAGTCGAGCGCGTGCGCCTCGAACGCGCGCACCGCGAACTCGTCGTACGCGGTGACGAAGACGACCGCGGGCATCCGCTGCGCGCCGAACGCGCGGAGCACCTCGAAGCCGTCCAGCTGCGGCATCTGGACGTCGAGGAAGACAAGATCCGGCGCCAGCGAGTGGAGCGCCCGGAGCGTCTCGCGGCCGTTGCGACACTCTCCCGCCACTATCACGTCACCGTAGGCCTCGAGGAGTTGCCGGATCCCACGCCGCGCCAGCGGCTCGTCGTCGGCGATCAGCGCCCGGATCTCGGTCATCGCTCGGCCACGCGCTTGTACGGCAGCCGCACCATTGCCGTCGTGCCGCCGGCGGGACCCGAGGAGAGGTCGAGCCGCGCCCGGTCGCCGTAGAGCGTCGCCAGGCGCTCGCGCGTGTTCGCGAGTCCGAGCCCCTGTCCCGCCAAGGCGCCCGGCCGCAGTCCGACGCCGTTGTCGCGCACGGAGAGCACGAGATCCACTCCTTCGCGTCGCGCCGCGATCTCGACCAGGCCTTCCTCGCTCCGGTCGGCCAGCCCGTGCCGCAGCGCATTCTCCACCAGCGGCTGGAGCACGAACGCCGGCACCGCGCCGTCGCGCACGTCGCTCTCCACCGCGAACGTCACCTGGAGCCGGTCCGAGAATCGCACTTGCTCGATCGCCAGGTACTGCTCGAGGAATCGCAGCTCGTCCGCCAGCGGCACTTCGTGCCCCGGGTCGGTGCGCAGCACCTGGCGCAGCACGTCGCTTAGTAGCTCGAGCATCGTCGTCGCCTCGCGCGTGCGCTGGTCGCGCACGAGGACCGTGATCGCGTTGAGGCTGTTGAAGAGAAAGTGCGGGTGGAGCTGCATCCGCAGCGCGCCGAGTCGCGCTTGGGCGAGCTGCGCCGCCAGCTGCGCCGCTTGCGTCTCCCGCTCCCGCGCTTCGACAAAGTACGCGAACGCGTGCATGGAGCCGAGGACCGCGAAGTAAATGAAGATCGACCACGGGAGGCTGATCAGCATCCAGCTCGCGAGGTGCTGTGGCAGCGGCACGCCTTGCCAACCCGTGCCGAGGACCAGTCGCAGCGCGACACCCGCTGCTGCCCACCCGACGCAGAGCGCGAGCGCGCCGCCGACGTGCGTGAGCACGTTGCGCGCGAGGCGCGGGCGCCTGAGCGGAAAGCGGCGACTGAGGTGGTACGTGATCGGCGTGAGCGCGCCGAGGATCAGCCACTCGCTGCCCTGCCAGATTACCGCGCGCCACGACACCGGCTCGCCCGCAATTCGCGCCTGCATGTACGCCTGGAACCCGTCGAGCACCGCGGTGACGAGGCAGACCGCTGCGATGAGGAGCCAAAGGCGCCGCGGGTTCTGGTCCATGTGCGCCGATATGGATAAGCGGCGGCCGCGCGCCGGGCGAGCGCCGGGCGGCGCGCGTGCAGCCGACGGTCGCCCGGCTGCAGTCGGCGGTACGCCGAATCTGGCCCCCGCCGCGGCCGCACCTTAATCTGGCCCGCAGCCTTCCAGCCCTTAGGACTTATCGGATGCGTATTCCCCTCTGCGCGATCGCGTTCGCACTCATCGCCCACCCGCTCGCGGCGCAGGTCGCGGCGATGGGCGCCGACACGCTTTATCTCAAGCTGCAGGGCGCCGCGGGGCCGGTGGCGATCCCGCACAAGATGATCCGGCGCATCGACCGGAGCCTCGGCATGCCGAGTCGCCCGGCGAGCGCCGTCCAAGGCGCAGTTGGCTTCGCGCTGCTTGGCGCGCTCTATGGAGTACTCTTTCGCACGCTCGAGGCAGAGGATTGGAAGGATCGCAGCGTCGGCGAGGCGGCCGCGCTCGGCGCCGGCACAGGTGCGGGGATCGGCTTTGTCCTCGGCGCGATTTATCCGACCGAGCGGTGGCGCCGCATCCAGCTCTGGGAGTCGCACAGGAGCGAGCACGCCGCCGGAGACGTTCGTCGCGCAGTACGAGGCGGCGCGGCATCGGTGACCGCGACCTGACGCTCTCACCCGCGCTCCGCCGCAACCTCGTCGCGGGGGCCCTCGCCGGCCTGTGTGGCGCGCTCTCGTTCGCTCTCGCGCACGCGATCGTCATCGTGCCGATCTGGAGCCGCTCGGCGTTCGGGCTCGTCTCCGGCGCGCTCGCCGGTACCGTTGCCGGGTGGACATACACGGAGCTCGGCTTCGAGCCCTCACGCGTCAATCGTGAGCCTCGCGTATCGGCACACGCCGGCGCCGGCGCGCAATTCGGCGCCTTGCTCTGGCTCGCCGTCGCGCCGGTGACGCTCGCCGACGCGCTGCTTCGCAGCCTCGGGGTTGTGCCGCGCTACGAGCTCGTTGCCGTCGGCGTCGCGGTGGTTCTCGCGATCGGCGCCGGGGCGCTCCTCGGTTGGCGACGGATGCGCAGCCGCCGCGCTGCGATCGCGGGCGCGTCAGCGACGCTGCTACTCACGGTCGCGATGGCCGGGCCGGTCCCCATCGGGCGGAGTCTACGCGCGCTCACTATCTTCCTCGCCGTCTTCCCGGCCGCCGTCGCGGCGGGCGCGGTCCTCGGCGCACTCTCTTGGTCGTTGCGGCGCGTCCGCGCGTTCGCGACGCCGACGCAGGACGCCGTCACTCCGAGCTGAGCGCCTTTTCGACGCCTAACGTGCCCCCCGATCGTCAGGAGTGCCCGAAGTGCGGCCGGCGCATGCAGGTAGGCTACTTCCTCGACAGCAAGCATGGCGAGCGACGCGGCCTGACCGAGTGGGTGGACGGGACGCCCGAGCGCAGCTTCTGGATGGGCCTGAAGATCAAAGGTCACTACGTGCTGCCGGTCACCGTCTACCGCTGCGAGCGCTGCGGCTTGCTGGAGTCGTACGCGCTCCCGGCGTCGTGACGCTGCAATGCCAAGAAAACCGCGGAAGTCGCGTGAGTCGAAGGCCGTCATCGAGGTGGTGAGCGGCGTCCTCTTCGAGCGCTGGGACCCCATGGGCGTCCGCGCGCAGGACGCGCGTTGGCCCCGCGACGAGTACGAGGGATACGCTGCCGGGATCCTCGAGCTCATCGACCACGCCGCCAGCGACGACGTCGTCGCGGAGCACCTCGCGAGACTGGAAGGGGCGTGGATGGGGTTGGACCCGCCGTCCCCGCTCGAGCACCGGCTGACCGTCGCCGCCGAGCTGCGGGCCGCAGTGCGCGCCGTTCGGGGACGCGGTGCGTCTGGCTAACGAGAGGCCTCTTTCCCAATTTCAGCGTTAGCCCGTCAGGGCCCGCGTGTCGCGAAGGTGTCGGTCCGCCCACCCGCTACGCGGGTACCCGCGCAGTCTGCAGTCGGCTCTCATGCATCTCTAGGTGGCCATGATGTCCGGTCGTCCCTGCCGTCGTCGCGGCGCGCTCCTGCTCACCACGCTCGTGATCGCGATAGGCCCACTCGGCTGTCGCACCGCAACGGCGCAGCCGCCGATTTCGCCCCGCGTCGAACCGGCGCCGGTCGGCGAGAAGGAGGGGCTCGCCGCGCTCAACCTCGTGATCCGGCGCGACCTCGAGGCGGCCAACGCCGCGATGACCGCCACCTTCAACCGGGGCGACTACCTCGGCGCGGCGCGCTTCTACACCGATGACGCGCAGATCATCGGACCCGACAACGTGCGGGTAACCGGCCGCGCGGCCATCGACCGGTACTGGACCTCCATCCCTGCCGGCGCGACGTGGAAGCTCGAGGTGCTCGACGCCGGCGGCAGCCATGCGTCGCCCTGGCAGCTCGGGCGCTCGACGCTCGTCACACCCGGCCGTGAGGCGGGCGCGACGCATACGTCCATCGTCGATTTCGTCGCGATCTGGCGCCGGCAACCCGACCGCTCGCTCAAGCTCTACATCGACATGTACGTCCCCGCGCCGCGGCCGTCGGCCGGGCGATGACCATGGACGCCGCGACGACCCTCGAGCAGGGCAAGGCGCTCCTCGCGCCTCTCCTCGAGGCGCAGGGCTTCGCGTACGAGCCGGGCCCCGCCACGCGCGACGAGACCCAGGAAGTCGCGCGTGGCGCCTTCACGCGCGCCGACGGGCGGCGGCTCGAGCTCACCGTCGTGCGGGTGCTCGTCACCGACGGCGCCGAGGTCGCGAACGCGCGCGGCGTCCTGCGCGACGTGGTGTACCGAGTCGGCGAGCTCTCGGTCCCGCACGAGGCGTACATGGCCGTGGTGCTCGGCGAGGAGGGGTCGAACCAGTACCCGACCTTCGGCGGTCACCCGCTCGACGGCTTTCGCCATCTGTGCCACGACATGGAGTGCTACGCGATGGCGTTCCTCCGCGGGCCCGACGCACACTTCAAGGTGATCGCTGACCGCGCCGCGCTGTGGTCCCGCGGGATGTGGTCCCCGCGCGCGCTTTTCCGCACGTGACGATGAGGAGATTCTCAATGCGCACCCCGAGATCGCTCTCCCGGCCGGCGACGCGCCTGCTCGCCGCATCGGCTCTCTGCGCCGCCGCCGCGGAGGCACAGACGCCCCGCGCCCCCACGCCCCGCGTCCCGGGGACCCGAGTTCCGACACCGGGTCGCGTGCCGCCGCAGCGCACTATCACGCTCGACGACGTCGCCCGCGCGCTGGGCGGCAGGGATCGCGTCCTCGCCGTGCGCACACTTGTCGTCGAAGGCCGCGGTGAGAACTACAACGTCGGGCAGAACCGGACCCCCGAGGCGACCCTCCCGGTCTTCGAGGTCACCGAGTACCGACGCCTGTACGACTTCCCGCAGCGCCGCTGGCGCCAGGAGCAGGTACGCACGCCGCGCTTCCCCGCCGGCAACCCGGCGCCGCAGCGGCAGCGCATCGCGCTCGACGCTGACGTCGCGTTCAACATCCTTCCCGACGGCAACGCGCAGCGCGTCGGTGCCGCCGCGACGGCCGAGCGCGTGAACGAGCTCCTCTACCACCCGGTGTGGCTCCTCCAGCAGGCGCTCGCGGGCGGCGCGCAGGTCACGCCGGTCACCACACGCTACGGGCGGCTGTTCCGGATCAACGTCAGCTACAACGAGGTCGATCTCTTTGTCGACCCGGCGACGAGCCTGCCGTCGATGGCGCTCAAGTACGTGCATCACCCGATGCTCGGCGACGTGCTCTTCGAGACCGAGTATGACGACTGGCGGGACGTCGACGGCGTGAAGCTGCCGATGCACGTCGTGCAGCGAATCGACGAGCGCTGGCCGCTCTCCGACATCCGGCTCACGAGCGCGCAGATCAACACCGACGTCGGCGACCTCACGGCGCCGGCCGCCGTCCGCGCCGCGCCGCTGCCCACGCCGGTCGTCAACGTCACCGTGGACACGATCGCTCCCGGGGTCTGGTACCTCGCCGGGCAGTCGCACCACAGCGTGGCGATCGAGATGAGCGATCACGTCATCCTCGTCGAGGCACCGCAGAGCGAGGCGCGGACGCTCGCCGTCATCGCGCGGGCCCGCGAGCTCCGGCCGGGCAAGCCGGTGCGCGCGGTGATCAACACGCACCACCACTTCGACCACGCAGGCGGTATCCGCGCCGCGATGTCCGAGGGCCTGACCGTCATCACGTACGCCGGCAACGCGGCCTTCTACCGCGATCTCGCGCGCCGCAGGTTCCAGATCGTGGAGGACGCACTCTCCCGGCAGCCGCGAACCCCGCGCGTCGAAGGCGTCGCCACGAGGCGCGTACTCAGCGACGGAACGCGAACGGTCGAGCTCCATCACATTGGCGGCAACGCCCACGCGGCGACGCTGCTCATGGCCTACCTGCCCGGCGAGCGCCTGCTCATCGAGGCCGACGTGTACAGTCCGCCGGCGCCCAACGTCGCGACGCCGCCGCCCGCGATCTTCGCCCCGAACCTCGTCGAGAACATCGATCGGCTCGGGCTCCAGGTGGACCGCATCGTCCCGATTCACGGGCGCGTCGTGCCGGCGAGCGGCCTACGCGCGGCAGCGCAGGCGGCGGCGCAGGCGGCGCAGCGTCAGCCGTAGGCGTGCGAGCCATGACACCCCTCCCGCACTCATGACGCCTCGTCGTCGGCTCGTCCTCTGCGGCTTCGGCGCGCTTGGGATACTCGGCGCCTCCATCGTCTCCTGCGCGCGCCTCGGCGTGCGCGACCCGGAGGCCCCGCCCGCCACCGCGCCCGGCGCTGCCGCGGCCCACGAGTGGGACGCCTTCGTCGAGAACTACCTCGACAGGTACTTCGCGGCGCACCCTGACGTCGCCGTCGTCGCCGGCCGCCACGAGTACGACGGCTCGCTCCCCGACTGGAGCCCACGCGCGCTGACCAGAGAGGCGCGGCGACTCCGTGCGTGGCGCGAGGACGCGGCGGTCTTCGACACGACCGGGCTCGACGCCCGCCGCCGCTTCGAGCGCGCGTACCTCATCGCGCAGGCCGACGGCGATCTGTTCTGGCTCGAGCGCGCCGGCTGGCCGTACCGCAACCCGACCTTCTACATCGGCGCGCTCGACCCGGAGGTTTACGTCAGCCGTCCCTACGCGCCGCTCCCCGTCCGCATGCGCGCCTACGTCCGGTACGCGCGCTCCGTCCCCACGGCCGCGCGGCAGATCCGCCGCAACATGCGCACGCTGCTCCCGCGGACCTACGTCGACCGCGCGGTGAGCGCATTCGGCGGGCTCGCCGAGTTCTATACGAATGACGTGCCGCGGGTGTTCGCGCCCGTGAGCGACCCGCGGCTCCAGGCCGAGTTCCGCCGCGCGAACGCCGGCGCCGCCGCGGCGCTCCGCGAGCTCGCGGCCTGGTTCGCGGCCCAGCGCCCTCGCGCCACCGACACCTACGCCATCGGCGCGGGACTCTTCAGCGACATGCTCTCGGCCACCGAGCGCGTCGACGTGTCCCTCGCGGAGCTCGAGCGTGTCGGCCGCGCGGATCTCGAGCGCAACCTGCGCGCGCTGCGTGACGCCTGCGCGAGCTACGCGCCCGGTCGCTCGCTCGATGAGTGCACGCGCCGCGTGCGCGCGAACAAGCCGCCCGACGGGCCGGTCGCGGGCGCGCGGCGCCAGCTCGGCCGCCTGCGGCAGTTCATCGTCGAGAACAACCTCGTCACGATCCCCGGCCCCGAGCAGGCGGGCGTCGCCGAGGCGCCGCCGTACAACCGCGCGAACCTCGCCTACATCAACATCCCGGGCCCGTACGAGACGAACCTCCCGTCGACGTACTACATCGCCCCACCCGACCCCACCTGGTCCTCGCAGGAACGAGAAGAGTACCTGCAAGGGGAGGCGCCGTTACTGTTCGTCTCCGTGCACGAGGTCTGGCCCGGTCACTTCCTGCAGTTCCTGCACGCCAACCGGTCGCCGTCGAAGTTCGGTCAGGTCTTCGTCGGCTACGCGTTCGCCGAAGGGTGGGCGCACTACGCCGAAGAGATGATGTGGGACGCGGGTCTCGGAAGTCGCAGCCCCGAGACCCACATCGGCCAGCTCATGAACGCGCTCCTGCGCAACGTGCGCTACCTCTCGGCCATCGGCCTGCACACCGGCGGGATGCGCGTCGCGGAATCCGAGCGCATGTTCCGCGAGCAGGCGTTCCAGGACCCGGGGAACGCGCGCCAGCAGGCGGCGCGCGGCACGTACGACCCGGCGTACCTGAACTACACGATGGGCAAGCTCATGATCCGCAAGCTCCGCGACGACTGGACCGCCTCCCGGGCCAGCCGCGCGGCGTGGCGCGAGTTCCACGACACGTTCCTATCGTACGGCGGTCCGCCGATCCCGCTCGTGCGACGCGCGATGGTGCGCACCGAGGGGTCGCTGTTTTAGGGGAGGGTAGAGGGTGGAGGGTGGAGGGTGGAGGGGCTGCGGGACTCCACCCTCCACCCTCCGCCCTCTACCCTCGCTGCCACCGGTTACCTCGCCCCGCCCGCTCACGTCGGTAGACGTGAGCGACGAGACCATCAAGAGGGGCAGGAGCGGCAGGAGGACGGGGGCCATGACGCCGCGCACGGCCGCGGCCGCGCTCCACGAGTGCGAAGAGCGCTACCGTGCGATCTTCGAGCGGCACCCGCTCGCCATGCTCGTCTGGGAGGCCGAGACTAAGCGGTTCCTCGCCGTCAACGACGCGGCCGTTGCACAGTACGGCTACACGCGCAAGGAGCTCCTCGGGCTGACCATCTGGGACATCCGCCCGCCCGAGGAGGTCCCCAACGTTCGCGCGATCATCGAGCGTCTTCCGCCCGGCCGCCACGTCTTTCCGGGACTCCGGCACCGGAAGAAGGACGGCACTGTCTTCATCGTCGACGTCGTCGCCCACGACGTCACGTGGGACGGCCGGCCGGCGCGGCTCCTGCTCGCCGCCGACGCGACCGAGCGCGCGCGCGCCGAGACGGCGCTTCGGGAGAGCGAGGACCGCTACCGACTCGTCGTGCGCGCCTCGAACGACATCGTGTTCGACTGGGACATCACGACCGGGCAGGTGCACGCGAGCGGCGGCTCGATCCTCGGCTTCGCGGACGACCTCGAGATCGACTTCGGCTGGTGGGCGGAGCGCGTGCACCCCGACGACCGCGCCCGCGTCGAGGCCAGCCTCGAGGCGGCGATCGCCGGTGACGCCGAGTCGTGGGCGGAGGAGTACCTGTTCCTGCGCGCCGACGGGTCGTATGCGGCACTGCTCGACCGCGGGCGTATCCTCCGCGATGCCGGCGGCCGCGCCGTGCGCATGATCGGCTGCATGGCCGACCTCACCGAGCGTCGGCGGCTCGAGGACCAGCTCCGCCAGTCGCAGAAGATGGAGGCCGTCGGCCGCCTCGCCGGCGGCGTCGCGCACGACTTCAACAACGTGCTCACCGTCGTGAAGAGCTTCTCCGAGTTCCTGCTCGAGGATCTCGACAAGCTCGACCCGCGCCGCGCCGACGTCGAGGAGATCGCGAAAGCCGCCGACCGCGCGGCCGCCCTCACGCGCAAGCTCCTCGCGTTCAGCCGCAAGCAGGTGATGCGGCCGGAGCCGCTCGACCTGAACGGCGTCGTCACCGGCATGGAGAAGATGCTCCGGCGGCTGATCGGCGACGACGTGCGCATCGCGACGGCGCTCGACCCCGAGCTGCTCCCCGTCGAGGCTGACCCGAGCTCGATCGAGCAGGTGATCCTCAACCTCGCCCTCAACGCGCGCGACGCCATGCTCGACGGCGGCGGCACGCTGACCATCCGCACGAAGAACGAGACCCTCGAGCGCACCGACGCCGCCTGGGCGATCCGGCCCGGCCGCTACGCGATGCTGTCGGTGAGCGACACCGGCCACGGCATGGACGCCGCCACCCGGGCGCGCGCATTCGAGCCCTTCTTCACGACGAAGCCACAGGGCCAGGGCACCGGGCTCGGGCTCGCGATGGTGTACGGCATCGTCAAGCAGTCGGGTGGTCACGTCTGGGTCGACAGCAAGCCGGACGAGGGCACGACGTTCACGATCTACCTCCCGCAGCTGTCGCAACTCAACGCGTCGGTCGCGCCTCGCGCCGGCACACGCGCGTCCGGCGAGCCGCACCCCGCGCACGCCGGCGGCGGCGAGACCATCCTCCTCGTCGACGACGAGGACGCCGTGCGCTCCAGCGCGCGCCGCGCGCTCGAGCGAGCCGGCTACGACGTGATCTCGGCGACCGACGGCTCGGACGCGCTGCGACTGTTCACGGAGCACGACGGCGGCATCCACATGGTCATCACCGACGTCGTGATGCCGGGCCTGAGCGGGCGCGAACTGATCGGCCGCCTCAAGATCATGAGCCCGAGCTTGCCTGTGCTCTTCGTCTCCGGCTACACCGAGGAGGGCGTGCGCCGACAGGGCGTCCTCGAGCCTGGGGCCGCGTACCTCGAGAAGCCGTTCACGCCGGAGAAGCTCCTGCGCAAGGTCCGCGAGGTGCTGGACGGGTGAGGAACGACTGCGGACGTCCCCAGTCGTTCGTCGGCCATCCTGCCCCCGTCACTCGCGCGACGTCGGACACCCTGTCCGGTCACTCTTGCCGTGACGCAGCCATGCTGACGGCCTGCGTGACGCACGCGCAGCGACGCGCGTCCCCAAGCGACCAGGACCGTATCCGTCGCTAGCAACGCGGGATTGGCGGCGCCGCTTTCTCACGCGCGAACGAGATGCCTCAACTCGACAAATTCCTCTCCGCGCTCGTCAGTAACGGCGCGAGCGCTCTGCACCTTGCGGCCGACGACGTCGCGAAGCTGGAGATCGCGAGCGTCGCCCATCCCGTGACCAAGCAAGCGCTCACGGCGACGCAGCTCCTGGCGCTGCTCCGTGAGGTCGCCCCGTCCGATGCGATGCGCCAGGTCGAGAGCGGCCAGCAGGCGTCGTTCGCCTACGTCGCCGGCGGCAGCTCGTTTGTCGCACGCGCCGGCACCGACGGCGGCCGACTGCGCGTCGCCATCGCTCCCGCGCCGAGCGCGAACGGGGCGAACAGGACGAACGGCGCGCGATCGAGCGGAGCGCATCCGGTTCCCGCGAACGGCAACGGCAACGGCAGCGGCACCGGTGCCGCAGCGAACGGGCACGGTGCCGCTGCCCCGACGGCGCCGCGAACGTCACGCCCGCCCGTCGTCGTCGACGAGGTCGCGCGCGGCGAGATCGAGGCGCTGCTGCGGAAGCTCGTCGAGCGCGGCGCCTCCGACCTGCACCTGCGCGTCGGCGAGCCGCCGATCCTGCGCACGCACGGCGAGATGGCTCGCCTCGAGGGCGCCGCGCCGCTCACAAACGATCACCTCGAGCGGATGCTCCTCTCGATCATGCCGGAGCGCAACCGCAAGGAGTTCGCCGAGGTCAACGACACCGACTTCGCGCACGAGATCGAGGCGTGCGCGCGCTTCCGGTCGAACGTGCTCCGCGACCGGAAAGGCGTCGCCGCAGTCTTCCGCGTCATCCCGGCCGCCGTCGTCACCGTCGAGCAGCTCGGCATCTCCCCCGAGGTGCAGCGGCTCTGCTACCTGACGAAGGGTCTCGTGCTCGTCACGGGCCCGACTGGCTCCGGCAAGTCGACGACCCTCTGCTCGCTGATCGACCTCGTCAACCGGATGCGCACGGACCACATCATCACGATCGAGGACCCGATCGAGTTCGTGCACCCCAACAAGAGGTGCGTCATCACGCAGCGCCAGGTCGGCGTGCACACGGCGTCGTTCAAGCAGGCCTTGCGCGCGGCGCTGCGCGAGGACCCGGACATCATCCTCGTCGGCGAGCTGCGCGACCTCGAGACCGTGTCGATCGCGATCGAGACCGCCGAGACGGGGCACCTGGTCTTCGGCACGCTGCACACGACGACCGCGGCGAGCACGCTCGACCGCCTGATCGATCAGTTCCCGTCGGACCGTCAGGAGCAGATCCGCGTCATGCTCTCCGAGTCGCTGAAAGGCGTGATCTCGCAGACGCTCTGCAAGAAGATCGGCGGCGGCCGCGTCGCCGCGCGCGAGATCCTGCTCACGACGCCGGCGATCTCGAACCTCATCCGCGAGGGGAAGACGTTCCAGATCCCGTCGATCATGCAGACGTCGAAGAAGCTCGGGATGGTGACGCTGACCGACGCGCTGATGGACTTGGTGAACCAGCGGCTCGTCGAGCCGAAGGAAGCCTACTTCAAGGCAATCGACAAGCTGACCGTCGCCAACGGCCTGAAGCAGGCCGGCCACGACACGAGCTTCCTCGACATCGAGGCGGCGGCAGCGGCCGCGGACGCGGGGAACGGCCGGCCGACGCCGAGCGCGGGGTCGATGGCGGCGCGGCGGAGCGGGGCCGTGGCGGGACGCTGATCGAGATCTCGGCGCGCGCGGTCCCGTTCATCTAGGAGCCGGCCTCTCTCTTCTCCACCACGTCCATGACAAACCCGAACGGGTCCTCGAAGTAGAACCCCCGCCCCGCCTCCGCCTCGCGCACGATTCGGCAGCCCGCCGCCTCCAGCACCGCCCGCGCCCGCGCCGCGTCGTGGACGTCGAGCGATGGGATGAACGACCGCCGCGGCCCACTCGTGCAGTTCACCCACAGCGTGAACGCGCCGGTGTCGAGCTCGAGGTACGTCTCGCCGCGCGACCGCACCTGGAAGCCCAGCGTCCCCGCATAGAACTCCTCCGCCGGCGCGAGGTCGCTCACCTCGACAGCGACGTCCCGGTTCGACGTGAACCGCACGTGCGGGTCGGCCGCTTCCGCCGCCTCGACGTGCGCGTGCAGCCGCGCGGCGACCGTTGGCCAGCCGCCGTTGTAGTCGTCGAAGTCGGGCCGCACGCCGTCGAAGCCCGAGTGCGTCACGCGCAGCCTGCTGCCGCCGCTCGGGAGGCGCTCGATTTCGTACTGCACCGTCGTGTGCTCGAGCCCCCCGTAACGCTCGTCCCACCACGAGACGACGAGCAGGTGCGGCGCGCGCAGGTCGAGCACCTCGCCGCCGAGCTCGAACTCCGTGCCCTCGGCGACGTTCTTCCACCGGGACAGCCACTTCCCGCCGCACCGCAGGTCCATCTCCCAATGGATGGCCGGGTACGTGGTCGGGTCACCCCACCACGCGAGCAGCTCCGCGGGCTCGGTGAGCGCACGGAAGACGCGCTCCGGCGGGGCCGCGATGTCGATCGACGTCACGATCTGACGCTCGGCAGTGACTTGATGGCTCATGGCTGCCTCACTCCTTTGCCTGAAGGCAACGACTGCAGGTGGTCACTTCTATGAGCGGCCCGCCCGCCGCTTCGCGGACACCCGCCGCCGTCCTCGTCACTGATAGCTGATAGCGGATAGCGTCGCCCCCGGAGGGGCGACAATCCTTCTCATTATCGGCCGCTTGGCCGACCCCCTCGCCGCCTCCAGAAACCCCGCCGCGCGAAACGCCGCTACAGTCCCCGTCCACGCGAACGCGTCCGGCATCGTGCCCGAGTACGGATCCACCGGATACCCCTCCACGATCCGCGCCCCGCGGCCCGCCGCGAACTCACCAGCCGCACGCAGCAGGGCCACCGACAACCCGTGCCGCCGCCACGCCCGCGCGACGAAGAGGCAGCTCACCGACCACACCGGCTCCGCGTCGATCGGCTTCAGGACGCGCGACCGCTGGAGGTGTACGTACGCCTCGCGCGGCGCCACTGCGCACCACCCTACCGGCTCCCTCTCCGCGTACGCGAGAATGCCTGGCGGAGGTCCCTTCCGCACCACCCGATGAAACGCCGCCCGATTCCCGCTCCCCTTCCCCCGCTCCCACTCCGCACGCGGGCGCCGCCAGAACATGCACCAGCACCCCGCGCAGGCCCCCCGCGGCCCGAACAGCTTTACCACGTCCGGCCACCGGTCCGGCGTCAGCGGCTCGAACGTCAGCTCGACTTCGGCCTTCTGCGGCGATGCCCCAGCCCTCATGGCACGACGTTAGCTGCCTCCACCGCACGTCGATAGATCGACTACAGCTCGGAGCTCGATGACGAAAGCCGGGGAGAAAACCGCCCGCCACCCGCTGCGCGCCCGCGCCATCGAGCCACTCCACTTCCTCTGGCGCTGCATCGACAAGTTCTTCGGCGACGGGTGCTCCACGATGGCCGCCGCGCTGTCCTTCGCCACGTTCTTCTCCCTTCCGGCGCTGCTCTCGCTGCTCCTCCTCGTGGTCGGCACAGCGATGGACCCGGCCGAGGTCCAGCGCGCGATCCTGACCCAAGCCGGAAGCTTGATCGGCACCGCCGGCGCGGAACAGGTCCGTGCGATCCTCGAGCACGCGCGCCGGCCGGATATCAACAAGCCTGCCGCCCTGATCCTCAGCATCATCGCCGTCGGCATCGGCGCGAGCGCCTCGTTCGGGCAGCTACAGGCGGCCCTCAACAAAGTCTGGAGCGTGAAGCCGGACCCGCGCCGTGGCCAGATCCGCAACTTCCTCGCGAAGCGCATCTTCTCCTTCGGCGTTGTCATCGGCGTCGCCTTCCTCCTCCTCGTCTCGCTCGCCGTGAGCGCTTTCCTCGGCGCCCTCGGCCAGCGGATTACACGGAGCATCGGCGTGCCCGAGGCCCTGCTCCAGTTCACCGACTGGGCGATCTCGTTCGCGCTGCTGTCGGCGATCTTCGCCGGGATGTTCAAGCTGCTCCCGGACGCGCTCATCGACTGGACGAACGTTTGGGTCGGCGCGGTTTCGACGGCACTGCTCTTCGTCGTCGGCAAGACCGTGATCGGCCTCTACCTCGGCAGCCGCGATCCCGGGAGCGCTTACGGAGCCGCCGGCTCGCTTGCTATCGTGCTCATTTGGGTCTATTACACGTCGATGATCGTGCTCTTCGGCGCCGAGATCACTCGCGTCTGGGCCGAGTGGTATGGCGCTGGCGTGAGGCCACAGAAAGGGGCCGTGGAGGTCGTCGAGACGGAACGCCAGGTCCAACGGGGGTAAGACCTCCGGCGCGCGGCGGCCCGCATCCCGGCTCCCGCGTCCCCGCACAATTCGTGATCTACGTCACATTTCGGCACGTCCGTTGCCGCCCAAATAGCGCCGACGCTGGCGCTACAAGACAGAGGAATTCGTGGAACCGAGTCAGGTTAATCCGCTAGGTCCGGACCTCCGCCAGGCGGCGGAGGCACTCGAGCAAGCGCTGACCGAAGCATGCGCCGGCAAGTCGGCCCACGAGGCAGACACCGGCGAGCTGATACGGATCGAAGAGATGCTCGCCGTGGCGAGCGACGCCGCGAAGCGCGCAATCCTGATGCGACGACAGGCTCGCCAGCGGTTGACGGGAGGGCCCACGGAGGTCGCCCGGGAAGTCACTGCGGATCAGGCGGCGACACTGTTGACGCACCGCCTGTTCGACGATGCGAAAGGTGTCAGGTGGGATGTCTGGGCCGTTTACCCGGAGACGCGGCCCTCGCAGGTCTCGGCGCTGCCGGGAACGTTTCAGTCGGGCTGGCTCGTCTTCGAGAGCGCGACCGAGAAACGTCGACTCAGCCCGATCCCGAGCGACTGGCAGACGCTGCCCGCCCTCGAGCTCGAGCGTCTGTGTGACCAGGCGGAGACCGCGCCGCGCCGCGCGCGCACGCCTCGCGGCAAGGATGTGCCTCCCCCGCCCGAGTGAGATACGGATTGGTTCAGCGAGGGAAGTCTTAGCGTCGGGCGTCCTGCTCGGGCGTGCTCTCCCCGCCGCCGACGGCCGGAGTACCACCACTGGGACTCTGGCGACGGGTCTCGGTCGCGGCGCGGCACATCAGCTCCAGCTGCTCGAGCGAGGCGGACTCCCAGTCGCGAGGGATCGGCGTGCATCGCCGCAGACTCGTGGCGCTCTCGAAGGTCAGCCAGCCGTGCTCGAATTCCCCCGAGAGCATCTCCCCCCGGCTCGGTCGGGTGTTCCACACCCGCCACTTCACTCCGCTCGAATCGACAAATTCTCTGACGGGCATAGCAGGGGCCTTCACTGGCAAGCACGGTTCCAGTACAGCGCGGGGGCAGCGATGAAACGGCGGACTCGACCGGCTATGAGTCCTGCCGAAGTGGCTGTCGGCCTCGGCCATGCAGGCAACCAATTCGCCCGTCGGCGCGCCTAAGGATTTGCGCCTCCGCAAGGAGACCTGTCATGCGGAAAGCTCCCGGTCTCTGGTTCCATCTCGCTCATGTCGCCTTGCTCGTGGGCGCCACCATGCTCGACGACTGGCGCGTCCGATGGCCGACCCCGCTCGCGAGACATCGCGTGCCGACCGAGCAGTTCGTCAGTCCGTATGAGTCCCCGGGCGACGTTGCAGCCCGCCTGCAGGACCCGAGAACGGGGAGCGCCGAGATGGCGCCTCTATGTCCAATGCCTCTCTGGCGGGCGAACGCGAACGTCAGATATGCGATCCTGGTCGTTGGTGTCGGCGCCGCGGGCGACGGCGCGGCGCCGCGCGGGGCATCGTGCGTCAACCCGTACGTCCGATTCGCCGCCTACCAGTAGGCACGTAGGCAGAACGTCCTTTCCGCTCGCCACCGGTCGCGGTCGGTCGTACAATGTGCTCCTAGGCAAACCGCCCCGGAGGCGTGGCATGGCCAAGAACCGCGGCACGCGCTCGTCCGCGCGGAAGTCGACACGAACCTCCGCGCGAAAGTCTCGTGGTAAGTCCGGTCGCAAGTCCGCCGCGAAATCCGCGCGCAAGAGCACCCCTCGTTCGGCGCGCCCACGCGGCGAGCGCCGGCCCGGCCTCGTTACCCGCGTCAAGCGCACCGCGAGAAAGGTGCTCTTCGGCAGCCTCGGTGTCGCCGGGTACGTAGCCGACGCCGCGCGCGGACGCGCGCGCCGCTCGAGTGCGAATACCGGTGGTGCAGTGAGGCCGATCCCCGACGGATATCACACGGTCACGCCGTACCTCGTCGTGCGCGACGCCCCGCGGTTGATCGAGTTTCTGCAGCAAGCGTTCGGCGCGACGGAGCGCATGCGCGCCCCGCGTCCCGACGGCACGGTCATGCACGCCGAGGTGGAGATCGGCGACTCGCGCGTGATGATAGCCGACGCATCGGATTCGGCGCCACCCATGCCCGCTTGCATCCACCTCTACGTGGTCGACACCGACGCGCTCTACCATCTCGCGCTCCAGGCGGGTGCGACGTCGCTGCGCGAGCCCACCAACCAGTTCTACGGCGACCGCATGGCGGGCGTGCAGGACCCGGTCGGCAACCAGTGGTGGATCGCGACGCACGTCGAGGACGTCCCGCCGGTCGAGCTGGCGCTGCGCGCCGTCGCCGGGCCGAGTGGCATCTGAGGGACACCCGGGCGCACGCCGGTGGGCGATGGCGTGGGCGACGCTCTGCGTGGCGTTCGCGCTCCACGTGATCGACGAGGCGACGCACGACTTCCTGTCGTGGTACAACCCCAACGCGCTCGCCCTCCGCGCGCGTGTCCCGTGGCTGCCGGTGCCAGTGTTCACGTTCCGGGTCTGGATTACCGGCCTGACGGCTGCCGTGCTCGCGGTGGCCGCGCTCACTCCACTCGTGCGGCGGGGTCGGCGCTGGCTCGTGCCCGTCGCCTACGTGTATGGTGTCATCCACGTCGCGAACGGCATCGGCCACATCACGGTGTCGATCGCGGGGCGGTGGCTCGCGCCGGGCGTGTACTCGTCGCCGCTACTGATAGCGTCGGCGGTCTGGCTGCTGTACGAGACAGAGCGCTGGCGGCGCCGCCACGCGAGCCCGGCGGACCCACCGGGCCCCCGCTCCTAGTATGCTTAGTAATATTTAGTAGTACTTGCTACCGTGCATGGATTCCATAGGTTTTGCCTATGGACTCCATGGATTTGAAGGCCGTCGCCCGCCTCCAGACGGCCGGCCGCGAGAGCTGGACCCGACTCGCCGAGACGCTCGGCGTCACCGGGCCCGCCGCCGCCGAGCGCGTGCGGCGGCTCGAGGAGCGGGGCGTCATTCGCGGCTACGCCGCGCTGATCGACCCGGAGGCGATCGGCGTGCGACTGACCGCCTTCGTCGCCGTCACGCTCGAGCACCCCAAGCACCGCCGCGCCTTCCTCAAGCGCGTCGAGGCGCTCGCCGAGGTGCAGGAGTGCCACCACGTCGCCGGCGACGACGACTACCTGCTCAAGATCCGCTGCTCCGGCACCGGCCACCTCGACCACGTGCTGAGCGAGGAGCTCAAGGGCGTGCCCGGCGTGCTGCGCACGCGCACGACGATCGTGCTCGGCACCGTGAAGGAGACGACCGTGCTCCCTTTGCCTGAGGACGACGACAATGATGAGCGTAACTAGTCCGTCTGCTCCACCCTTCGCCCTTCGCCCTCCCACCTCGCCCTTTTCGACCGACGAGATCCGCGACCTCGTTGCCGCGTTCGAGCGCTGCGAGCTGCCGCGGGCCGCGTGGACCCACAACGCCCACCTCGCCGTCGCCCTCTGGTACCTCGTCTGCTACGGTCCGGACGAAGGGGGCGAGCGTGTACGCAGCGGCATTCAACGCCTCAACGCCGCCAACGGCGTCCCACAGACACCGGACGGTGGCTACCACGAGACGATCACCCGCTTCTACCTCTGGGCAATCCGCCGGCACCTGCGCGACTCTCCGCGCGATTGCTCGATCGGCGCTCTCGCGAATACCCTGATCGCCGGCTGGGGCGACCGGGATCGCCCGCTCGAGTACTACTCGCGCGAGCGGCTGATGTCGTGGGAGGCGCGGACGAGCTGGGTCGAGCCGGATCTGAAACCGCTAGACGACTGCGCGGGCGCTCTTTGATCGTCGCTTCCGGGCTTGACCGGCCATCCGCGGCTACGTACCGTCGACCCGTCCGCACCCCAGCCTGCACCCGCCGCCGCTTGTCCTTCCCCCTCACACACGCCTCGCTCCTCGAGCGGACGCGGAGCGGCGATCCCGACGTCCGCGCGCGCGCGCACGAGACGCTCGCGGCAGTGTACTGGGGACCCGTCTACGCGTACGTTCGCCTGACGCACGGCGCCGCGCGCGAGGACGCCGAGGACCTGACGCAGGGCTTCTTCGCCGAGGCGCTGCGCCGCGACGTCTTCGCGCGATACACCCCGGGGCGCGCTCGCTTCCGCACGTATCTGCGCACCTGCGTCGACGCGTTCGTGTCCAACGAGCGGAAGGCGCAGCGTCGCCTCAAGCGCGGCGGACAGGCGCGCGCCGTGCCTCTCGATGTCGCGGACCTCGACGGACGGCTGCGGTCGGAGAGTGACGTCGACGCCGTCTTCTACAACGAGTGGGTCCGCGGCGTCTTCGCCCTCGCCATCGCGCGGCTCCGCGAACGGTGCGATCAGTCGGACCGCCGCCATCACTTCACCGTCTTCGAGCGCTACGATCTCGCCGACGTCACGCGCGGGGAGCGGCCGACCTACGCCCAGATCGGCGCCGAGCTCGGGGTCCCGGTGACCCAGGTAACCAACTGGCTGGCCGCGGCGCGCCGCGAGTTCCGCGAGATCGTCGTCGACACGCTCCGCGAGATCTGTGGCAGCGACGAGGAGTTTCGCGCCGAAGCGCGCGCACTGCTCGGGCTACACGTCCGGTGAGCGAACTCTCCGACGCCGTCGTCGCGCGCCTGCGCGACCTCGTCGAGCGCCCCGAGGCCGCGACGCCGCGCTACGAGATCCTCGAGCGCATCGGGGAGGGCGGGATGGGCGTCGTCTACCTCGCGCGCGACCGCGAGCTCGGGCGCGAGGTCGCCCTCAAAGTCCTGCGCACACCCGACCCGTCGCCCGAGGAGTGGGACCGCATCCTCCGCGAGGCGCGGATCCTCGCGAGCCTCGAGCATCCGGGCATCGCGCCGGTGCACGACGTCGGTGTGCTCCCGGACGGGCGGGTCTTCTACGTGATGAAACGCGTCCGCGGCGAGCGCCTCGACGCCTTCGCGCGCAGCGCACGCTCACGGCGCGCCGAGCTGCTGCGCGTCTTCCGCCAGGTCTGCGATGCCGTCGCCTTCGCGCACGCCGCGGGCGTTATCCACCGCGACCTCAAGCCGCAGAACGTGATGCTCGGCGCGTTCGGCGAGGTGCTGGTGCTCGACTGGGGCGTGGCCAAGCTGCGCGGGCACGCGGGCGAGGCCGCCTCGGAGACGCACGCAGCTCACCCGGCAGGCGCCGACACGGTCACCGGCGCCGTGCTCGGCACGCCGGGCTACATGGCGCCGGAGCAGGTCGCCGGCCGCAGCGATGCGGTCGACGAGCGCGCCGACGTCTTCGGCCTCGGCGGGGTCCTCTGCTTTCTGCTCACCGGCGACCACCCGCCGCCGGCCGGGCTTCCCGACGGCGAGGCCTGGCGCGCGGTCCCGGCGGCCCTGCGCGCGATCTGCGAGCGC
Source organism: Gemmatimonadaceae bacterium (assembly GCA_046263215.1). Lineage (GTDB taxonomy): Bacteria > Gemmatimonadota > Gemmatimonadetes > Gemmatimonadales > Gemmatimonadaceae > JBHELH01. The sequence continues at coordinate 13,228 of JBHELH010000032.1, read as the reverse complement.
GCGCGGGCGACCGTGCCGGAGGAGCGATACCACTCCGCCTCGGAGCTCGCCACCGACGTCGCGAACTACCTCGACGCGCTCCCGGTCACCGCGCACCGCGAGCGGTTGCTCGAGCGCGCCCGCCGCGTCGCGGCCCGACACCGGACCGCCCTCCTGCTCGTCTTCGCGTACCTCGTGATGCGCGTCACGCTCATGGTCGCGACAGGCCGATAAAGACGGCGCCGCGCACGTTGTAGGAGAAGCAGGACCCTCATGGGAGACCTTATGAACAAGCCCGTCTACGGCATGCTGCTCGGCGGCTTCCTCGGCATCTTCGACGGCCTGAGCGCCCTCCTCTCCGCGCCCGAGGTCGCGCCGCAGATCATCGGGATCGTCATCGGCTCGACCATCAAGGGGATCATCGCCGGTCTGCTCATCGGCTGGTTCGCGAGGAAGGTGAACTCGCTGCCGCTCGGGATTCTCTTCGGCTTCGGCATCGGCCTAGTCCTGGCCTTCGCCGTCGCCGCGATGCCGGATCCGTCGGGCAAGCACTACTACTGGCAGATCATGCTCCCCGGCAGCATCCTCGGCGTGATCGTCGGCTACGCCACGCAGCGGTACGTGCCGAAGCGAACGGCAACAGCCTGACGGCGGACTGCGCAGTCGTTTCTCGTCACGCGTGCGCCATCACCTCGGTGATGACGGCCGCAATCACCTCGACATCGCCCTCGAGGAACAAATGCGGCTTCCGCCCCGAGGTCTTCTCGAGCACGATCGCGTCCGCGAATACCTCGAGGCCCAGCAGCTCGCTGAAGCGGGTCGTTTCGCGCGTCTTCTGGCCGGTGAACACGAGGCGGCGACTCGTGACGTAAAGCAAGCCCCAGTCGACCGGCGCTAGGCCGTCGCGCGTCACGCGCTTCGGAGCGGCGCCGTCCACGCGGTAGGTGAGGCCGCGCGGGACCTTGACGGCCGCCGCAGCCCCGACACGCTCCGCGCGCGCGGTGTAGCTCCGCTGCTCGTGCCAGAAGCTGCGGCAGGCGAGGTGACAGAGCTCGCCCTCCTGGAGCGACACCGGGGACGGGCCGGCGATGAACGGCAGCTCGCCGTTCTCGATCCGCCAGAGCAGCGCGTACTTGTCGAGCGCCGCCTGCGTGGCCGGGCCGAAGCGCAGCTCCGGAAGCCCCAGATTCCTCTGCAGGTCACGCAGCGCCTGCTCCTCGCCCGGCGACAGCCGGCGGTCGGCGACGACGCGTGCTAGCACGCGCTCGACGACCTCCTGGATCGGCGCCTCCTGCGCCTTGCGGCGGGCGCGCTCCGGTAGCCGCAGCGCGCCCGCGAGCTTCTCGAGCCGCGCCAGCTCCTCCGGTGTGAGCTTCTCGTCGGCCACCGCCTCCGAGAACGCCTCCGCGTACCGCGGCTCGGCGAGCGCGATGTGCGCGCGCTCGACGTCGCGGTCGGTGAGCGCGAAGAGGTGACGCAGCTTCGACAGGTAGTCCACCTCCTTGTCGCTCAGCGCGTCGTCGCGTAGGAACGCCCGGAGCGCCTGGCGCCACAGCCGGAGGACGATCTCGCGCCGCCTCGACAGGTTGACGCGGTGGCGCGCGAGGATCGCGTCGACGTCATCGCGGCTCACCTCCGTCAGCAGCCGGGCGGCGAGGAGGTTCTGGATCTCCACCCGCACGGCGTTGGGGTGGCGGACGCCGAGGAACCGGCCGAGCCACGACCGCGGCCGCGGAATTTCCGCGGGGCGGAACGGGCACGTTACGGTGCTCAGAGCCCGAGCGGGTCCCGGGCTTGCCGATGGTCCGAAGGTCGGATTGACCGGTGCGGTTCGCTCGCTGACGCTCACGCTGCGGAGACGCGGCGGGGGCCCGCTACGTCACGGCGCGCGCGCGTGTACTCGCGCGTGCGCCGAGTGTGATACAGCTTACCCCGATGGACCACGTCGCGAACGTCGGCTTTCTTCTGCTCGGGTTGATCGTCGGCGGCCTCGCGCTCGTCGGCATCCTCGATGCCGTCCGCGACACGCCGGTCCATACCGTTCGCGCGCTCGGCGACGACGAGCCGCCGGCCGTCACCGACCCGCCGTTCCTCGACACGCTGGAGCTCCTCGGCCGGACCGTGCTCCAGGCCGGGCACCAGGTCGAGTTTTTCTGCAACGGCGACGAGACCTATCCGCAGCTGTGGGCCGACATGAGAGACGCCCGCCGCTCGATCACGGTACAGATGTACTACTGTAAGCCGGGCCGCATGGCGGACATGCTCCGCGAGGTGCTTACCGAGCGCGCCCAGGCCGGCGTGAAGGTCTTCTTCCTCTACGATGCGTTCGGGTCGTCGCTGTCTCGTTCCTACCTCAGCGCGCTCCGGCATGCCGGCGTCGAGACGGCGGCGCTGCGTCCGTTCAGTCTGACGTCGCTCAACAAGCTGCATCACCGCTCGCACATGCGGGTCGTCGTCGTCGACGGCCGCCTCGGCTACACTGGCGGCTTCGGGATCGACGACAAGTGGTTCGGCAACGGCCGCGAGAAGGACCAATGGCGTGACACCACCACGCGCTTCATCGGTCCCGCGGTGCGGCAGCTCCAGGCCGCGTTCGCGGCATGCTGGGCCGAGGCGACCGGACAGCTCCTCACCGGTCCCTTCCTGTTTCCCGACAACGGCACCGGCTCCGTCGCCGAGGACGGCGCACTCGCCGGCATCCTGCACGCCAGCCCCTCGGTCGGCAGCACCGAGGCCGAGCGCTTCCTCGCCCTCTCGATCGCCGGCGCGCGCAAGACGCTCTACATCACGAACTCCTACTTCGTCCCCGACCGCGACTTCCGGCGCATGATCGCCGACGCGGCGCGGCGCGGCGTCGATACGCGCGTCCTCACCACCGGCCCGGAGACGGACATCAAGAGCACCCTCTACGCCGGCCGCGCGCGCTACGAGGAGCTTCTCGCGGCCGGCGTTCGCATCTACGAGTACCGGCCGACGATGATGCATGCCAAGACCCTCGTGGTCGACGGGGTGTGGATCGCCGTCGGCAGCATGAACGCGGACAACCGCTCACTCTCATTCAACGAGGAGGCCAACCTCCTCGCGCTCGACTCGACGCTCGGCGCCTCGCTCGAGGCGATGTTCTTCGACGACCTGAGGCACGCGGACGAGATCGTGCTCGCGCAGTTCCGCAAGCGCCCGTGGAGGACTCGGTTGCTCGAGTACGGCGCGCACGCGATGTGGAGGGTGCTATAGCGGCCCGGCTGCGCGGGCCGCTGCTATCAGCTATCAGCTATCAGCTATCCGTAGTTTGGACGGCGGCCCTGCGGGCCGCTTACTTGGTGGGACGGAGTAACGAGTTTCGGGGAACCTCACGCCCGATGCAGTCGAAGCCCCGCCTCGCGCGCAGCGCGGGCGGGGCAGTCCAAAGTACTGATAGCTGATAGCTGATAGCCGATAGCGTCGCCGCCGCAGGCGGCGACCGATAGCTACTTCTCCAACCGCACAACAAGCTTCTTCGGCGCCACCGCGCGATAGCTCTCCTCGATCCACATCTTGTAGGCGTCGAGCGAATCCTGTGGCGCCGACGGGAAGCGCGCCGTCACCCACCCATGCTTCCCGAGGCCATAGTGCGTCGGCTCCGTGTTCGGCATGTCGAGCACGAAGAAGCGCGAGTGCGGGAGCTTGACGCTGAAGCTCACCTCGTCGGGCGTTGCGCGCACGAAGAGGAAGACCTTCCCCTTCACCTTGATCGCGCGCTCGCCCCACGGGAACTCCTCCGTCGCCTCAGGGAAGGTGAGCGCGTAGTCGCGGAGGGCAGTCTCGAGTTGGTGGGGGGTAAGCTGGTCGCGCGCCATGCGATGGTGAAGGTGCGCGACTCGGTGCGAGCGCGGCAAGCCCCGCGTGCGCGGAGCGGAGCTGGCGCCCGCCAGCTCCGCTACTCTCTCGGCTCGCCACGTCGGCTACGGCCGGACTTGGATGTTGCCGCGCTGGTTGGGCAGGAGCGGCCGGACTAGCCCGGTGGTGCAATGGGCCTCGGCATCACCCGCCACGGCCGGGCTAGCGAGATCGCGGGGATCGCCTCCTCCCTCGCCGTTGTCGACGACCGTCATGAGAGCCTCTGTGCCAGGCGGGATCGCACCAACCGCTGTGGTAGCGCGGTCAATGACGCCACCGAGTCGAGCCTCACGGCCCACGATCGTGAAGCATGTGACAGTCGCGTGAACCTTCCGGACGAACTCGCCGGTCGCGGCGACATCGACATGCTCCTCGACCTCGCCCGACACCCGGCCGTCGCTATGGCGGATGGCGCTGATTGAGTACCGCAGGCGACTGCCGGTGGTCGGATTGAGTATCTCGGCGTGGCCGGTCACGGACTGCTGGACGGCGGCTCCTGACTGAGATAGGAGCGCGCGGTCCGGCGGACTAATCGCCGACTCTGGCCCCCCGCAGCCGACGAGTATGGCGCCGACGAACACCGAAGCGATCGCGATCCTTGGACAGGGAGCTCGCGCGAGTGCGAATGCTACGGGTAAAGGTTGAGAGCGCATGGTAACCTCCAGGAGAACGGTGGCGAACGAGGGCACGCCGTGGGCTCATGTCGGAAACCCTGAGCGGTTCGTGCCCATGGCAGGACGGAAGAAGCGTTGCCCGGGCTCACGCAGCTTCACTCTGGAACGCGAAGAACGCCGGCGAGTCAGCTCAGCGTCCGTCGAGAATCATCGCAGCCGCGTCGACACGCCTAGGCGAAGAGCGACGTTCGCGTCGAGGTTCACGTTCCCCGCCACCCACCCCGCCGTCTTCCCCTCCACCTCCGCGAACACGCCGAACCGCCGCGCCGTCGGGTACCTGACGCGCACCGCCACGAGCCCTCCTGCCTCCCCGCCCCGCGACCGGAAGAGCTGATCCTCCGGCTGCAGCCACACCGCCACACGCGGCGACACCGCGAGCTGACGCACACCGACCCTGACCGGGTAATCGAGCAGCTCCGCCTCCAGTCCCGGGAAAACGCGCTCGCCGTTCTCGTACCAGTGCAGTACCGCGAACAGGTTCACGTCGTCCTGCCGGAGAAAGACGTTGACGTCGATCGCGTGCCCGAACGACGTCAGCAGGTGTCCCGCGCTGACGTTCATCCGCAGGGGCCGCCCGTTCATCGGACTCCGCACCGTGAACCCGTGGACGCCGACGAGGTTCGGGTCGAGCAGGTTCAGGAGCTGGAGGTACCCCTGCCGCTCGAGGTACGAGCGCTCCTGGGACGTCAGGTCACGCGCCGCGATGTATCGGTCGATGCCGACACCGGATGGGTGCACGCCTCGCGCGGTGTACGACTCGTTCGGCCGGTGCAGGTCGTACGCCCAGCCCGTGAAGTCGTGTCCGGTGAAGTCGCGCACCTCGACGTTCGCGCCGTCGTTCGCGTTTCCCTCGTCCGTGAGCTCGTCGGCTTGCCGCGTGTGTCCCGACAACACGTAGAAGAAGGTCGACAGCTTGGCGAGCCAGTAGAGCGGGGCATGGAGCGCGCGGGAGTCGTGGAAGAATCGGTTCTTCTCCAGCTCGCGCACGAGTAGCAGCTCCCCCTCCATCCCCGCCGCCCCCAGTCGCACCTGGTCGGCCGGATACTCCGCCTTCAGCCGGACCAGATCCTCGTCCCGCACGTGACTCACGGCGACGACGTCGGAGAAGAGGTCCCACTTGTAGACGTCGTTGTAGCTGCCAATGCCGCGGTTGCCCATCACCGCGCGGTGGAACTCCTCGTGGAGCCACACCTGGGCGAACGGCAGCCCGACCGCGAAGACGTCGAAGAACACGATCGACACGCCGGCGAGTGTCCGGTGCCGTCCCCACGCCCGCTCGATGCCGAGGTGCGAGAGTTCGTAGAACCCCTCGGTGAACTCGAGCGACTGCGCCATGCTCGGCGCGCGGCCGCCGTGGGAGGTGTTGTAGGGGACGTCGAGGAGCGGGAGGTCGAATCGGGGAGCGCGGGTCTGAGCAGCAGCGGGGTTGGCGACGACAGCCAGCAGCACGAGCGTGGCTGCAATGGTGCTCTTCAACACCTCACTCTCCGCGCGCGGGCGGCCTCGTGCCGATCGTCCGACTCAGCCACTCCAGCTGATCCACCCGCGCCTGCGGGCCGAGCCCGTGCCCCGCCTCGTACCACTTCACGGTCTTCGGCTCGCTCGCCGCGCGGTGCACCCACGCCGCGTCGACGGGCGGGACGAGTCGATCGTGCCGGCCCGACTGGAAGAAGATGCTCGCCGGCGCCGCGCGAGCGACGAAGCGCAGCGGCTCGATCGGGCGCATCGCCGCGAGCCAGCGCTGCCACCGCTCGCGCGGCATGCCCGCCGGCCCGTTCGGCGGGTCGTCGGCGCCGGTAAAGTGCGACACGAGTCCGCCGTCCCCGACGGCGAGGATGTACGTCTTCAGTCGCCGCTCGACGCCGGCGAGCAGCGCCCCCATCGCGCCGCCGTAGCTCACGCCGACGTAAGCGAGCCGCGCCGGGTCCACGTCCCGCCGCGCGATGAGGACGTCGACGCCGCGCTGCATGTCGGTGATGAGCTGCACCTGGTCCGCGCTGTCCTGCGCCGTGAACGCCACCGGCGGTCCGCCGCGCCGCGCCCACGGCGCGTCGAGCGAGAGCACGGCCGCCCCGTGTCGCGCGAGGTGCATCGCCGTCGTCAGCGTCTGCTCGGCGTTACCCGGCATTCCGTGCTGGAACAGGATCCCGGCGAACGGGCCGTCGCCCGTCGGAACGCAGAGTACCCCCGTCGCCCGACCACCACGCGCACTCGCGAAGCTCACCGAATACACGCGAACGCCATGCATATCGGTCGCCCGCAGCGAGTCGCGGAGGGCGATCGGCGCCGCGCGGTCGTAGGCGAAGGCGTGGAGCGGGAGTGAGTCGCCGACGCTCTGCGCCTCCGTGGCGACATGAGGCGTCGCCCCCAACAGGGCGAGTAGCGCCAGGCCGCCTCTGGTCGTCTTGAATGCAAATGGCATCGCGCGTAACTCCCCCACGTTACCAGCCCACTTCGTACCATCCCCGGCCCTCCGGGGATCCCGCGCACCTGAAGGAGCGCCTCTACCGGATTCTCGAAGAGCCGACGCCGTCCGACCGGCTCGCCAGAGTGTGGAATCTCGTGATCATGGTGGCGATCGCCATCACCACGCTGGCGGTCATCATCGAAACGGTAGAAACGGTAGAGCGACAGTTCCAGCCCATCCTCAGGACGATCGAGGCTGTCTCTCTCGGACTCTTCACGGCGGAATACCTGCTGCGGCTTTGGGTGATCACGTGCTCCCCTCGCTATTCCCACCCCCTGTTGGGGCGCCTTCGGTTCGCGATCACGCCGCTCGCCCTCATCGACCTGCTCGCGATCGCCCCGGCGCTCGTCGCCACTCGCTTCGACCTCCGGTTTCTTCGCATCGCACGTCTGACACGAGTCCTTCGCGTGCTGAAGCTCGCCCGCTACTCGCAGGGCATCGGACTCATCGCACGAGTCGTCAAGCGAAAGCGGGAGGAGCTGCTCATTGCTCTGGGCTTCTTCGTGGTCCTCCTCGTGATGACGTCGTCGCTCATGTACTTCGCCGAGCACAACGCCCAGCCGAAGGCATTCAGCAGCATCCCCGCCGCGATGTGGTGGGCCGTCGTGACCATGACGACGGTCGGCTACGGGGACGTCTACCCCGTTACGCTCGTGGGGAGGTTCCTGGCCGGGATTACCGCCCTGCTCGGAATCGCCGCCTTCGCCCTCCCGACGAGCATCCTCGGCGCCGGGTTTCTGTCCGAGCTCGACACATCGGCCAAGCGGGACAAGTGCCCGAGGTGCGGCGCGCAGGTGTAGCCGACTGCGGAGTGCGGACTGCGGACTCACGCCCCCGGGAGGGCCCCGCAGCTCCCCCTGTCATCCCGCAGGAGCGAGCGAAGCGAGCGGCGTTCTGGGGGCAAGTGGCGGCGCCGCGAACGGTCCCTCGCGCGCAGTCGGCGGCCGGTGAGTGGGGGAACCCGCTGCCTAACGCCGCACGAGGTCGATCCGCCCAACCAACACTCGCTTCATCTCGTGGGGGATCGAGATCCGCAGCCGTAAGAAATAGGAAAGCCATTCATCCGGGACCGTGTAAAAGATGCGAAGCCCGGGCGTGCGGTAGTAGCTCTCCTTCCAGGTCTCCAGCATCGCTTCGGCTTCGTCCTCGAACAGGCCGGCGGCCACGAGGGCCCGCTTCATCGACCGCCGAAGATCCGCCAGACTGCCGGCGGTGTAGTCCTTCGCGGCGAACAACGGGATCCGTCGGAGCTCGCGCGAGGCGCCGTCTTTCGCGATCTCGATCTGCGCGTACTCTCGGAAGGCGGCCGACCCGTCAGGCCGGACGTCGACCAGCCAGAGGTTCGCGATCGTCATCGAAGACGCGCGCATCCAGTGCAGCCGCCGAGGCGCTCGCAGCCGCACTTCGGCCGCCGATAGTTCCGTTTGTACCAGTGCGTCCAGGTGAGCCACGCCGCGATAGAACAGGTACCGCTCACCCTCGCCCGACGGGGTGACGACGCCGCTGGACCGCACGCGGCGCGGAGCGAGCCAGGCGTGGCTCGACGTCCGAGGTATGGTGACCGCGTCGTTCAGCGACAGACCGCGCCACCGCAAGCCGCCGACGACGTAGTTGTTCAACACTGTGCCGTCCCAGGCCTGGATCTGGCCGGCCTCTAGCTTCGCGTTGACCCGCTCAACGTCGACTTCGACGGACGCGTCCCCGCGCGGATAGAACTCGTTCACGATGCCGCCACGAAACGTCACGCTGACGTCGAAGCGGGGCACTAGAACTGATCCAGCCGGCGGGTAGAAATAGAGCACCGGCGTCTCGAGACGCATGGTCACGTCCGGGCGACCAGGCGTCAGGGGGCTCTTGCTCAGCGACTTCTGCGGGTCGTCCTTGGTTGGCGGTGGCTCGTACCGGTGCACGAATGCCGGGAGAACCTCCGACTTGCTGATGCGGTTGAGCCGACCCTGCGGCGCGCCGTCCGGTCGGTGCCGCGTAGTGATGGTCCCCCACTCGTGCACAACCAACCGGGAGGCGCGCTTTGCGCCGCGGACGCCGAGGATCCCGAGAAGGAGTGCAAGCGTTAGGAGCGAAACGCTGATCCGTTTCATAGTATGGCCCTGATAGCTCGCCGATACGCGCAGTTCCGTCAGTGGGCATATCCTGCATCTTTGAGACGCTCGACGACCGGCTCCTTGCACACAGTGCGTCGCGGTGAGCGCTTCTTCGACGATTGCGTCATTCTGCACTTCGAGATCGAGAACCGCCCTCACGGCGCAAGGCCCGGTCAGTCGCTCCGCAGCGCGCGAACCGGATCGCTCGTTGCCGCGCGCCGCGCGCCGCGCAGACCGCTAGCCGCGACCGGCGGGCCGTCGTCGACTGGTGGGTTGACTCGATCCTCGTGAATCCGGGCCGCAAGGAGGGGAAGCGCGGGAGGGGCGAGGAGAGCGTCCTCGCCGTCGCGCTCAGGTCAAACCCTGGAGAAGCCGAAGGCCGTCCGGATCGTTCAGGCGATCGAGGCCCGCGCTGGCACTACCACGGCCAAGTGTGATACCGCCAGAAGTTCCCGAACTTCTTCCCTTATTCAACAATTCCGCGTGGCGGTGAAGGTGTGAGCGACGGCGAGCGCGACCTGCTGCGCTCGCGCTTCTCAGTCATCCTCGCGGATCAGCACGTAACCGAAGCGTCGCGCTGCCTCTTCAGTTGCGCCCGAGGAAAAAGTCTAGGACGCGACCGAGCTGGCCATGTCCGCCGGACGTTGCCCCGACGGGATCGCCAACCCACGTGGCGGAAGGTCGACCCCGCGGAGCGCTTCGTCGCGCCCCCGCGCGCCCCTTGCGCACTACCGCCGGTCCTGCCATTCTCCCCGAGAATTCTTCCCAAGAAATCTAGGGTAAGATGGCCAAGACCGAGCGCGACCTGTACGGCACCATCGAGCTGCTCGTCCTCAAGGCGCTGAGCTGGGGACCGACCCACGGCTTCGGCATCGCGCGCTGGGTGGAGCTCGTCTCCGGCGACGCGCTCCACATCGAGGAGGGCTCACTCTACCCGGCCCTCCACCGCCTCGAGGCCGAAGGGTGGGTGGAGGCGGAATGGGGCGTCTCGGAGAATCGGCGCCGCGCGAAGTTCTACCGCCTCACCGCACTCGGGCGCCGCATGCTGCGCGCGGAGGAGGGGCGCTGGGAGCGCTTCGTGGCGACGATGATGCGTGTCCTCGCCGCCGCGCCCGGCGGCGCCGCCTGAGCGCCCCACGATGCTCGGCCCCGGCTGGGTTCGAAACCACCGCTTCTGGCGCCGCGCCGCGGCCCGCGACGTCGACGACGAGCTCGCGTTCCACCTCGCGATGCGCGAGGAGCTCTTCGAGGCGGCGGGCCTCGACCAGCAGGCCGCGCGCGCCGCGGCCCTCCGCCGCTTCGGCGACGTGGACGACGTCCGCGCGCGCTGTCTCACTTTCGCCACCGTACGGGAGCGCCGCATGAGACGGCTCGAACTCCGGTCCGCAGTGCGCCTGCACGTCGGCCACACCTTCCGCCGCCTCCGCGGGGCCCCCGGCTTCGCCGCCGCGGTCGTGCTCATGCTCGCCCTCGGCATCGGCGCCGCCACCACCGTCTTCGGCGTCGTCGACGGTGTCCTGCTTCGCCCGCTCCCCCTCGCGGAGCCGGAGCGCCTCGTCGGGCTCTCGCACATCCTCGGCGCCGACGGGGACAGCCCGGTGGAGCAGTCGGACGCGACCTACCTGCTGTACCAGCGCGAGGTGCGCGCGTTCTCCGGCGTAGCGCTCTGGCGCTCGCGCGACGTGAACGTCGCCCCCGCCGTCGGGGCGGGCGCAGGCGACGCGGAGGCCGAGCGCGTGGTCGCCGCCACCGTCGACGCGTCGTTCTTCTCGGTGCTCGGCGCGACCCCGCTCGCGGGCCGCACGTTCGCGCGCGGCGAGGACCGCCCTGGGGCGCCCGCGGTCGTCGTGCTCGCGGAGGGGCTTTGGCGCCGCAAGTTCGGCGGCGACCCGCGGATCGTCGGCCGGCAGATCGCCGTCGACGGGCGGCTGCGCGAGGTCGTCGGGATCATGCCCGAGCGCTTCCGCTACCCGGAGGCGGCGACGGGGCTCTGGTATCCGGTGACGCTCGATCCGGCGCGACCGATGGCGCTGAACTTCGCCTACAGCGCGGCCGCGCGGCTGCGGCCGGGGGTCACCCCGGCCGCCGCAGCGGACGAGATGACGCGGGTCCTCGCCCGCCTCGCCGAGGCGTTCCCGGGGCGCGTGCGACCTGACGCGGTCGCGCGCGCGCGGCTCCGGCCGGTCGTGACGCCGCTGCGCGACGTCGTCGTCGGCGACGTGTCCCGGATGCTCTGGTTGCTGCTCGGCGCGGTGGCGCTGCTGCTGGTGGTCGCGTGCGCGAACGTGGCGGGCCTGTTCGTGGTGCGCGCCGAGGCGGGGGCGCGGGACGTCGCGGTGCGCCGCGCGCTCGGCGCCCCCGCCGGGGCGGTCGCCGCCCAGTACCTCGGCGAGGGGCTGGTGCTCGCCGCGGCGGGGGGCGCGGCGGGGACCCTGCTCGCGGCGGCCGCGGTGCGCGCGCTGCGCACACTCCCCACGGGGATCGAGCTGCCGCGGCTGGCCGAGGTGGCCGTGGACGGGCGCGTGCTGCTCTTCGCCCTCGCCGTCGCGGCGGGAGGCGCGCTCGTCGTGAGCCTGCTGCCGGCGCTCCGCGCGCGCCGCATCGCGCCGGGAGTCGTGCTCAAGGAGTCCTCGCGGTCGGCCACCGCAGGCCGCGACCGGCAGCGGGCGCGCAGCGCGCTCGTGGTCGCCCAGGTCGCGCTCGCGCTCGTCCTCGTCGCCGGCTCCGCGCTGATGGCGCGCAGCTTCGGCCGGCTCCGCGACGTGCGGCCGGGCTTCGACCCGCGCGGCGTGCTCACGATGCGCGTCGCCTTGCCGCGGGCCGCCTACCGCGACGCGGCGCGTGTCACGCAGTTCCACGAGCGGCTGCTCGGCGAAGCGCTCGCGCTCCCCAGCGTCCGCGGCGCGGCGGTGGCCGACTGGCTCCCGCTCGCGGACGAGGGCAACAACGTCGGGATGGACATCGAGGACCGCCCGCTCGCGCCGGACGCGATGCCCGCCACGCACGCGATGCCGATGGTGAGCGCGGACTGGTTCCGCGTCACGGGGATCCCGCTCCTCGCCGGCCGCACGTTCGGCCCGGCAGACGCCGCGCGGCCGTCGACCGAGGTCGTCGTCAGCCGCGCGTTCGCCGAGCGGTACTGGAGCGGGGAGAGCCCGCTCGGGAAACGGGTCCGCCCGTCCGGATGGGCCGAGTGGTTCACGGTCGTCGGCGTGGTCGGCGACGTGCACCTCACGGCGCTCGAGAAGCCCCCCGCGGAGGCGATCTACTTCCCGCTTGTCTTCCGCGACCCGGGCGGCGTGCGGTCGCCCGGTACGGTGGTGATCGCGCTCCGCGTCGAGGGCGACCCGGCCCGCCTCGCGCCTCCGCTCCGCGCCGTCGTGCGACGCCTCGACCCTGCGCTGCCGACGTACGACGAGCGCCCGATGGCCGTCGTGCTCGGCGCGGCGATGGCGCGCACGCGCTTCGTGCTCCTGACGCTCGCCGCCGCGAGCGTGATCGCCCTCGCGATCGGCGCGGTGGGACTCTACGGGGTGCTCGCGTACGGCGTCGCGCTCCGCCGCCGTGAGATCGGCGTACGCCTCGCGCTCGGGGCGTCGACGGCGGAGGTGACGCGAATGGTCGCGCGACGCGGCGTGGCCCTCGCCGCCGTCGGCGCGGCGATCGGCCTCACCGCAACGCTCGCCGCCACGCGCCTGCTCGGCGGCCTCCTATACAGCGTGAGCCCCACCGACCCGGTCGCGCTCGTCGCCACGTGCGGCGTGCTCCTCGGCGTCGCCCTCGTGGCGAGCTGGCTGCCCGCGCGCCGCGCGGCCGCGGTGGACCCGGCGGAGGCGCTGCGGCGCGACTGAACGGGCGACCGGACGCCCCGCCGGCGATACGGCCTGCGGCCGAAGGGCGAGGAGACCGTCCTCGTCGTCGCTCTCAGGTCAAATCCGGAGAAGCCGAAGGCCGTCCGGATCGTTCAGGCGGTCGAAGCCCGCGCCGGTGCCCTCGGAAAAGGATGGGGATGACAGCAACTAAGACAGTCGGTTGATCGGCCGACTGTCGCACCAGCAGCGAGTACCTTCGTTTTGAACCAGCGCGCGTTAATACGAACGGGGCGTCCTACGATACGTAGGACGCCCCGC
>JBHELH010000031.1:0-6545 GCA_046263215.1 Gemmatimonadaceae bacterium | reverse complement strand
CACTGATTCGCGCGTTGCCCGCAACGAGTGAGGGAGACTCGGTCGACGGAATCTCCCCTCATTTGCCCAAGACTTTGCCCAACGACTGTTGTCGCGTGTGGTCGCGCTTCGTAAGTCGTTGTTTTACAAAGAGGCGCGGGCGGGAATCGAACCGGCGAATAGCGGGTTTGCAGTTCTCTAGGAGCTTTTGCGCCTGGTTGCGTCTGTTTGCATCTGGTTGCGATTTCCCGCGTCCGGCCGCTCCGAATTTGCGTCGCATTGCGCCGAGTTGTACCGCTTCGCACAACTTCGTGCCCAAGGACGTGCCCGCAGTTTTGCCGAGCGGAAAGGCCGGCCTTCGCCGAGCACCGCACCCAGGGGGCTCGGGCACGCGTCCCACGTCGAACGCCAGAGCAAGGGTCGGAGGAGCTCCGAGGGGTCGACGCCGAGGACTGCACGCTCCACATTCGCCAGGCGCCTCAGCGTCAAGCGTCCAGGCTGCGGAACACCGCAGAACGCTCCTATACCCCCGTCCGTGTATCGACTCGCGTTGCTCGCCCCTGCGCTGCTGATCCTCCCGGCGGCCGCCCCGGTCCTCGCCATCGCGCAAGCTTCACGTCCCTCATTCGACATCGTCTTAGCCGGCGGGCGCGTGCTGGACCCGGAGTCCGGTCTGGATGCTGTCCGGAACGTAGGCATTCGAGGTGGGAAAGTCGCGGCGATCTCCGCCCGCCCGCTCCGCGGACGGCAGCTGGTGAACGTGCGCGGGCTGGTCGTCAGCCCTGGCTTCATCGACCTCCACACGCACGAGCACGACGCGGAGAGCTACGGCTTCTACGCCCGGGACGGCGTCACGACCGCGCTCGACGGCGAGGGCGGCGCCTTCCCTGTCGCATCCTGGTACGCCGAGCGTGAGGGCAAGGCGCGCCTTAACTACGGCGCCACGGTTAGGCACCGCCGCGTGCGCGTCGCGGTCATTCAGGGCATGGAGGCCCTCCGCGACCCGTCCACCTTCCGCGACCCGAGCGCCGCCTACCAGCACCACCGAGTCACGCACGAGCAACTCGCGCGGGTCGTCTCGGCCGTGCGGCAGGGGCTCGCGGAGGGCGCCGTCGGGATCGGCAGCATCCTCCAGCTCACCCCTGGGACGACGCGCGAGGAGGTACTGCGCCTCTTCGAACTCGCCGCCGAGCACGGCGTCCCATACTTCGTCCACCCACGCTTCCAGGGCGCGGTGGAGCCGGCCAGCGGCGTCGCCGGGGTGCAAGAGGCCCTCGCCGGCGCCGCGGTCACCGGGGCGTCGCTCCACCTCGTCCACCTGCCCGCCACGCTGCTCCGCCAGACCCCGCTCGCCCTCGACCTCGTCGAGCGGGCGCGCCGGCGTGGCTTGGACGTCACGACTGAGGCGTCTCCGTACACAGCCAGCAACGTCCGACTCTCGTCCTCAGTGTTCAACCCTGGGTGGCAGGAGCGGCTAGGCATCGGCTACGCGGACCTGCAGTAGGTCGCCACGGGCGAGCGCCTCACCGCGGAGAGCTTCGCCCGGCTGCGCCCTCACGGCGGATTCGTGCTCCAGTTCAGCATCCCGGACAGCGCGGTGGACCTGGCACTCGTCCACCCGCTCGTGATGGTGGCGAGCGACGCCAACCCCGGCCACCCGCGGCTCGCAGGCACGCACGCCCGCGTGCTCGGGCGCTACGTCCGCGAGCGGCGCGCGCTTCCGATCATGGAGGCCGTCCGCAAGATGACGCTCCTGCCGGCCCGGCGGCTCGAGCGTGCCGTCCCGGCCATGCGCGACAAGGGGCGCGTCCGGGTGGGCGCCGACGCGGACCTCACGGTGTTCGACCCTGACCGGGTGATCGACCGCGCGACCTATGAGCGGCCGAGGGAATACTCCGAAGGCATCGTGCACGTCCTCGTCAACGGCGCCTTCGTCGTGCGCGACGCGGCGCTCGTCGACGGCGCATCCCCCGGCCGCCCGATCCGGCGGCCGGCCGCTCGGCAGCGCTGACGCGCCCGAAAGCGCGGCGGGATGCCGCGAATGTCCGGCCCACATTTCCACACAGTTTCTAGCGACTGTGTGCAAATGCCTCGGTCGCAGACCCCGAGTGGCGCAGGCGCCGCTCAGCCGCCCGCGATCAGGCGCTCGAACCCAGGGTGCCCGCGCAGCGGCGCCCAGGACGGGTCGGCGCGCAGGAGCGCGCGCGAGACGAACTGCCCCGACGGCAGCCGAAGCGCCTCGTCCAGCCGCGCCACCGCCAGGTCGCGCCGCCCGATCAGCACGTCGACGTACGCCGCCGTGACGAGCCCGTAGGGCAGGTTGAGCGCCGACTTGTTGGGCCTCCGGCGCCTCGCCTCGACGTACTGGTCGATTACGCGGGCGGCGTCCGCCGGGCGCCCGGCGTACGCGTACGCTTCGGCGAGCGTGGACTGCGGCGTGAAGAGGTCGAGCAGTACCCCGGTGCCGGGCCCGCGCCGCAGTGCCGGCTCAATGAGCGCGATCGCCGAGTCGGCGTGCGCCCGGGCGCGCTCGGGCCGCCCGGTCAGGGCGAAGTGTCGGGCCTTCATCAGGTGGTAGAGGTCCGGCGTGCCCCAGTCGCCCCGGATGTACGCGGCGCGCGTGATCGTGTCCCTCGCCAGTAGGACCGCCCGAGGCATCACGCTGGGCCAGATCGCGCGTCCGGTGAAGAACGGGGTCGGCATCCGGACGAGCAGATCGACCAGCTGCGGATCGTCCGCCTGCTCGAGCTCGCGGCGCGCCGCCGCCGTGTCGGCGCGCCAGAGGAGGTAGGACGCCGCCTGGGAGGTGCGCGTCCACGCGAGCGAAGGCGACGGCGCGAGTGCGATCTCGCGCTCGCGGGCGCGAATGGCCTCCTCGTGGCGATACAGCCGGTCGTAGGCCCCGGCGAGCTGGCCGGGCGGATCCGCCCACCGGGGCTCGAGCCGTTCGGCGCTTCGGTAGTGCGAGACCGCTTCTTCTAAGCGGCCGACATTCTCCGACGCCAAGCCAAGGCTCATCTGCACGGCGGCGTCCCCGGGCGCAATCCGCCGGGCGGCCTGGACCGCCCGGTAGGCGCCGTCCGGGTCTTCAATCGCATTGAGGTAGCTCCCGCGTGCGAGCTGCGATTCGACGAGCGTCGAGTCGAGCGCGATCGCGCGCGTGACGCTCGCGCGGGCCTTTTCCACCATCCCGCCACTGTCGTAGCCGAACTCGCGCTCCGTGAGGTAGGCCATGGCGAGCCGCGCGTGCGCCGCGGCGAAGCGCGGGTCGAGCGCGACCGCCTGCTCGAACGCCTCGATTGCGGCGCGGCGCGCCGGCGCGGAGAAGCGGTTCGGCCCTGCCGAGTGCGCGAGCCCGCGGAGGTAGGCGTCGTACGCGGCGAGGTTCGTCGTGGGCGGCGGTGCGTTCACCCCGCGCCCGCGGCCCAGGAGGGCGACGTCGAGCGCGGCCGCGACGCGCTCGGCGACGCGCGCCTGCATGGCGAACACGTCGCCGAGCGGCCCCTCGACCGGCTCCGCCCACACGGTCGCCTGGTCGGCGGCGCGCACCAGCTCCGGGCTCACCCGCACGCGCCCGCCGCCGCCGGCCGTACGGTCCCAGCGCACGGTGCCGGTGAGCAGGTGCGTCGCGCCCAGCTCGCGCGCGATCTCGCGCGGCGACTTGGCGCTCCCCTTGTACAGCCGGGCGCTCGTCCCGCCGATCACGCGCAGCCCCGCCACGCTCGCGAGGCGGGCCCGCACCTCGTCGGTGAGCCCGTCGGCGAAGTACGCATCGGCCGCCGGGCCCAAGTTGTCGAACGGCAGCACGGCGAGCACCGGTCGCTCAAGCTCGGCGCGGGGGCGTGTGCGGTAGGCCGCCACCAGGGCGACGGCCACCAGCAGCAGGGCCACGACCGTGCCGGCCGCCGTGCGGATCCGCCGGCGCCGTGGCGTCGCCCTCGGGATCGCCTGCTCGCCCGAAGGCGTGCGCGCCGCCTCGAGCGCGGCGAGCACCTCGGCCGCTGACTGCGGGCGCCGGGCCGGGTCCTTCTCCAGGCACCGCATGACGAGCTCGGCGAGCGCCGGGGGTGCGTCAGGGCGCAGCCTGGCCAGTGGAGCGGGCGCCTCGACGAGGTGCGCGGCAAGAAGCCGCTGCGGCGTGTGCTCGGCGAACGGCGGGCGGCCCGCGAGCATCTCGTAGCCCACCAAGCCGAGCGCGTAGAGGTCCGCGCGGTGGTCCGCGGTGCGATCGCCCGCCGCCTGCTCGGGCGCCATGTACGCCGGGGTGCCAAGTAGGACGCCGGTGGCCGTGGCGCGCGCCGCCGCCGTGGTTCCCGAATCGCCGGCCGTCGCCGCCGAGAGCGCCTTCGCGACGCCGAAGTCGGCGACGAGGGCGTGGCTGCCTTCGAGGAGGACGTTCTCGGGCTTGATATCGCGGTGCACCACGCCACGGGAGTGTGCGTGGGCCAGCGCATCCGCCAGCTCCCGCATCAGCCGCACGACGTCGCGCACCGGCAGCGCCCCCTCCCGCACGAGACGCGCGCGGAGCGACTCGCCCTCGACCAACGGCATCGTATAGTAGAGCACTCCGCCGGCCTCTCCGGCCGAGAGGAGCGGGACGATGAGCGGGTGCCGGAGCTGCGCGGCGAGCTGGATCTCGCGCCGGAAGCGCTCGGCCGAGAGCTCGGCCGTCAGCTCCGGCGGGAGGACCTTGATCACGACGCGCCGACCGAGCGCCGTCTCGGTCGCGACGAACACGCGCGACATCCCGCCGCCGCCAAGCTCGCGCTCTATGGTGAAGGCGCTGCCGAGGGTGCTCTGGAGCTGTGCGAGCAGGTCGAGGCTCATCGGGCCGACGAGGAGGCCCCCCAACGTATGGCGCCTCCCGAACCGCGGCCAGCGGCAGTAGCGGAGGCGATTGTGGGGTCTTCACGCGACAGCTACTCTATCGCTCCCACGAGCGTGAGGCTTCCCATGCCGACCTTGCTTACTGATGCTCGCGCTGCGGCCCGACTCGCCGCCGTGGACGAGCACGCTCGGGCCGAGAACAGCCACGACCTCGACCGCCTCATGGACACCTTCGGCGATCGTCCGGTCTGGGACGACCGGAGCGCCAACGAGCGCCACGACGCGCGCGACGGCGTGCGGACGTACTACGCGGAGCTGTTCGCCGGCTTCCCGGACTTCGGCTTCGATATCGAGTGGAGGCACGTCGCGGCGGACGCGGTCATCCTCGAGGTCACCGTGCGCGGCATGCACACCGGCGCGTGGAAAGGGATCGCTCCCACCGGGCGCCGCGTGGAGTTTCCGGTGTGCGCCGTCTTCACCTTCGACGAGACCAACCGCATCCAGGCGGAGACGGTGTACTTCGACCGCATGACGGTGCTGTCGCAGCTCGGCGTGATGTAGCGGGCCGCAACTTCACGCGAGCGAGTCCAGTAGCGAGCGCGCCGCGGCCAGGTCCGCCGTACCGAACCCCTCCGTGAATCAGCCGTAGATCCCGGCCAGGGCCTCGCGCGCCAGTGCCCGCTCGCCGCGCGACTGCCAGACGCGCGCGGCGCTCGTCGCGGCGCGGAGCTCGAGCGAACTTCGCTCCGCGCGCGCGGGCGTGCGCCACCGCGCGCCGGAAGCAGGCGTCGCTCATCACCTCCAAGTGTTCACCGAAGGTGTCGATGCACTCATGGCAGACTACACCGACGCCTCCGTGCTCCTTACCCCTGGGGGCCGCTCAAAGGACTCGACGGGATTCGATCCCTCTTCGAGGGGTTTCTCTGCAGCTCTCCGCCCGAGCTTCTCCAGGTCATGACGCTCATCCGCCAAGACGTCGAGAGGGACGTCGCCTACATCGTCGCCTACATCGTGTAGAAGGCGGAGCCGTTCATCCCGATGGGGACGGACACCTTGCTGATCCGAGATGACAAGATCGTCGCGCGGACCTTCGCCGCGCACATGCTCTCATCATCCACTAGACGAAGCGCGGGACGTTCGAGACGGCGGAGGGCCGCCGCGCGCCGCCGCGCCGCGATGGTCGCGCGGCGGCGCGGAAGCCAGACGCCCTGCGGAGATTCCGCAGGGCGTGGTTATCGAGGGAGGCGAAGTCACTGCCAGAGCGCCGAAAACGGCGACGGATGATAGAGGCGCGGGCGGGAATCGAACCCGCGAATAGCGGTTTTGCAGCTCTCTCAGAGCCGTTGCGCCTCTTCGCGCCCGTTTGTATCCCTCTGCGGTTTCGGACGTCGGCGCAAAACGCGTTTTGCGTCCCTCTGCATCCTTTTGCGTCCGTTTGCGGAAGTTCGTGCCCAAGATTGTGCCCACGCGAGCAGCGGACCTCGTGGGCCAGCGACGCGACCGCTCTTGACCGCAGCACTCGCGTAGCCTAGGGTGGAGCACTCTCAGATGCTTTGAAGCCTGGGGCGAGTTGTAGACAAGGGCTCGCCCGTGCCCCGGGTGGAGCAAATCGCGAAACCGGCTGAGTTGGATGCCATCACGGCACCCTCAGCCGGTTTTATTTTTTTCCACCGATGTCATCCGGGGTGACGGGCGTGGATAGCTCGCGACACGAGGGCGGAGCCGATGTACTCGGCTCG